>DASTMN010000137.1:0-2137 GCA_035714165.1 Rhizomicrobium sp.
TCCAGCCCATATGCGGAATCTTCAGCGCCGCATCAGAAGGCGCGATCTTTACGACTTCGCCCGCGATCCAGCCCAGCCCGGCATGGCTGCCGAACTCGCGCCCCACCGTCGCCAGAAGCTGCATGCCGACACAGATGCCCAGAAAGGGCGCGCCCTTCTGCAGCACCTTTTCGCGCAGCGCTCCGACCATGCCCGGCACCGCCGACAGGCCTTTCATGCAGTCGGCAAAAGCGCCCACGCCCGGCAGCACGATGCGCTCGGCTTCTTTCACGGCCTGCGGATCGGCGGTGGTGACGATCTCGAACTTGCCGGAGCCCAGCGTGTCGGCGGCGCGGGCCAGCGCCTTGGCCGCGCTGGCGAGGTTGCCGGAGCCATAGTCAATCAGGGCGACGGTCGCTGTCATGGCCGGTCGTATAGAGGCTCCGGGCCGCCTTGTCGAAATCATCCTCCCCTTCGTGCGCGCCAGCGCACAGGAAGGGGAGGTGCCTGTAGCTGGCAGCGCGCCCGCCTTTAGGGCGTACGTCGCCAGCGAAAGGCGGAGGGGTTACTTAAAACAAGGCTGGTAGGAACCCGGCGCGGGCGTCGGCGTCAGGCGCATGCCCGCCACCAGCAGGTCGCGCCAGCCGGGCAGGGGGTCGGCGGGGCGGATGTCGCCCGCCCGCATGGCGTCCAGGCTGCCCCGGCAGGGCGGCGCGGCGAGGCTGGCGGCGGGCCGCCAGCCTTCCGGCCCCTGTTTCATCACCGCCGCCCACCAACGGGCGTCATTGCCATAGACCAGCAGGATTTCATTCCGGCCATCGTGGTCCAGGTCCAGGAACCAGGCCTCGCAGGTGGCGGTGGGCCGGGTGAGGCAGGGCGGCACCTGCCCGGCAAAGGCGGACCAGTCCGGCTCCAGCAGGCTGCTGGGCAGGCGCGCGCCGGGGGTCCGCAGGATGATATTGGCCCCGATCTCGCTGGGCGTGGGGGCGTCGGCGGCGGGGGCCACCGACAGGGTGATGGCGGCGTCGCGCGCCAGCAGCGGATCGCCGCTGCGGGTCATGGCCAGCAGGGCGTCGTGGCCGAAGCGCAGGCCCTTGTTGCGCAGCCAGGGGAAATCGAGGTTCTCGCCCCGTTCCGCCCGCGCCACCTGCGCCTTGACCGCCAGCCGCACCGGATCGGCCAGGGGCGAGACCAGCGCCAGGCAGGCCCCGACCAGCAGCAGCGCCAGCAGGCGGTTGGCGGGTTCGATCCGCTGCATCCAGCGCCCGCCGCCGATGGAAATCAGCGCCGCCGCCGCATAGCCGGCGCCATAGGCGCCCAGCATCAGGATGGCGGCGGCCGCCAGCACCCGCAGGCCGGTCCAGCCGAAAACCGCGACGCGGGCGTTCAGCGCCAGCGCGGCCACGGCCACCAGCGCCAGCAGCAGGAAGGCGGCGAGAAACTCGCTGGCCTTGCGCCAGGCCTCGCGCGGCTCCTCGCCCCGGAACGAGGCGTTGACGGCCAGCACCAGCAGCAGCGCCAGCCCCAGCGACCCGGCCAGCGGCAGGGGCGCGATGGTCAGGTGCATCGCCAGCGCGGCGGCGGAGGCGAGGACCAGCATCGGCAGCGCCACGGTGAAACAGGTGACCAGCGCGGCGGTCAGCGGGCGGCGCAGCAGCGTGTTTCCGATGCGGCAGTCCGGCGCTGTCAGGTGCAGCGCCGCGGCGCTGGCCAACCCGATCAGCGGCAGGATCAGCAGCAGCGGGACCACGCCCAGGTCGAGCGCGGGGTTGGCCTGCCGCAGCCAGTTGAGCAGGCTGTTGCCCGATCCGATCAGCGCCCAGGCAAGGCCCGCCACCACGGCCCAGACCAGCAGCCGCGCCGCCAGCGCCCATGTCGTGTCGAACAGGGCGCGGTACGGCGGCAGGGCGCGGCCTTCGCGCAGCATCGCGCGCACCATCACCTGCGCGGCGAACAGCATCAGCGCGCACAGGACCGAGACGGTGAACAGGCTGTAGCTGGGCTGCTCCAGCCCCTGGATGCGCCAGTGGTGATACAGGCCCAGCGTGGCGGTGACGGCGGCGACCGTGCCGCTCCACAGCGCCAGCAGCCGTGTCTCGATCTCGCCCAGCCCTTCCAGCAGCACCAGCGGCGCGAACACGCCCGCCAGCATCAGGGC
>DASTMN010000138.1:0-20728 GCA_035714165.1 Rhizomicrobium sp.
TCGGGCGCCGAGGCCAGGTGGGTGAAGCGGTAATAGATGTTGTTCATCGCCATGATGCTGGCGGCGGCGCGGGCGGCGGTCAGCGCCTCGGGCGACAGCTTGGGCGCGAATTCGCTGAAGATCGCGTTGGTGGTGGACCGCTCGCGGCTGGCCAGCGCCACGGCGATGAAGGTGCCCGCGCGCTGCTGCTCGGTCAGCGAGGCTTCCTGGGCCAGCGACGAGAGGTTCAGCTTCAGGTCCTTGGCATATTCGGGCAGGGCGTCTTTCAGCGCTTCGATGCTCATGGCTTTTCCTTCTTCGCCTCGATGAGACGGCTCTTGGAGCTTTCGGGAGAAAAGTGCCCCCATCCTTTTGGGATGGGGGCGAAGTGAGCGCCGCCGCGATTGGGGGAGCGGCGGCGCTTGCGTTCTTTAAGCAGCCGGCTTCAGGACGTCGTCGCCCTTGTTCCAGTTGCAGGGGCACAGTTCGTCGGTCTGCAGCGCGTCGAGCACACGCAGCACTTCCTGCGGATTGCGGCCCACGCTCATGTCCGTGACATAGGCGAAGCGGATGATGCCGTCCGGGTCCACCAGGAAGGTGGCGCGCTTGGCGACACCGGCGTCCTCGTCCAGGATGCCCAGCGCGGCGGAGAGGCGGCGGTTGGTGTCCGCCAGCATCGCGAAGGGCAGGTCCTTGAGGTCGGCATGGTTGTTGCGCCAGGCCAGGTGGACGAACTCGCTGTCGGTCGAGACGCCATAGACCACGGTGTCGCGGTCCTTGAAGTCGCCGTTCAGCTTGCCGAAGCCCGCGATTTCGGTCGGGCAGACGAAGGTGAAGTCCTTGGGCCAGAAAAAGACGAGCTTCCACTTGCCCTTGTCGCTGTTCTGGTCGAAAGCCTGAAAGGCGTTGGCAGGGTTGGTCGAAACCACGCCCTGGACGGAAAAATCGGGGAACTTGTCGCCAACGGTCAGCATTTGTGCACTCCGGTACTGTGTTTCTGTTGAGATTGCAAGTTAGAACTGTTCCAAAATTAGGTCAAGTGCAATCCGACCGGCCGCGCGGAACTTTCTGTCGCAGGGGTCAGGCCCTGCCGGGTCAGGGCTTTTTCGCGGCGCCCTGCTGGCGCGCCAGTTCGGTCTCGAACGCCGCTTTCTGGCCCGCCAGGAAACGCGGCAGTTCGCCGGGATCCACAAAGGGATTGGGCGCGCCCGGCTTCACCCGCGCCAGCTTGTCCTTCATCCCGAACTGGTCGCCATGCGGCGCCAAGAAAATGTCGGCCTTCATTTTCTCCAGCCTGGCGAAACCGGCGCGATACTGGGCCACGATATCGGGATAGCCCGTGTTGCCGACCAGCGGATTGCCCGCCACGCTGATGGAGCAGAAGAACATAACCGTAAGGCCCTCCCCCGCTTTGCGGGGGAGGTGGCCGTAGCTGGCACTCGTGCCAGCGAAGGCCGAAGGGGGCATTTCATAAGTCCATGTCGTGCAGCCGGGCGTATGGGCGGGCGTGATGTGTGCGGTCAGGGTGACGCCGCCCAGGCTGAAACTGTCGCCATCGTTGAAGGCGCGGTCCACATGCACCGGCGGCGCATCCACCTTGGCGGCGGGGCCCCAGCCGATATGGCCGCTTTCCAGGATCGGCCGGTCGGCGGCGCTGGCATAGAAGCGCGCGCCGCTTTCGGCCTTCAGCCGGGCCAGCCCGCCGGAATGGTCGAAATGGGCGTGGCTGTTCAGCAGGATTTTCACATCCTTGATGTCGAAGCCCAGCGCCTTGATGTTGGCCGCGATCGGGGCGGCGCTTTCGGGCAGGCCGCCATCGGTGAGGATATGGCCCTGCGGCGTGGTGATCAGGAAGGCGCTGACTCCCGCCATGCCGACATAATAGAGATTGCCGATGACACGGAACGGCTTGACCGGCTGGTTCCAGCCGATGCGGGTCTGGCTGAAGACCGGATCGCCCGGCGGCTGCGCCGCGGCGAAGGGCGCGCCCAGTAGCAGGGCCGTCGCCAGCACCGTGGCCATCATGGGGCCGTCATCGGGACGCGTTTCATTGCGGGGTCTCCGGCAGGGCGAACACATAGACCATGTTGCTGCCGCTGGGCTGGTCGATTTCGGGCGTCGCGGCGGGTGCGTGGCGGTTATAGCCGCCGCCGGCCACCACCGCCACATACTGGCGGCCTTTCACGCTGTAGGTGACGGGCGTGCCCGACGCCTGCGATCCCAGCCGCGTCTGCCACAGCACCGTGCCGTTCTCCTGGTCGAAGGCGCGGAAATAGCGATCCATGCCGCCATTGAACAGCAGCCCGCCCGCCGTCGCCAGGATGGGCGAATAGTTGGAGGCGCGGGTGTTCCAGGTCCACAGGGTGCGGCCCGTCTCCAGCGACACCGCGTCTATGCGGCCCAGCGTGTCATAGCCTTTGGCGATGCCGTAATTGCCCTGCACGTGATACTGGCCCGACGGCACCGGCTCGCGCTCGGCGATATTGCGCATGTCGGCGCAGAGATTCTGGCTCTGGATGTAGAGAACGTTGCGTTCCGGGCTGTAGGCGGTGAAGGGCCAGTCGCGCCCGCCCGCATGGCCGGGGCACTGGTAATAGCGTTTAGACAGGTCGCTCATCACCACCGCCTCGTTCACCGTCACCCGGCCGCGATCGTCGATGGCCGACACCAGGTTCTGCGGGCTGTTGGACTTGGCCCAGAGGAAATCGCCTTTGGCCAGGTCGAAGCTCCACAGGATGCCGGTCTTGCACGGCACGCCCACCAGGGTGCGGCGGCTTTTCGAGGCGGCCTTGCGGCCCACCGCCATCAGGCCCTGCGCCCTGGGGTCGATGTTCACCGGCGTCGTCACCGGCAGCATCTCGAAGGTGCATTCCTGGTCCCAGTTGTCGCGCGGCAGGACCTGGTGCTGCCAGACGATCTTGCCGGTGCGGGGCTGCACCGCATAGCGCGTGTTGGTGCCGTAGAGTGTCGCGCCGGGCTGCCTGCGCTGGCTTTCCGCCGCCGGGCCGACGCCGCTGGAGCCGTAGAAGATCAGGCCGGTGGCCGGGTCATGGGTGATCGGCCCCCACATGCCCGTCATCCAGCGCTTTTCGAACGGGGCCTTGCCCCAGGTCTCGTCGCCTTTTTCGCCGATGCGAGGGATGAAGAAATTGCGCCACAATTCCTTGCCCGTCTCGGCGTCGTTGCCGGTGACGAAACAGCCGAAGGGCGCTTCCTGGCAGGAGCTGCCCGCCAGTACGATGCCGTTGACCACGATGGGGCCCATCGTGTTGGCGACATAGAAATCGCCGCCCCGGTCCACTTCCCACACCTGCCTGCCGGTCTTGGCGTCCAGCGCGACCAGGAAATTGTCCCACGATACGAAATAGAGCTTGTCGCCATAGAGGAAGACGCTGCGCTTGCGCTGGCCCCATGTGTTGCGCAGCTTGTCGCGGGGCAGGGCGCGGCGATGCTGCCACAACAATTCGCCGGTGACGGCATCCAGCGCCTGGATCACGTCGCCCGGATTGGCCAGGAACATCACGCCCTTGTAGACCAGCGGCGCAGCCTGGTTGATGCCATTCTCCATGGCGCGGGCCCAGACCAATTGCAGGCCCTTCACGCTGCTGCGGTCCACCTGTTTCAGGGTGGAAAAGCCGTAGCCTTCGTAATTGCCCCGCAGCATCAGCCAGTCATTGGGGTCCGGCCGGCGCAGGACATCGTCGGTGACGGATGTGAACTGGGCCAGCGGATGCGGCGCGGCGGTGATGCTTTCGCCAGGTCCCATCCTGGGTTCGCCGGACACGGGCGTGGGCACGATGGGGACTTTGGCCGGTGCTGGCGCCGGAGACGGCACTGGGGCCGGGACCGGGGCCGGATTTTGCGCCAGCGCGGTGCCCGCCAGCAAAAGCCCCGCCAACGCGATCAAGCCCAACCGCATGCCTGCCTCCCCGTATGGTCCCCTGGGCGTCGCGGGCTGGCGGAGGTCGGGGCGCTTTTCGCCCGGGCACGCGCCATTCGCTGGCCGTTCTGGTTGCCCAAATCCTAGCCCGATTCCGGGCGGCGGCAACCTTGGGCTGTGGGGTTGAAAAAAGGGGGCGCGGGGCTGTATCTGACCTCGCCCGCAGGAAAGAGCGTCACATGGCCGGTCACAGTCAGTTCAAGAACATCATGTTCCGCAAGGGCAAGCAGGACAAGGAGCGCTCCAAGCTCTTTGCCAAGCTCAGCCGCGAGATCACCGTCGCCGCCAAGTCGGGCATGCCCGACCCGGCCCACAATCCCCGCCTGCGCACCGCCATCATCGCCGCCAAGGCGGAATCCATGCCCAAGGACAATATCGAGCGCGCCATCAAAAAGGCGGTGGGCGGGGACGCCGAGAATTATGACGAAATCCGCTATGAGGGCCGCGGCCCCGGCGGCGTCGCCCTGATCGTCGAGACCATGACCGACAACCGCAACCGCACCAGCGCCGATGTCCGCGCCGCCTTCTCCAAGTATGGCGGGGCGATGGCCGAGACCGGCTCGGTCAGCTTCCTGTTCGACCATGTCGGCGTCATCACCTATCCCGCCGACAAGGGCAGCGAGGACGCCATGCTGGAGGCGGCGCTGGAAACCGGCGCCAACGAGTGCGTCTCCACGCCCGATGGCCATGAATTCCTCACCAGCATGGAGGATTTCGCCGCCGTGCGCGACGCGCTGGAAGCCCGGCTGGGCGCGCCCCAGTCCGCCGCCATCGTCTGGCGGCCGCAGACCGGCGTGGCGGTGCCGGACGAGCAGGGCGAGACCCTGATGAAGCTGATCGAGGTTCTGGACGATCATGACGACGTCCAGAACGTTTATGGCAATTATGAGCTGTCCGACGCGCTGATGGCCAAGCTGGCGGGCTGATTTTCGCGCCAGTTTTTTTCCTCTAGGCCCGATCTTGGGTGGCGCGGGGGATCATGGTGCTTATACTGGCGCCATGCATGATGTTTCACCGTTAATTGCCGTCATCGCGGGCGGCCTGGGGCTGGCCTTTGTCTTCGGGACCATCGCCCAGCGTTTCCGCCTGCCGCCGCTGGTCGGCTATCTGCTGGCGGGCGTCGCGGTGGGGCCGTTTACCCCCGGATTTGTCGCCGATACCCACCTGGCGCTGCAGCTGGCCGAGATCGGCGTCATCCTGCTGATGTTCGGCGTCGGCCTGCATTTCTCGCTGCGCGACCTTCTGTCGGTGAAGGCCATCGCCATTCCCGGCGCGGTGGCCCAGATCGCCATCGCCACCATCCTGGGCATGGGGCTGTCGCACCTGATGGGCTGGAACCTGGGCGCGGGCCTGATCTTCGGTCTGGCCCTGTCGGTGGCCTCGACCGTCGTGCTGTTGCGGGCGATGCAGGAACGGCGGCTGATCGAGACCGAGCGAGGCCGCATCGCGGTGGGCTGGCTGATCGTGGAAGACATCGCCATGGTGCTGGCGCTGGTGCTGCTGCCGCCCATGGCCGAAATCCTCAACGGCGAAACCGGCGGCAGCATGGGGGCCATTGCCTCCTCGCTGGCGCTGACCATGGGCAAGCTGGCCGCCTTCGTGGTGCTGATGCTGGTGGTGGGCCGTCGGGTCATCCCCTGGGTTCTGCATTATGTCGCCCATACCGGCAGCCGCGAGCTGTTCCGGCTGGCGGTGCTGGCGATCGCGCTGGGCTTTGCCTATGGCGCGGTGGTGCTGTTCGACGTGTCTTTCGCCCTGGGCGCCTTCTTCGCCGGCATGATCCTGTCGGAATCCGAACTCAGCCAGCGCGCCGCGCACGAAACCCTGCCGCTGCGCGACGCCTTCGCGGTGCTGTTCTTCGTCTCGGTGGGCATGCTGTTCAATCCCGGCATCATCCTCAAGGACTGGGCGCCGCTTCTGGCCACCATCCTGATCGTGCTGGTAGGCAAGTCGGTGGGCGCCTATGCCATCGTGCGGATGTTCCGCCACAGCCACGGCACCGCCCTGACCATTTCGGCCAGCCTGGCCCAGATCGGCGAGTTCTCCTTCATCCTGGCGGCGCTGGGCATCTCGCTGAAGCTGCTGCCGGAACAGGGTCGCGACCTGATCCTGGCCGCCGCCATCGTCTCGATCATGCTCAATCCGCTGATCTTCACCTATCTGGACCGCACCCTGAAGGACGAGTCGCCGGACGAGAAGGGCGAGCCGGAGCATGTCACGCGCCAGCCGCTGCGCCCCACCGCGCTTGCCGGCCATGCCGTGCTGGTGGGCTATGGCCGGGTCGGCAAGCTGATCGCCGAAGGCCTCAAGGACAGGGCGCTGCCGCTGCTGGTGGTGGAGGAGGGCACGGTGGGCGACCCTGATGTGGAGCATATCCGGGGCAATGCGGCCAAAGATGATGTGCTGGCGGCCGCCAACCTGCCGGCCGCCAAGCTGCTGCTGGTCGCCATCCCCCAGGCCTTCGAGGCGGGGCGGATCGTGCAGCAGGCACGCAAGGCCAATCCGGGCCTGCCGATCATCGCCCGCGCCCATTTCGACGGCGAGGTGGACCACCTGCTGGGGCTGGGCGCCACCCAGGTCATCATGGGCGAGCGGGAAATCGCCCTGGCCATGCTGGATTTCGCCAAGGCGCAATAGTCCGGACCCATAGTCCGGGCTGCACCCGACGAACATAAAGAGTACAACCGGGCCATGCGCGCACCGATTCGCATCATGGGCCTGGACCCCGGCCTGTCGGCGATGGGCTGGGGGGTGATCGAGGTCTCCGGCTCGCGGCTGGCCCATGTCGCTCATGGCGTGATCGCCACCCGGCCCGCCGCCGGGCTGGGCATGCGGCTGATGCAGATTCACACGGCGCTGGCCGCGGTCATTGTCTCCCATGCCCCCGCCGCCATCGCGGTGGAGCAGGCCTTTGTCGCCAAGGACCCGTCGGCGGCGCTCAAGATCGGCCATGCCCGCGCCGTGGCGCTGCTGGCCGCCGCCCAGGCGGGGCTGGAGATCGCCGAATATGCCCCCAACCACATCAAGAAATGCGTGGTGGGCGCGGGCCATGCGGGCAAGGAGCAGGTGCAGTTCATGGTCAAGCGGCTGCTGCCCGCCTGTGGGGTCACGCAGGCCGATGCCGCCGACGCGCTGGCCGCCGCCATCGCCCATGCCCACAGCGCGCCCGCCCGCGCGGTCAGGATCGTGGGATGATCGGAAAACTCACCGGCATTGTGGATTCCATCAGCGACGACCTGGTGATCCTGGACGTGAACGGGGTTGGCTATGTCGTGCAGTGCCCCGCCTCGACCCTGTCGCGTCTGGCGGTGGGCGCGCCCGCGTCGCTGATGATCGAGATGAAGGTCAGCGAGGACGCCATGAAGCTCTATGGCTTCCTGGCCGCCGAGGAGCGCGACTGGTTCCGCCTGCTCCAGACGGTGCAGAATGTCGGCGGCAAGGTGGCGCTGGCGGTGCTGTCCACCCTCAGCCCCCGCGACCTCGGCCGCGCGCTGGCGCTGGGCGACAAGGCGATGATCGGCCGCGCCCCCGGCGTGGGCCCCAAGCTGGCGCTGCGCATCGCCACCGAACTCAAGGACAAGGCCCCCGCCATGATGCTGGCGGGCGGCGACGCCCATCCCGCCGCCGCCGTGACGCCCGCGCCCAAGGGGCCGGAAGCCGATGCCGTCTCGGCGCTGGTGCATCTGGGGTATAGCGATGTCCGCGCCGCCGAGGCGGTGGCCCGCGCCGTTCAGGCGCTGGGCGAACACACCGAGGCGCCGGTGCTGATCCGCGAGGCGCTGAAAGGAATGGCCCGGTGAGCGATCGTCTTGTCAGCGCCGAGCATCAGGAAGACGACACGCTGGAAGCCTCCCTGCGGCCCCGGCGGCTGGCCGATTTCGTGGGCCAGCAACAGGCGCGCGAGAATCTGTCGGTCTTCATCGACGCGGCCCGCGCGCGGGGCGAGGCGCTGGACCATGTGCTGTTCTACGGCCCGCCGGGCCTGGGCAAGACCACCCTGGCGCAGATCGTGGCGCGCGAGCTGGGGGTCAATTTCCGCTCCACCAGCGGGCCGGTGCTGGCCAAGGCGGGCGACCTGGCGGCCATTCTCACCAACCTGGAGCCGCGCGACGTTCTTTTCATCGACGAAATCCATCGCCTCAGCCCGGCGGTGGAGGAAATCCTTTATCCGGCGATGGAGGATTGCGAACTCGACCTGGTGATCGGCGAGGGGCCGGCGGCCCGCTCGGTGAAAATCCAGCTGGCCCCCTTCACGCTGGTGGGGGCCACCACCCGCTCCGGCCTGATCACCACGCCCCTGCGCGACCGTTTCGGCATTCCGGTGCGGCTGAATTTCTACACGCCCGGCGAACTGCTCTCCATCGTGGAGCGGGGCGCGCGGGTGCTGGGCTTCGGCCTGACGCAGGACGGCGCGGCCGAGATCGCCGCCCGTTCGCGCGGCACACCCCGCATCGCCGGGCGGCTGCTCAAGCGGGTGCGCGACTTCGCCGCCGTGGCCGGGCACGGCACGGTGGACGCCAAGACCGCCGATGCGGCGCTGAACCGGCTGGAAGTCGATGCCAAGGGGCTGGACGGGTTCGACCGCCGCTACCTGCAACTGATCGCCGAGAATTACGGCGGCGGTCCGGTGGGGATCGAAACGCTGGCGGCGGCGCTGGGCGAGGCGCGCGACGCCATCGAGGAAATCGTGGAGCCGTATCTGATGCAACAGGGCTTCGTGCAGCGCACCCCGCGCGGCCGGATGCTGGCGGGCGCGGCCTGGGGCCATCTGGGCCTGAACGCTCCGCCGCAAAACCCGGCCCAGGCCAGCCTGTCCCTGGGTGACGCGGATGACTGATGCGGCGATCCGGCCTGTCACGCCCGCCGATGCCGCCGCCATCGCGGACATCTACAATCACTATGTGACGGACAGCATCGTCACCTTCGAGGAAGCACCCGTCACGGCGCAGGAGATGGCCGGGCGTATCGCCGCGGTCACCGCCCGATATCCCTGGCTGGTGGCGGCGCGGGATGGCGCGATCCTCGGCTATTCCTATGCGGCCAGGTTTCATGATCGCGCGGGCTATCGCCACACCGTATCCACCACGGTGTACCTGGACCGCCACCTGCTGGGGCAGGGCCTGGGCGCGGCGCTGTATGGCGCGCTGCTGGACAGGCTGCCCGCGCTGGGCGTCCATGCGGCCATCGGGACCATTTCCTGGCCCAATCCCGCCAGCGTGGCGCTGCACGAGAAAATGGGCTTCACGACGGTTGGCCGTCTTCCGCAAATCGGCTTTAAGTTCGGAAACTGGATAGACGTGGTCTATCTGCACCGGACATTCGACGCGCCATGACCCGCTCCGACCATCACCTGACACAGGGACTCGCACAGGGACTCGGCCATTTCGAGGGCAGGATTCATGTCCTGCCCATCAGCGTCTATTACGAGGACACCGACCTGTCGGGCGTGGTCTATCACGCCAATTACCTGCGCTACATGGAGCGGGGCCGCACCGAATTCTTCCGCTGCGCCGGCATTTCCAAGATGGCCGGGCTGGAGGATGACGAGCCGACCGCCTGGGCGATCCGCCGCGCGGCCATCGATTATCACCGCCCGGCGCGGCTGGACGATGTTATCACGGTCCGCAGCAGCCTGACGGCGGTATCAGGCGCGCGGATGCATGCGACCCAGCGCGTGATGTGCGGCGGACTGCTGCTGGTGGAGGGGCGGATCGAAGCCTGCATCACCACGTTAACGGGCAAGCCGCGGCGTCTTCCCAAAAACGTGATGGAGACTCTTGCGCCTTATGTGACAACACAGGAAACTTAGTCTCATTCGTCAAATTTCGGCCAAGATCGGGAGGCAATAGCCTTCCTTACGGCGACAAAGGGTTTTGTGATGAAAATCAACCGCGCATGCGCCGCTTTCGCCGCGATCCTGATGCTGGCGCTTGCCCCGCTTTCCGCCTCTCCCGTCCTGGCCCAGTCCCGCGACGTGCAGAGCGGCCCCATCGCCGCGCCCGTGCAGGGCAGCGCCGAGCGGCAGGAACTGGCCCCGCCGCCGGGCGTGGAGGCCAGCGCCGGGGCGGTGGGCGAGACCGACCATTTCTCGATGGTCTCCATGTTCATGCGCGCCGATTACATCGTGAAGGCGGTGATGATCCTGCTGCTGCTGTCCTCGCTCTGGTCCTGGGCGATCATCTTCAACAAGCTGGTGCTGCTGGCCGGGCTGCGCAGCAAGGCCCGCAAGTTCGAAAAGCTGTTCTGGTCGGGCCAGTCGCTGGACGAACTGTACCAGCAGTTCGCCGCCCGCAACGATCATCCCCTGGCGGCCATGTTCATCGCCGCGCTGCGCGAATGGCGCCGCGCCTTCGAGGGCGGCAACCCGCGCGAATCCATGGTGCCGGGCGTCAAGGAGCGGATCGAAAAGGCGATGAGCGTCACCATCCTGCGCGAGACCGACGGCATCGAGAAGAATCTGGGCATCCTGGCCACCATCGGCTCGGTGTCGCCCTTTGTCGGCCTGTTCGGCACGGTCTGGGGCATCATGAACAGCTTTTCCGCCATCGCCGCTCGCCATGACACCACCCTGGCGGTGGTCGCGCCGGGCATCGCCGAAGCGCTGTTCGCCACCGCGATGGGCCTTCTGGCCGCCATTCCGGCGGTCATCTTCTACAACCGCTTCGTGGCCGATATCGGCCGCTATGTGAACCAGCTCGACGCCTTCGCCGACGAGTTCTCGGCCATCCTGGCGCGCCAGCTTGACGAAAAGGCGGGCCGCTGATGGCCGGAGGTATCCAGCATACCTCATCGCGCGGGCGGGGGCGGATGCGCCGCCGCGCCATGGCCGAGATCAACGTCACGCCTTTCGTGGACGTGATGCTGGTCCTGCTGATCGTCTTCATGGTGACCGCGCCGCTGCTGACCGTGGGCGTGCCGGTGGACCTGCCCAAGACCCGCGCGCCCGCGATGGGCCAGGACCGCGAGCCGCTTTCCATCACGGTGCGCCGTGACGGCACCATCTTCCTGCAGAAAGAACAGGTGGCGCAGGAGGCGCTGGTGGAACGGCTTCGGGCCATTGCCGAGAACGGCTATGACCAGCGCATCTTCGTGCGCGGCGACGACCGCGTTGTATATGGAAAGGTGATGGAAGTGATGGGCCAGTTGGCCGCCGCCGGCTTCACCAAGATCGGCCTGGTGACCGATGCCGTCAAACCCAACCCCGACGCGCGCTAAGGGCGCGGCCACCTGGCGCCGCACCCGCCCCACCACCGAGGCCGCCTCGCCCTATGGCGTGATCGCCTCGGCGGTTTTTCATGCGCTGGTCTTCGCCGCCGCGCTGTTCAGCTTTCAGCGCAATTTCGAGACGCCGCCGGAAACCCATATGGTGCCGGTGGACCTTGTGACCATCGCCGACACCACCAACGTCCAGGCCCAGGCGCCCGAAGCCAAGCCGGAGCCGGAGAAGATGGACCTGCCGGTGCTGCCGCCCGAGCCGCCGCCGGAGCCGCAGATGCAGGCTGTGGAGCCCGCGCCCGACGTGCCGATGCCCAAGTTCGAGGTGGCCAAGGAAAAGCCCAAGCCGGTCGAGAAGCCGGTGGAAAAGCCGAAAAAAACGGCGGCCGACGATTTCAACAGCCTGCTCAACAAGCTCACCGCGCCGGAAAAGCCGGTCAAGAACGTCAAGCCGGGGCCGCGCGTGATCCAGGGCGCGGGCCTGGGCACCGCCATGACCGCCGACATCGCCGATGCGCTGCGCTCGCAAATCCGCCGCTGCTGGAGCCTTCAGATATTCCCGCCCAATCCCGCCGACGCCATCGTGGATTATCACCTGCGGCTGAACCGCGACGGCACGGTGGCCTCGGCGGAACTGCTGACCCTGAACGGCAACAGCTTTACCCGCGCCGCCGCCGAGGCGGCCAGCCGCGCGATCTATTCCTGCCAGCCCTACAGGCTGCCGCCGGATCGTTATAATGTCTGGTCGGAAATCAGTCCGTTGCGCTTCGATCCGCGCCAGATGATGGAACCATGAACTGGCTGTCGTGTTGCAGCCTGAACCGCCGGAGACTGTCATGAGGAAATTCCTGCTCCTGTTCGCCGCGCTGGCCGCCTTCGCCGCCGCGCCGCTGCCCGCCAGCGCCGCATTGCAGGTGGATGTGACGCAGGGCAATGCCCAGCCGCTGCCCATTGCGATTCCCGATTTCGTGGCGGGCACGCCCAATGACGGCCAGGCCGGCGCCAATATCGCGGGCGTGGTGCGGGCCGACCTGGAGCGGTCCGGCCTGTTCCGGCCGCTCAATCCGGCGGGCTTCGCCGAGCGCATCACCAACATCAACACCGTGCCCAATTTCGCGAGCTGGCGCGCCATCACCGCCCAGGGCCTGGTGACGGGCATGGTCACCCAGCAGCCGGACGGCCGCCTGCGGGTGGACTTCCGCCTGTGGGACGTGACGGGCGAGACCCAGATGCTGGGCCTTCAGTATTTCACCCAGCCGGAAAACTGGCGCCGCGTGGCGCACATGGTGTCGGACGCCATCTATGAGCGCGTGACCGGCGAAAAGGGCTATTTCGACACCCGCATCGTCTTCATTTCCGAGACCGGCCCGGCCCTGAAGCGCGTCAAGCGCCTGGCGATCATGGACGAGGACGGCGCCAACCCCATCTTCCTGACGCGCGGCGATTACATGGTGCTGACCCCTCGCTTCAATCCCACCGCGCAGATGATCGCCTACATGTCCTATATCGGCAGCAAGCCGCGCGTGTACCTGTTCGACATCGAGACCGGCAAGCAGGAAGTGCTGGGCAACTTTCCCAACATGACCTTCTCGCCGCGCTTCTCGCCCGACGGCAACAAGGTGGCGCTGTCGCTGGAAACCAATGGCAATTCTGACATTTATGTCATGGACCTGCGGACCCGTTCGCTGCAGCGGCTGACCTCCGATCCGGGCATCGACACCGCGCCGTCCTTCTCGCCGGATGGCCGCCAGATCGCGTTCGAGTCGGACCGGGGCGGCAGCCAGCAGATCTATGTGATGAATGCCGACGGCTCCGGCCAGCGCCGCATCAGCTTCGGCGCGGGCCGCAACGGCACGCCGGTCTGGTCGCCGCGCGGCGACCTGATCGCCTTCACCAAGCAGGCCAGCGGGCGCTTCAATGTCGGCGTCATGCGGACCGACGGCTCGGGCGAGCGCCTGATCTCCACCGGCTGGCAGGATGAAGGTCCCACCTGGGCCCCCAATGGCCGCGTCCTGATGTACACGCGCACCCTGCAGGGGGGGCGTGGCGGGCAGATCTGGTCCGTGGATGTCACCGGCCGCAATGAAAGGCGCGTTCTGACCCCCGGCAGCGCCTCCGATCCCGCCTGGTCGCCCCTGATCCAGTAGAAAGGTCAAAGAACAGGCGGTTTTCCTTGATCCGCCTGTCAACTTTTCTTAGAATCATTCGTATTCAAACGTCATTTTATTGGCTCCTTTTGCCGGTTAATGCGTTTGTCGTTTTAGGTGCGCCTTTATTTCTAAAGCGTGGGTGCCGCCCGCACCGTGGGGCCTTCGCTGCCAGGAGATTCCGATGTCCCGATTTTCCACGACCCTGAAATTTGCCTGTCTGGCTGGCGTGCTGGCTCTTGGTGCCTGCACCAAGAAGCAGGAAGCCGTCGCCACGACCCCGCCGCCGGCCCCGCCGCCGCCGGTCGCCGCCGCCCCCGCCCCCGGCATCGTGCCGGGCAGCGCCGAGGACCTGCGCGTCAATGTCGGCGACACCGTCCATTTCGCGCTGGACCAGTACAATATCGAAGCCGGTGACCAGGCCGTGCTGCAGCGCCAGGCCGCCTGGCTGCAGAAGTATCCGGCGGTCCGCATCACCATCGAAGGCCACGCCGACGAGCGCGGTACCCGCGAATACAACCTGGCCCTGGGCGCGCGCCGCGCCAACGCCGTGCGCGAAGCGCTGGTGAGCCAGGGCGTGTCCGCCGGCCGCATCGAGACCGTGTCCTACGGCAAGGAGCGTCCGATCTGCACCGACTCCAGCGAGAGCTGCTGGTCGCAGAATCGCCGCGGCGTGACCACCGTCACCGGCGGCGCCAACTCCTAAGCGCGTTCCGCGCCCGCAGGCCGGGCGAGGGAACGATGTGCAAGAACAAGAGGGGGGCGCGTGACACGCGCCCCTTTTTTGCTGCAAAAGGCCATCATGCTGCGGTTTGTATTGCAGCCATGTGCGGTCAAGACAGGAAGGTCCAGGGCATGATCAGGCAGCGCATCGCGGTTTCGGCAATGGCTCTCATGATACTGGGCGCGGTCCCGGCCCAGGCGCAGCTTTTCGGCCCCAGCCGCGAGGAGCAGGAAGCCGCCAAGGCGCATGAAGACGCCCAGGATGCCGCCATCGAGCAGGTCAGCGGCCGGGTGCGCCAGCTGGAGGACAGGGTGCGCGGCCTCACCGACAGCCTGGCCCGCGCCACCGGCCAGAATGAAGAACTGAACCACCAGATCGCCCAGCAGAACCAGAAGATCGACGCCATGCAGCGCGACTTCGCCTATCGCCTGTGCACCCTGTCGGCCCAGCAGATGGGTGCGGGCGATGCGATGAACTGTGCCGCCGCGGGCAGCGGATCGCCGGGCGCGCAATCCTTTGCGCCGCAGGCCTATGCGCCGCCACAGGGCGGCATGCGCCCCGGCGCGCCGCTGCCGCCGATTGACGCCACCGGTGGCAATGGTGGTCCCCCGGGTGGTGGTTTTGCCTCCGCGCCGCCGGCCGATGACGGCGGCACGCGCGGCCGTCCGCCCGGCACGCTGGGCACCTTGTCCATGTCGGGTGGCCCCGCCACCCTGAACGGTTCGCTGTCGGGTCCGCCGCCCGCCGGCAATCCCAGCCAGTATGACGCGGCCATGAACCTGATGAGCCGGGCGCAGTATGACGAGGCCCAGGCGGGTTTCCGCGCCTATGCCGACGCCAATCCCAATGACAACGACCTGTCGCCCCAGGCGCTCTACTGGGTGGGCAATATCAGCTTCGTGCGCCAGGATTATGCCCAGGCGGCGCGCGGCTTTGCCGAGGCAATCAAGAAATACCCCAAGTCACCGCGCGCGCCGGACGCTATGCTGAAGCTCGCCCAGTCCTTCATGGGGATGGGCCAGAAGACGGAAGGCTGCACCACGCTTGGTCTCATCAGGACGCGCTATCCCAACGCCTCGGCCCAGACGCTCAACCAGGCGGCCAGCCTCCGCAAGACCGCCTGCAGCAAATAGGCTGGAACAGGCCTTTGCCGCCGCCATGCCGGAGCAGGGCGGCCCCATCGCGGTCGCGGTGTCGGGCGGTGGCGACAGCCTGGCGCTGATGCACCTGCTGGCGGGGTATGCCGGGGCGCGCGGCCTGCCCGCGCCCATCGTACTGACCGTGGATCACGGCCTGCGCCCGGACTCGGCGCGCGATGCCCGGCGTGTCGCGGGTTGGGCCAAGGCGGCGGGGCTGAAGGCGCATATCCTGTCCTGGACCGATGCCAGGCCTGTTCGCGGCGTGGAAGCGGCGGCGCGCGAGGCGCGCTATCGCCTGATGGGGGCCTGGCTGGCGAAGAAGAAGATCGCCACGCTGTTTGTCGGACATACGCTGGACGACCAGGCCGAAACCTTCCTGCTGCGGCTGGCGCGCGGCAGCGGGCTGGACGGACTGTCGGCGATGCGCGGCCTTGCGCCCTGGCCGGTGGAAGGCTTTGCCGGACTGTCGGTGGCGCGCCCCCTGCTGGGTGTTGGGCGGGCGGCGCTGCGCCGCTACCTGACAGGCATCGGTCAGGACTGGCTCGACGATCCCATGAATGACGATCCGGCCTTCGACCGGGTGAAGATGCGCCGGGCGGCCGCCGCACTGGAGGCGGCGGGACTGTCCGCCGCCCGCATCGCCGCTGCCGCCGCCCATCTGGCGCGGGCGCGGGCGGCGCTGGAAGCCATGACCCAGGCCCTGCTGGCCCGCGCCACGCATATGTCGGGTGACAGTCTGGCGCTGGATGCCGCCGCGCTGGCGGCGGTGCCGCGCGAGGTGGGGCTGCGGGCCCTGGCGGCGGTGCTGATGGCGGCGGGGGGGCAGGCCTACCGGCCGCGATTCGAGGCGCTGGAACGGCTGTTCGATGCGATTGTGACTGGCCGGTTGAAAAGGGGGGCCACCCTGCACGGCTGCCGCATCGCGCCCGCCCCCCGCGCCCGGCAGCATTTCGGGGCTGGAACCCTGCTGGTGACGGCGGAAAACGCGCGGAAAAAAACCAGCAAAAACAATGATTCAGCCGCCGCGCCGGGCACGGCCCGCCGCCGCCGTGCGGTTGCGGGCGAGCCTTAAAACTCTTAACGTTTCGGTGTCTGGCAATGCGCTAGAAACGCCCTATCTAATATGCGGGCGGGATAGACCTGCCATGGGCCACCGCTTGCCGCTGGGCCACCGCTTGAAAGGACGGCCTCTTGAATAATCTGCGAAATCTCGCGCTGTGGATGGTCATCGCAGTGCTTCTGGTCGTCCTGTTCAACATGTTCCAGGGCACGGGCCAGCACACCCCAGTCTCGGCCATCACCTATTCCAAGTTCACCGAGCAGGTGACGCAGAACCAAGTCAAGAAAGTCACCTTCCAGGGTGACCAGGTAAAAGGCGAGCTGAAGAACGGCCAGCCCTTCACCACCAACGTGCCCAGCAACGACACCACGTTGTGGCCGACCCTCAAGCAGCACAATGTGGACACCACCGTCACCCCTTCGGATGACGGCATCAGCTTCCTGAGCATCCTGATCAGCTGGGCGCCCA
Source organism: Rhizomicrobium sp. (assembly GCA_035714165.1). Classification (GTDB taxonomy): domain Bacteria; phylum Pseudomonadota; class Alphaproteobacteria; order Micropepsales; family Micropepsaceae; genus Rhizomicrobium. The sequence continues at coordinate 16,673 of DASTMN010000138.1, forward strand.
TGCTGCTGATCTTCGCGATCTGGATTTTCTTCATGCGCCAGATGCAGTCGGGCGGCGGCAAGGCGATGGGCTTCGGCAAGAGCCGCGCCAAGCTGCTGACCGAGCGCCAGGGCCGCGTGACGTTTGAAGATGTCGCGGGCGTGGACGAGGCCAAGGACGACCTGAAGGAGATCGTGGACTTCCTGCGCGATCCGCAGAAATTCCAGCGCCTGGGCGGCCGCATTCCCAAGGGCGTGCTGCTGGTCGGCCCGCCGGGCACCGGCAAGACGCTGCTGGCGCGCGCCATCGCGGGCGAGGCCAATGTGCCCTTCTTCACCATTTCCGGCTCCGACTTCGTGGAGATGTTCGTGGGCGTGGGCGCGTCGCGTGTGCGCGACATGTTCGAACAGGCCAAGAAGAACAGCCCCTGCATCGTCTTCATCGACGAAATTGACGCGGTGGGTCGCCATCGCGGCGCGGGCCTGGGCGGCGGCAATGACGAGCGCGAGCAGACCCTGAACCAGCTGCTGGTGGAGATGGACGGCTTCGAGGCCAACGAGTCCGTCATCCTGATCGCCGCCACCAACCGTCCCGACGTGCTGGACCCGGCGCTGCTGCGCCCCGGCCGTTTCGACCGTCATGTTGTCGTGCCCAATCCCGATCTGGCGGGGCGCGAGAAGATCCTGCGCGTCCACCTGCGCAAGGTGCCGCTGGCCCCCGATGTGGACCCGCGCGTGCTGGCCCGCGGCACCCCCGGCTTCTCCGGCGCCGACCTGGCAAACCTGGTGAACGAGGGCGCGCTGATGGCCGCCCGCCGCGGCAAGCGCGTTGTCACCATGCAGGAACTGGAAGACGCCAAGGACAAGGTGATGATGGGCGCGGAGCGCCGCTCCATGGCCATGAGCGACGAGGAAAAGAAGCTCACCGCCTTCCACGAGGCCGGTCACGCCATCGTGGCGCTGCATGTCGTCGGTTCCGACCCGATCCACAAGGCGACCATCATCCCGCGCGGCCGCGCGCTGGGCATGGTGATGCGCCTGCCGGAACGCGACGCCCTGTCGCTGACGCGCCAGAAGATGCTGGCCGACCTGGCGGTGGCCTTTGGCGGCCGCCTGGCCGAGGAACTGGTGTTCGGCCATGAGAAGGTCACCACCGGCGCCCAGAGCGATATCGAGCAGGCCACCCGCATGGCCCGCGCGATGGTCACCCGCTTCGGCATGTCCGACAGCCTGGGCCCCATCGCCTATGCCGAGAACCAGGAGGAAGTGTTCCTGGGCCACAGCGTGTCGCGCACCCAGAACATCTCCGAGGCCACGGCCCAGAAGATCGACGGCGAGATCCACCGGATCATCGACGAAAGCTACACTCGCGCGCGGGATATCCTGACCACCCATTCGGAGGACCTGAATGCGCTGGCCCGCGGCCTGCTGGAATATGAAACCCTGACGGGCGACGAGATCATCGCGCTGCTCAAGGGCATTCCGCCGGTCCGCACGCCCTATGAGGAGCCGGCGACGCCGCCACGCGACACGGGCACCAGTGTGCCGGTGGCGGGCAAGGCGCGTCCGGCCTCTGGCCCCGGTCCGATCATCTCCCCGGAGCCTCAGCCGCGGTAAGGCTTGTTATTCCCGCGCAAGCGGGAATCCAACTTTCCTGTTACAAGAAGGGCGGTCTTCGGACCGCCCTTTTCGTTTGCATGCACCATGAAAATCCTCGGCATCCTCAACATCACCACCGACAGTTTTTCCGATGGCGGCCGGTATCTCGATCCCGGCGCGGCGCTGGCCCATGCCGATGCCCTGATCGCGGACGGCGCGGACGCTTTGGATATCGGCGCGGCCTCCTCCAATCCCGACAGCGGCGCGGTCGCACCCGAGGTCGAGATCGAACGCCTGTCTGCCGTCATTCCGGCGTTACGGGAACGGGGCGTGTCCCTGTCCATTGATACCTTCTCCACGCCGGTGCAGCGCTGGACGTTGGGGCAGGGCGTGGACTGGATCAATGATATTCACGGTTTCGCCGATGCGGCGCTCTATCCCGAACTGGCGGCGTCGCAAGCCCGGCTGATCGTGATGCACATGGTGCAGGCGCGCGGCGTGGCGGTGAAGACCGATGTGCCGCCGGCGGACATCTGGGATCGCGTCACGGCCTTTTTCGATGCCCGCCTTGCGGCGCTGGACGCGGCGGGCATCGCGCGCGAGCGCCTGGTCCTCGATCCCGGCATGGGGCAGTTCCTGGGCATGGACCCGGAAAACTCCCTGATCCTGCTGCGGCGCATCCCGGACCTGAAGGCCCGCTACGGCCTGCCGGTGCTGATCTCGGTATCGCGCAAGGGCTTCCTGCGCCGTCTTGTGAACCGCCCGGTGGAAGCGGCGGGCGCGGCCAGCCTGGCGGCGGAGCTGTTCGCGGCGGCCCGTGGCGCGGACATGATCCGGACCCATGCGCCGGGGCCGCTGCGGGATGCACTTAAGGTGTTGAAAAATCTGGAAAACGAAGGTCATTAACCCTCGTAAAGCCGGATGTGGTAAAACCGCGTCCCATTCTTTCGGACCTTCCATGACCCGCAAATATTTCGGCACTGACGGCATCCGTGGCCGCACCAACACCGCCAAGCTCACGCCCGAAGTGGCGATGAAGGCGGGCATGGCGGCGGGCCGCATCTTCACGCGGGGCGAGCATCGCCACCGGGTGGTGATCGGCAAGGACACCCGTCTGTCCGGCTACATGATCGAGAATGCGCTGGTCTCGGGCTTCACCGCCGTGGGCATGGATGTGTTCCAGTTCGGCCCGCTGCCCACCCCCGCCGTCGCCATGCTGACCCGTTCGCTGCGCGCCGATATCGGGGTGATGATCACCGCCTCGCACAATCCGTATGAAGACAACGGCATCAAGTTCTTCGGCCCCGACGGCCAGAAGCTGTCGGACGAAGTGGAGCTGGAGATCGAGGCGCTGATGGATGCCGGGCTGGCCCAGGGCCTGGCCCCGTCGGCCCGCATCGGCCGCGCCAAGCGCGTGGACGACAGCCAGGCCCGCTATATCGAGTTCGCCAAGCACACCTTCCCGCGCAATCTGCGGCTGGACGGCATGCGGATCGTGATCGATTGCGCCAATGGTGCCGCCTACAAGGTTGCGCCGGAAGTGCTGTGGGAACTGGGCGCCGATATCGTGCCGATGGGCGTGACGCCCGACGGCACCAACATCAACCTGGACTGCGGCTCCACCGCGCCCCAGGCCATGTGCGCCAAGGTGCGCGAAGTGCGCGCCGATTTCGGCATCGCGCTGGACGGCGACGCCGACCGCGTGGTGATGGCCGATGAAAAGGGCCAGATCGTGGATGGCGACCAGATCCTGGCGCTGATCGCCAAAAGCTGGTCCCGGAACGGCGTCCTCAAGGGCGGCGGCGTGGTCGGCACCGTGATGTCCAATGCGGGGCTGGACCGTTTCCTGTCCGGCCTGAACCTGACCCTGGCGCGCTCCGCCGTGGGCGACCGCTATGTGCTGGAGGAAATGGCGCGGGGCGGCTTCAATGTCGGCGGCGAACAGTCCGGCCATATCATCCTGTCGGATTTCTCCACCACCGGCGACGGCCTAGTGGCGGCGCTGCAGGTGCTGGCGGTGCTGGCGCAGGGCGATGCGCCCGCCAGCGAGGCGGCGCACCTGTTCCATCCGCTGCCGCAGGTTCTGGAGAATGTGCGCTTCAAGAGCGGCTCGCCCCTGGATGACGACCGGGTGAAGACCTGCATCGCCGACGGCAATGCGCGGCTGGGCGGTTCGGGCCGCATCCTGGTCCGCAAGTCGGGGACCGAACCCCTGATCCGCGTCATGGCGGAAGGCGAGGACGAAAAGCTGGTGCGCGCCGTGGTGCGCGATATCGCGTCGGCCATCGGGGAGGCTGCCGCCTGACCAAAGGCGGCGGTCGCGGCCCATGAAACGAATCCTGGTCATTGCCGGGTCGGATTCCTCCGGCGGCGCGGGCATACAGGCCGACCTGAAGACGGCGCAGTCCTTTGGCGTCTATGCCCAGACCGCGATCACCGCCGTCACGGTGCAGAACACGCTGGGCGTGACGGGCGTGCA
>DASTMN010000139.1:0-32085 GCA_035714165.1 Rhizomicrobium sp.
CTATGACACCGGCTCCATCCTGCGCTTCATCACGCGCCGCTTCGACCTGCCCAAGCTGGCGGGGCTGAAGATGCGCGACCGCGCCATGACATCGCGCGCGGGCTTCGCGCCCGGCGACCTGACCGAGGCGCTGGAGGTCTAACGCCTATCGCCCCGCCTATCGCCGGAGAGATAACGGCGGGGAAAAGCCCATCGCTGTTCCAGATGGTCCTCCACCTGCTCCCGGCGCAGCCACAGCTCGCGGAACGCCCGTCGCGACAGCAGTTCAAGCTGGTCGCTGTAATGCTTCGTGCCGGGCTGGCGCGCATTGCCATAGCTCATCAGGCCATAGCCTTGATGGGGGTGGAAAACTTGCGCCGCAACTCCATCCCCAGGCCCTAAACTCGAGCCGGCGCATCAGGGCAGCAAAGGATTTTCCGGCCAATTGTGCCGGGGATAACGCCCACGCATGTCGCGCCGCGCATCAGCCCAGGCACCCCGCCAGAAGCCCGCGATATCGGCGGTCAGCGCGATCGGCCGTCCCGCCGGTGACAGCAGCGCCAGCCGCAGCGGCACGCGCCCGCCCGCCAGTTTCGGCGTTTCCGCCATGCCATAGAAATGCTGGGCCCGCGCCGCCGCGATGGGCACGGGCTGGGTATAATCCACCGCCGCCCGCCCGCCGGGCAGCGGCAGATGGGTGGGAAGCTCCTTGTCGAGGCGATTGCGCAGCGCCCAGTCCAGTCGCTGCGGCAGCAGCACGGAAAGATCGAGCGCCGCAAGGTCGCCCAGCCGGGTCCGCCCGTGCAGATGGGGCGCAAGCCAGTCTTCCAGGCTGGCGATCAGATTGGCGTCATCACAGGCGGGCCAGACATCCGGCTCCAGCCCGTGCATCAGCACAAGGCGCGCCTGAAGATTGCGCGCCTCCTCGGTCCAGGGCAGGCGCGCCGGGTCTTCGCGCACCGCCACCAGCAGCGCCGCCACGGCATCCGCCGCATCCGGCGGCGCGGATCGTTCTTCCAAGACAAGTGTGCCCAGCCGCCTGCGCCGCCGCGCCTGGATGCTGCCCGAAACGGGATCGATACTGGTCTCCACTGTCTCGGTGATGCGCGCGGCCAGCGCGGGCGGAATATTGGCGGCATCCAGCGGCGCGGCCATGCGGACGAGCGGCGATGTCTTCATCTCCAGCGCCGCCACCGCCAGCAGGTCGGCTTTCGCCAGCGCGTCGGTCACCGCGAGCCGCGCCCCGCCACCGCCCGACAGGCGGAAGCTGCCCGGCTCGGCGCGGCGCTGGGCCAGCCGGTCGGGAAAGGCGGCGGCGATCAGCGGCGCGGGATCGCCTGCCCCCGCCTGTTCGCGTCCGATGCCCAGCCGCGCGCGATACTGCCGCGCCGCCTGGCGGATGGTGTGCAGCGCATTGCGGTCCGCGCCCAGCGCGGCGGCCGCGGACGACTCCGCCAACGCTTCCAGTCGCGTCATGATATCGGCGGGCGTGTCCTGTCCGCGCAAAGGATCACGCGCTTCCAGCAGCGCGGCGATATCGCAGGCCCGCGCCGCCTCTCCCGCATCCGCCGCCGCCAGCATCATGGCGGCCAGGCGCGGATGCGCGCCCAGCCTGCTCATGCGCGCGCCCAGCGGCGTGATCGCGCCCGCCGCATCCATCGCCCCCAAATCGGTGAGCAGCGCGCGGGCGGCGGCCAGCGCGCCGTCGGGCGGCGCATCGGGAAACACCAGCCTGCCCGGCGGCGTGCCCCAGGCCGCGCAATCCAGCAGCAGGCCGGACAGTTCGGCTTCCAGTATCTCGGGCCGGTCGTGCGGGCGCAGGCCACGCTGGGCCGCCTCACTCCACAGGCGGATGGCAAGGCCGGGCGCTTCACGGCCCGCGCGGCCAGCGCGCTGGTCGGCGGCGGCGCGGCTGATGCGCTCGGTCGCCAGCCGCGTCAAGCCGCTGGCCGGATCGAAACGCGGCGCACGGCGCAGGCCGCCGTCAATCACGATGCGAACACCCGGCACGGTGAGCGAGGTTTCGGCGATGGCGGTGGACAGCACCACGCGGCGGCCGGACGCGGGACGCAGCGCCAGGTCCTGCGCCGCCACCGGCAGATCGCCATGCAGCGGCAGCACCGTGGCGTCCACGCCGTCCAGCGCCGATTCCGTGCGCCGGATTTCCCCCATGCCCGGCAGGAAAGCCAGTATGTCGCCCGGCGCGTCATCCAGCGCCGCGCGGATGGCGCGGGCCATCGCGGCAGGCAGGTCGCGCATGTCCGCCAGGTCGCGCGCGGCATGGCGGATATCCACAGGATGCATCCGCCCGGCGCTTTCCACGATGGGCGCGGCCATCATCGCCGACAGGCGCGCACCGTCGAGGGTGGCGGACATGGCCAGCAGCCGCAGGTCCGGGCGCAACATCGCCTGCGCATCCAGGCACAGCGCCAGCGCCAGATCGGCCTCCAGCGAGCGTTCATGGATTTCATCCAGAATGACGGCGGACACGCCATCCAGGCCCGGATCGCCCAGCAGCCGGCGGATCAGCAGCCCCGTCGTCACCACCTCGATGCGGGTGGCGGCGCAGACTGCGCTTTCCAGCCGGGTGCGGAAGCCCACGGTCCTGCCCACCGGCTCGCCGATCAGGCTGGCCATGCGGGTGGCGGCGGCGCGGGCCGCCAGCCTGCGCGGCTCCAGCATCAGGATGCGGCCGTCTTTCATGGGCGCCGCATCCAGCATCGCCAGCGGCACGGATGTGGTCTTGCCCGCGCCCGGCGGCGCGACGAGCACCGCATTGGGGCCATCGGCCAATGCCGCCAGCAGGCGCGGCAGGCATTCCGCCACCGGCAGGTCGGTCATGGAAAGGGTTGGAGCCTGCGGCAAGTTCAGGCCGCGCGCACAAAGCCGGTCATGGCAGGGATGTACGTTAATTCCTGCCGGGATTTCAAATGGCCGGGCGCGGGCCCGCCGCGCCTAGCACCAGGGGCAGCCTTCCTTCAGCCGTTGCGCGATGGCCAGATAGGTCTGGCGCAACTTCATCAGCTCCATGCGGATCAGCCTGTCCTGCGCCTGGTGGGCCAGGTCCAGGCACTTGTCCGCCCGCGCCTCATAGCCGTGCGGGCTGTAGGGCGACGCGCTTTTCACTGCGACAGCGTCTTGCGCCGCCACTCATCCCAGCTGGCCCAGGCCAGAACCAGCCCGAAAAGAGAAATGCCGCCAAAGGCGACAATGACCAGCACATCCGAAACCATCATGGCACGCTCCGCTGAAACTTCGCTGTCCGGTATGCCCGGCTCTGGCGCGCCCTGAAATTGGGATTCCTCCTTACGTAGAAACCCGTACGGATGCGTCACGGCGCGTCTTCATCATCCAGCAGGATGCGGACAGCGTCGCCGTCCAGGTCGTCATACTGGCTGCTGGCAAAGGACCAGAGCAGCAATCCCAGCACGATCAGCCCGAAGAGCAGCGCGGCGGCGATGATGAATCCCATGCCTTCCATCGCCGGCCCCTATCCTCTCGCCAGCCGCAGCGCGTTCAGCGTCACCAGAAGCGAGGATCCCGCCATGGTCGCGGCCGCGACCAGCGGCGTCACCATGCCCAAGGCGGCCAGCGGAATGGCGGTCAGGTTGTAGGCCACCGCCAGCACGAAGTTCTGCAGCACCAGGCGGCGGGCGCGGCGGGCCACATCCACCGCCTCAGTGATCGCGGACAGGTCGTCGCCCCGCAGCACCATGTCGGCGGCGCGCTGGCTGATATCGGTGGCGTTGCCCGGCGCGATCGAGACATGGGCCAGCGCCAGCGCGGCCGCGTCATTGATGCCGTCGCCCACCATCAGAACCTTGCGCCCGGCGGCGCGCAGCGCCTCCATGCGGGCCGCCTTCTGCTGCGGCGTCACACCCGACTGCCAGGCGCTGATCCCCGCCTCTGCCGCGATGCGGGCGGCGATGTCGGCCTGATCGCCGGTCAGCATCTCGGCGCGGATGCCACGCGTCTTCATCGCCGCGACCAGCGCGGGCGCGGCGGGACGGATGACATCGGAAAAGTCGAAACCCTTCGGCGCGCTGTCCCCATCGCGATACCAGAGGGGACTGTCGCCCCCTGCCCCAAGCCAGGCGGCGCTGCCCAGCCTTTCATCGCCGCAGGAAAGACCCTGCCCCGCAATCTCCGATACGCCCTGCGCCACCGGCCCCGATCCCGCCGCCGTGGCCAGCGCCCGCGCATAGGGATGATTGCTGGCGCGGGCGATCCGCGCGGCGCGGTCCAGCAGGCCGGGGGGCAACGCGCCGGCATTTTGCAGCACCGGCATGCCCAGCGTCAGGGTGCCGGTCTTGTCCAGCACGGCCATGTCCACTTCGGCCAGCCGTTCCAGCGCATCGCCGGATTTCACGAAGACGCCGCGCCGGAACAGGCGGCCCGTCGCCACCACCTGCACGGCGGGCACGGCAAGGCCCAGCGCACAGGGGCAGGTGATGATCAGCACCGTGATGGCGCTGGTGATCGCCACGGACAGGCTTGCGCCCACCGCCAGCCAGCCCCCCAGCACCACCGCCGACAATATAAAGACGGCGGGCACATACAGGCGCGCCGCGCGGTCGGCCAGCCGCACATACTGGCTGCGCGACTGCTGCCCCGCTTCCAGAAGCCGTGCCAAGTCGGCGACCAGCGAATCCTCGACCCGCGCCGTGGCCCGCAGCACCACGGGCGCGCCCGCCACGATGGACCCAGCCATCGCGGTCATACCCCGCGCCGCCGCCTGGGGCAGCACTTCGCCCGTCACCAGCGACACATCCAGATCGGTATCGCCTTCCAGCACGCCATTGACCGGAACCCGCTCGCCGCCCGCCACCAGCACACGGTCGCCGACCGCGATGTCGCGCGCCGACACGGTTTCCACCGTGTCCTGCGGCCCCAGCCGCCGCACCAGCAGCGATTGCAGCGCCAGAAGATGCCGCGCCGCGCCGCGCGCCTTGTCGCGCAGGCGATAATCCAGATAGCGGCCCACCAGCAGCAGGAAAACCAGCATCACGGCGGCATCGAAATAGGTATGGGCCTCCTGATGCGCCACCTGATAGAGGCTGAGGCCCAGCGCCAGCAGCACCGCCAGGCTGATCGGCAGGTCCATGTTGGCGGTGCGCGCCTTCAAGCCCGCCAGCGCAGACCGGAAAAAGGGCTGCCCGGCATAGAGCGAGGCGGGCACGGTAACGCCCGCCGCCAGCCAGAAAAAGACCTGGCGCAAGGCGGGCGCCATATCGGTGCTGTACCAGACCGCATCGGTCAGCCCCATCGCCAGCACCGTGCCCAGACCGGAAACCGCCAGGCAGCGCAACAGGAAACGGCCTTCGGCATCCTCGGCACTCAGCGTTTCCGCCGCCTCGAAGGGCCGCGCCTGATACCCCAAATCATGCAGCCGCCGCAGAACCGCCTGGGGTGCAAGATCATGACCGCGCACCAGCAGCTTGCCGGTGGACAGGTTGAGACGCGCGGAGTCGATGCCGGGCAAGGCCGTCACGCCTTTTTCGATCTTGGCAATGCAGCCGGCGCAGCGCGCGCCCGTCACCGCCACTTCGAAGCTTTCGCATTCCGCATCGCGGCGCACATGCCGGGACAGGTCGTCGGCATGTTCCGGCTGGGCCAGCGACAGGGTCAGCGCACCCATAGCCGCCGTCCCGCCTGAAAGGGCTCCTGTCCCCCGTTCTTCACCTGGACATCCCAGGTGCCGGACGTCACGCCGCCGACATCGGCGCGATAACGGCCGGGCGATACCGGATGCAGGGTGATCCGACGGTCGCGGTTCTCGTCGGCGGGATGGCGCAGCAGTCCGGCAAGCTGCAGGCCCTGCCGGCTGCCGCCATCGCGGTCCTTCACCACAAGCTCAATCCGCACCAGCCCGGAGGCCAGCCGCGTGGCCGAGATGTCCGCCGACCAGCCCAGCCGCGCCTGCTCGCCGCGGCGGGCAATGGTCTGGTTGTAGGCAACGCCCTGCTGATAGGGCTTCTGCTCGTCCTCGCCCCGGAAGCTGCCCACCGCCAGCGCGATGAAGACCACATTCGTGGCCAGGATCACGCCGAAAAATCCGATCAGCAGCAGCAGGACACCCCGTCCCGTCAGGGGCTTGCTCATGGCTTTTCTCCGGTGACGAAGGCGGTCGTGGTGGAACGGCTTTCCGCCCCGTCGCCAAGGGTGAAGGTCACCGAGCGGCTGGCCGCAAGGTCGTCCCGCGCCACCGTGACCAACACGCGCAGGGTGCGTATCCGGTCGGCGTCAACCGGCAGGGACAGCGCGCCCTGAACCGGGCCGATGCCGATGGCGGTGACGGCGCGCGCCCTGAGGCCCGAAACCTCCAGATGCAGGATGCGGGCCTTGCCCGAACGGTTCATGATCTTGAGGGTATAGGCGTTGCGCACCGCGCCATCGGTCAGCGTGACATGGTCGGGATTGCGGTCACGCAGCACATCCAGGTCCAGGCTGTGGCGGTTGGAAATGGTCAGCAGCAGGATGCCCGATACCAGAATCATCACCGCCGTATAGAGAACGGTGCGTGGGCGCACGAAGCGATGCCGCGTGGACTCTCCGCGCTGGCGGCGGCCGATATTGGCCTCGGTGTCGAAGGCGATCAGGCCCGTCGGCTGGCCGATGCGGCGCATGACATCGTCGCAGGCGTCAATGCACAAGCCGCAATTGATGCATTCCAGTTGCGCGCCGTCGCGGATGTCGATGCCCATCGGGCAGACCGCCACGCACTGGTTGCAGTCGATGCAGCTTCCGCGCCCTTCCCAGCTTTCGCCCTTGCGGTGCGGGCCGCGCGGCTCGCCCCGGTCGCGCCGGTAGGTGACACCCAGCGCATCATTGTCGGTCATCGCCGCCTGGATGCGGGGCCAGGGACACATATAGGTGCAGACCTGCTCGCGCATCAGCCCGCCCAGCGTATAGGTGGTGAAGGCCAGGCCCGCGATGGCGACATAGGTGCCGAAACCGGCCGTGCCGGTCACAAGTTGATGCAGCAGCGTGGGCGCATCATGGAAATAGAAGACCCAGGCGCCGCCTGTGGCCACGGCAAAGGCCAGCCAGACCGTATGCTTGGAGACGCGCTTGGCAATCTTGGAAACGCTCCAGGGCGCGGCGGCCAGACGGATGCGCGCACCGCGATCGCCCTCGATCTTGGTCTCGACCCAGATGAACAGGTCGGTCCAGACCGTCTGGGGACAGGAATAACCGCACCACAGACGCCCGAACAGCGCGTTGATCAGGAACAGCGCCACCGCCGCCAGGATCAGCAGGCCGGTGATGTAATAGACTTCCTGCGGCCAGATCTCGATGAAAAAGAAATAGAGGCGCTGGCGTTCCAGGTCCACCAGCACCGCCTGACCCGGCGCGCCCGCGCCCCGGTCCCAGCGCAGCCATGGCACCAGATAGTAGATGCTGAGGGTGAAGGCCATCATCGCCCATTTGATGCTGCGATAACGGCCTTCGGCCTCCTTGGGATAGATCGGAACGCGCGACTTGTAGAGCTTGCGGTTCGCCGCGCTGTTGGACGCCTGGGCATCGGACCGCGCCACGCCGTCCGCCGCCATGCCGGAAGCCGATACGGTGCTGGAAGACGCGGGCGGTATGACCGTGTGTTTGACCATGACCGGCGCGCTATTCTCCGCCACCCAGATTGTGGACATAGACCGCCAGGGCCTTGATCTCCTCCGCCGTCAGACGCCCGTTCCAGTTGGGCATCACGCCGCCATGACCGTTCCAGATCTGGTCGCGCACCGCCGCCAGGCCGTGACCGTACAGGGCTTCGTTGTCGGTCAGGTCGGGCGCGCCCATCTCGCGGCTGCCCTTGCCCCCCGGCCCATGGCACGAGGCGCAGTTCTCGGCGAACAGCGCCGTGGCACGCCCGACGGCGCGGGGATTGGCCTCCCGGCCCGACAGGTGCAGCACATAGGCCGCCAGGTCGTCCACCTGCTGTTCCTTGAGGATGCCGTCACGGCCGAAGGCCGGCATCTGCGACTGGCGCGTCTTGGGATGATCGGCGCGCGCGCCCACCGTGATGGTCTGCTGGATATCGGCCAGCGTGCCGCCCCACAGCCAGACATCGTCATTCAGGTTGGGATAGCCGGGCGCGCCCTGCCCGCCCGCGCCGTGGCAGGGCACGCAATTGTCGCCGAACAGCATGCGGCCCTGCGCCATCGCGAACTGGAGCAGATCGGGATCGCGCTGGATTTCCGCCAGGCTGGCCTTGCCCAGCGCCGCTTCCTGCGCGGCGCGCGCCGACTTGAGCGCCGCCACATTCGCCGTCACCGCGTCGCGCTGGGAATAGCCCAGGATGCCGCGTGTATAGCCGGTGATGCCGGGCCAGGCCGGATAGAGCACCCAATAGCCGATCGCCCAGACGATGGTGATATAGAACAGGCCCAGCCACCATTTGGGCATCGGCGTGTCCAGTTCCTTGATGCCGTCCCACTCATGGCCGGTGGTCTGGGTGCCGGTGACCTCGTCAATTTCCTTCTTGGACATCAGGCGTCCTCATCCTTCAGGGGTATGCGCGCCGCATCCTGGAAACGGGCGCGGTTGCGCGGCCAATAAACCCAGGCGATGACCACCGCGAACAACAGCGTGAAATAGACGGAGCTCCAGCTTTTGGCGAAAGCCAACACATCCTCATAGGCCCAGTTCTGTATGGTCATCTGCGATGCTCCGGTGCATTGGCCTGATAGCCCTTGAAGTCCACCAGCGTGCCCAGCATCTGCATGTAGGCGATCAGGGCGTCGCCCTCGCTGATGACCGCCGGGTTGCCGTCAAAGTCGCGCGCCGCCGCCTTGGGATAGCGCTTCTGGAAATCCTCCAGCCCGTCGGCATTGGGATCGGCCTGCGCCTCTAGGTCGGCCCTGGCCTGCGCCACCTGCTCGTCGCTGTAGGGCACGCCCACCGTCCGGTTGGCCAGCAGCATGTTGCGGACCTGGCGATAATCGAGCGGCTTGGAGAACAGGAAGCGATAGGGCGGCATGATGGATTCCGGCACCACCGCGCGCGGATCGGCCAGATGGGCGCGGTGCCATTCGTCGGAGTACTTTCCGCCCACCCGCGCCAGGTCCGGGCCGGTGCGTTCCGATCCCCACTGGAAGGGATGGTCGTACATGCTCTCCGCCGCCAGGCTGTAATGGCCATAGCGTTCCACCTCGTCGCGCAGGGTGCGGATCTGCTGGCTGTGGCAGACATAGCAGCCCTCGCGGACATAGATGTTGCGGCCCGCCAGTTCCAGCGGGGTGTAGGGCCGCATGCCGCTGACCTTTTCCACCGTACCCTTCACCCAGAACAGCGGGGCGATTTCCACCGCGCCGCCCACGGCCACCACCAGGATGATGCCGATGAGCAGGAAGAAGGAGTTTCTCTCAAGCCAGGCGTGCTTCATCACGCAGCCTCCGCCGCAGGCGCGGGCACGGGCGTTGCCGTCGGCGCCGGCGCGCCGCAGCGCACCGTTTTCCAGAGATTGAATGCCATGAGCAGTGTTCCCGCCAGGAAGAGCAGGCCACCAAGGGCCCGGATGATGTAATAGGGATGCATCGCCTCCACGACCTCGACAAAGGCGTATTCCAGGAAGCCGAAGTCGTTATAGGCGCGCCACATCAGGCCCTGCATGATGCCCGCGACCCACATGGAGGTGATGTAGAGGACGATGCCCAGGGTAGAGAGCCAGAAGTGCCATTCCACCATCGCGTCGGAATAGAGCTTCTTCTTCCACAGCCAGGGAACCAGGCAATAGATCGCGCCGAAGCTGATATAGGCGACCCAGCCCAGCGCGCCCGAATGCACATGGCCAACGGTCCAGTTGGTATAGTGCGACAGCGCGTTGACCGCCTTGATGCTCATGGCCGGGCCTTCAAAAGTGGCCATGCCGTAAAAGGCAACCGAAACCACCATCATGCGCAGCACCGGATCGGTGCGAAGCTTGTCCCAGGCTCCCGACAGGGTCATCAGGCCGTTGATCATGCCGCCCCAGCTCGGCATCCACAGGATGATCGAAAAGGTCATGCCCAGGGTCTGCGCCCATTCCGGCAGGGCGGTGTAGAGCAGATGGTGCGGACCCGCCCAGATATAGATGAAAGTCAGGCTCCAGAAATGGAGAATGGAGAGCCGGTAGGAATAGACCGGCCGCTCCGCCCGCTTGGGGATGAAGTAGTACATGATCGCCAGGAAGGGCACGGTCAGGTAGAAGGCGACCGCGTTATGGCCGTACCACCATTGCGTCAACGCGTCCTGCACGCCTGCGAAGAGCGAATAGCTCTGCGTTTCCAGCAGCGACACCGGCACCGCCAGATTGTTGACGATATGCAGGATGGCGATGGTGATGATGAAGGCCAGATAGAACCAGTTGGCCACATAGATGTGCGGCTCGCGGCGCTTCCACAGCGTGCCCATGAAGACCAGCAGGTAGCAGACCCAGACGATGGTCAGCCAGATATCGGCATACCATTCCGGTTCGGCATATTCGCGGCTCTGGCTGACGCCCAGAAGATAGCCGGTGCCGGCCAGCACGATGAAGGCGTTGTAACCCCAGAAGACGAACCAGCCGAGCGATCCGCCCCACAGCCGCGCCCGGCAGGTGCGCTGCACCACATAGAAAGAGGTGGCGATCAGGACGTTTCCGCCAAAGGCGAAGATCACCGCCGAGGTGTGGAGCGGGCGCAACCGCCCGAAGTTCGACCAGGCCTGGTCAGCCAGATAGAACAGGTTGGGAAAGGAAAGCTGGAGCGCGATGATGACGCCCACCGCCATGCCGGCGATGGCCCAGAACATGGAGGCGATGACGCCCGCCCGCACCACGCTGTCGGCATAGGGCCGCGTCTCGTCCACCGGCACGCGCCCGGCATACATCCACAGGTACCAGACGCCGGTGACCGCCATGCAGCCGCCGAAGATCCAGGCCTGGGCCACCATGCGGGGATCATGCGACCATGCCGCCTCGAACAGCGCCGCCAGAAGCCCCAGCACGATCACCAGGGGAACGAAATAATGGTCGAACCGCCAGGGCGTTTCAGTTGCCTGCGCTTGCATGCCTGTCTTCCTGCTTTTGCGAAATGTCCTGCGAAGCCTGACGCGCGCCATGCGGCGCCTGGCGGGCGGCCTCGCGCGCCTGCGCGCACCAGGCGGCCCAGCCCCTGGCGGCCGGTGGCATGACGGGTGACGATGCGATGGTCATGAAATGCTCCCCCATGAACGGAATGACATGCGGCCCGCCGGATTCGCCTTGCGCCGGATCAACCGCGGCAAATGGCGGCCAGCGCGGGCAGCGCACTCTGTCCCGGCCACAAAAGCAGCGCGCCGCAGACCGCGATGGCCAGAAGCATCACCGCGAAACCCGCCAGCAGCAGCGAACGCCCCGTGCAGCAGGAGGCCGGCGCCGCATCCCGCCCCGCCATAAAGGGCCTGGCCGCCCAAAGACCCAGCGGCGCCAGCGCGAGAAGAAGACAGCAGAGCATGATCCATGTCCTAGAACCGCACGCCGATGCCTGCCCCGATCAGCCAGGGATTGAGCCGCGCCGAAGCCTGCACCGTGCCGCCCGCGGCGCGCACGCTGGTGCCCATGAACACCTTCTTGACGTCGAAGTTCAGGAAATAGGGGCCATTGCCCACCGGCACATCCGCACCGGCCTGCAACGCCCAGCCAAAGCTGTTCTTGAAACCGATCGGGGCCAGCGCGCTCTTGGGGTCATAAAAGAAGGTGTAGTTCACGCCCGCGCCCACATAGGGATGCACGAAACCGACGGGATCGAAGTGATACTGCGCCGTCACGGTCGGCGGCAGCAGCCAGACGCTGGCGACATTTCCCGCGATGCTGTTGGAAACCGTATGCTTGGTAATGGCGGCGATGGCCTCGACCGCGATCTTGTCGGTGATGAAATAGGTCAGGTCGGCTTCCGGCACGAAGGAGTCGGTGGCGTGCGTGACGCCGCCGATATTCGTGCCCGCCACGCTGATCCGCGCCGAGGCGTCGGGCAGGACGCCCAGCCCGCGCAGGCGCAGGTGGAACTGGCCCGCCGTGGCGGCAGGCGCGGCCGACACGGTGTCCTGGGCCTGGGCAGCGGTCGCCATCATGCCGGGCATCATCAGGATGGCGGCGGTGGCGATGGCGGAGATTTTCATGAATCAACCCTCTTTCTGCGAGGGATTGCGTGACACGCCGTACGCGCGGCGGATTTGATCCGGCGCAAAACGCGCCGCGATCGGCCAGCATGCCGCAGGCCGCAATGTCGCAGTTGCGCGCGATCAAGGCCCGCTTGCGCCCGCGCCGTCAGCCTGCGACGAAAAGGAGACGTCCATGCTGACGCCCAAGGCGATCTTCGCGGGCCATGCGCCGCGCTATACCAGCTATCCCACCGCGCCCCATTTCCATCCGGGCGTGACTCAGGCGCGTTATCGCGAATGGCTCGCAACACTGCCCGCACACGAGCCGCTGTCGCTCTATTTCCACATTCCCTTCTGCGACACGCTGTGCTGGTTCTGCGCCTGCCACACCACGGTGGTGAACACTTACGCGCCCGTGGCCGAATATCTCGACCTGCTGCTGGCCGAACTGGACATGGTGGCGCGGGCACTGCCGGGACGGCGGGCGGTTTCGCACATTCATTGGGGCGGCGGTTCGCCCACCATCCTGTCGCCGCAGGATATGGCGCGCCTGGACCGCGCGGTGCGCGAACGCTTCGATGTCCCGCCCGATGCCGCCTTCGCGGTGGAGATCGACCCGCGCGGTTTCGACGCGAAGATGGCGGCCGCGCTGGGCGCCTGCGGCGTTACCCGCGCCAGCCTGGGCATCCAGGACTGCGACCCGAACGTGCAGGCCGCCATCAACCGCATCCAGCCCATGGCGGAGGTGGAGCAATGCCTGGCCCTGCTGCGCGGCCACGGCATCACCCGCATCAATCTCGATCTGGTTTATGGCCTGCCCTATCAGACCCCGGACAGCTTCGCCCGCACCATTGCCGCCGCGCTGGCGCTGGCGCCGCAACGCATCGCGGTTTTCGGCTATGCCCATGTGCCGTCCTTCAAGAAGCACCAGGCGCTGATCCCCACCGAGGCGCTGCCGGATGTGGATCAAAGGCTGGTGCTGGCACGGCTGGCGGAAACGGCGATCACCGGCGCGGGTTACCAGGCCATCGGGCTGGATCATTTCGCGCGGCCGGAGGATTCCCTGGCGCAGGCGGCGCGCAAAGGCACGCTGCGGCGCAATTTCCAGGGCTATACCACCGACACCGCCCGCACCCTGCTGGGCTTTGGCGCATCGGCGATCAGCGCCCTGCCCCAGGGATATGTGCAGAATCTTCAGGCGACACCTTCCTATCGCGGCGCCCTGCGGGCCGGTGAACTGCCGGTGGCACGCGGCATCGCCCTGACCGAGCAGGACCGGCTGCGGCGCGACGTGATCGAACATCTGATGTGCGGCCTGCGCGTGGACCTGGGCGAAGCCTGCGCCCGGCATGACGCCGCGCCCGACACGCTGGACTGGGCGCTGCGGGACCTGGCCCCGCTGTGTGCGGCGGGCGCGGTGGTGGTGCGTCACCGGGCGGTGGCGATCAACCCGGACATGCCGCAGGCGGCGCGGCTGGCCGCCGCCGTGTTCGACGCCTATCTGGGCGTGGGCGCCGCGCTGCATTCCCAGTCCGCCTAGGCCTGCCTGCTCCCCGCGCCTTGATCGCGCGCAAGGCGAAGCGGCGCGCGGACTGCCACCATTGGAGGATGCCCGCATCGCAAGCGGGCGCAGGAGCATTCATGAGTCTCAAGATCGTCCGGCTGGAACTGGGCCGCACGCCCGAAAAGCCCCAGGGCGATCCCCGCCACGGCTATGAGTTCGTCGCGCCGATCAACGGGCTTGGCCATCTGGACGCGGCGGGCTGGGCCGCGGATCGGGAAAAATGCACGGTGCGCAGTTTCCGTCCCCAGCAGGCGGACCGGCGCGGCTGGCTGCGCCATGTCGGCCGGGGCTGGCGCTTCGATTACGACCGCACAGGCAGCGCCGATGACGAACCCTTCTTCAAGCTGGACCGCCACATCATCGCCAGCGGCCTGTATGTGACCCTGCGCGAGGATGACGGCGTGGAACGGCCCTTCCGCATCGTTTCGGTCCAGCCCGCGCGGGCTTCGGCGTGAGCGCGATTGTTGCCATTATTTGTTGGGGCGCACGGGCTACGCCCTCGCTCCGCTCCGGGCTGCCCGCTGCTCCCGCCGCCTAGGACGCCCCCGCCAGCAGCGCCTGCCGGACCAGTTCCGACAGGCTGGAAGCGCACATCTTGGTCATCACATTGGCCCGGTGAACTTCCACCGTGCGCGGGCTGAGGCCCAGGTCAGAGGCGATGGTCTTGTTGGGATGACCGGCCAGCAATCCGTCCAGCACCTCGCGCTCGCGCGGGGTCAGGCTGGCCATGCGCGAACGCACGTCATCCAGCCCGGAATCGCGCCCCGTGCCGGCGCGCCCCAGCGCCACCGCGACGGCGGCCAGCATCGCATCGTCGGTAAAGGGCTTTTCGATGAAGTCCACCGCGCCCGCCTTCATGGCCTCCACCGCCAGCGGCACATCGGCATGGCCGGTCATGATGACCACGGGAATATCCTGCCCCCTCTCCTTCAACGCGCGCATCAGGCCCAGCCCGTCCACGCCCGGCATGCGGACATCGCTGACAATGCAGCCGGACAGGCCGCGCCCGTCCTGCGCCAGGAAGGCGCTGGCGGATTCATAGACCCGCACCGCCAGGCCGGTGGTGCCCAGCATGAAGGCGACCGCGCGGCGCACATCCTCGTCATCGTCGATCAAATGCACGATCCGGTTATCCATGTTGCATCTCCTCCCGTCCGATGCCCCTCACTGTCAGGCGGAAGACCGTGCCGCCGCCGGGATTGGCCTCGGCCCAGAGCCGCCCGCCATGCGCTTCCACGATGGTCCGCGAGATCGAAAGCCCCACGCCCATGCCATGCCGCTTGGTGGTCATGAAGGGCTGGAACAGCTTGTCCGCGATTTCCGGCGCGATGCCCGGTCCGGTGTCGGCCACCGTCACCATCACCATGCCGCCGTCATCCGGCGCCGCCGATATCCGCAGCTCGCGCCGCTCGGTTTCCTGCAGCGCCTCGATGGCGTTCCGCATCAGGTTGAGGATCACCTGCTGGATCTGGACCTTGTCCACCAGGACCATCTCCACGCCGGGGTCGAAGGCGAAACTGACATGGACGCCGGTTTCCCGGATGCCGACCAGGGCCAGCGCGCTGGCTTCCTCGATCAGCTTTTGCAGGTTTTCGGGCTGGCGCTCGCTTTCGCCCTTGGAGACGAATTCACGCAGCCGCTTGATGATCTGTCCGGCGCGCAGGGCCTGTTCCACCGCGCTGTCCACCGCGCCCCGCACCATCGGCAGGTCATCCGGCCGCCCGCCATCCAGCAGCCGCCGTGCGCCGTTGAGATAGCTGGCCGCCGCCGTCAGCGGCTGGTTCAGCTCATGCGCCAGGGTGGAGGCCATTTCGCCCAGCGCCGTATAGCGCGACATGAAGATCAGCTCGGCCTGCAAATCCTGGAGCCTT
Source organism: Rhizomicrobium sp. (assembly GCA_035714165.1). Taxonomy (GTDB): domain Bacteria; phylum Pseudomonadota; class Alphaproteobacteria; order Micropepsales; family Micropepsaceae; genus Rhizomicrobium. The sequence continues at coordinate 15,511 of DASTMN010000139.1, forward strand.
TGCTGGGTCTGCTGCCGCTCGGTGAGATCGCGGACAAAGCCGGTGAAAAAACGGCGGTCGCCGGAGCGCATCTCGCCCACCGCCAGCTCCATGGGAAAGGTGGAGCCGTCCTTGCGCTGGCCCACCACCAGGCGGCCGATGCCGATGATCCGCCGTTCGCCCGTCGCCATGTAGCGGGACAGGAAGGCGTCATGCTGAGAGCTGTACGGTTCCGGCATCAGGATGGAGACATTCCTGCCCACCGCCTCGGCGGCGGCATATCCGAACAGCTTTTCGGCGGTGACGCTGAAGGATTGCATAAGCCCGCGCGTATCGATCACGATCATCGCGTCGGGAACCGTGTCCAGAACCGATTGCAGATGCGCCTCGCGCTCCACCAGCGCCGCCTGGGCGGCGCGGGCCGCCGTGATGTCGCGGGCCACCTTGGACGCGCCGATCAGTTCGCCATCCTCGTCCCATACCGGCGACACCGTGACGGAAACGTCGATGATCGTGCCGTCCTTGCGGCGGCGGCGGGTCTCGAAACGCTCCACCCGCTCGCCCGCGCGGATTCGCGCCAGTATCCGGGCCTCTTCGTCTTCCAGGCCGGGCGGCAACAGCATGACCATGGGCCGGCCGACCGCCTCCGCCGCGTCATAGCCGAATATCCGCGCCGCGGCCCGGTTCCAGTCGGTGATGATCCCGTCCAGCGTCTTGCCGATGATGGCGTCGTCGGAGGAGGCGACGATGGCGGCCAGCCGGGCATTGGCGACCTGGCCGGACCGGCGGCTGCCGATATCCAGCAGGATGCCTTCGGCTTCGTCCCCGCCCGGCAACGCCGCACCGCGCATGCGCCACCAGGCGCCCTGCGCGGCATCGCGGAAATCCAGGTCGTGCAGCCGGTGCTGGGCAAGGTTCTCCGCCAGTGAACGCGTCATCGCGCCGCGATCCTGGGGATGCACCAGCGCTAGGAACTGCGCCGGGGAAAGCGCGCCTTCCGCCGCGCCCAGCAGCGCCGCCGCGCGCCGCGACAGGCGGACGGGCCCGTCCGGCAGCCGCCAGCGCCAGGTTCCGGCATCCGCCGCCGCGAGCGCGCGGGCATCCGGGGCCGAATCGTCCGGGAGGGTCTCTGTCATGGCCGGGAAACTAGCCTCTCGGCGCGGGGCGCGCCAGAAAGCGGCCTCCTACGTATTATCCCTTAGGGCGAAACCGAATTTCGCCGCCCGGCGCACGCGCCTAGGAAGAAGCGCGCAACCGCCCCACGAGGCACCCATGACCGTCCAGGCTGCCGTCCGCCACGCCCCTTCCGGCTTCCCCCTGCCCGGCTTTTCCGTGCCGTGCCAGCCCACACCCCATTCCACGCCGCAGGAGCCGTTGCAGACCGCCGGAACGGTGGCCCATTTCGCGGAAGGCGCGGCGATCTTCGCCGAGGGCGACGCCACCGATGTATTCTACCGGGTGGTGTCCGGCGTGGTGCGGGTGTGCAAGTTTCTCAGCGACGGCCGCCGCCAGATCGAGGCCTTCCATGTCGCGGGCGATGTGTTCGGCTTCGAGCCGGGCACCGAGCGCACCCTGTGCGCCGAAGCGGTGGGGCCTTGCAGCCTGGTCGCCTATCGCCGCCGCAACGTGGACGCGCTGGCGCAAAAGGACCAGGCCGTGTCGCGCCTGCTGTTCGGCTATGTGATGCAGAACCTGGCCCAGGCCCAGGGCCATTCCCTGCTGCTGGGCCGCCGCGGCGCGGCGGAAAAGGTGGCCGCCTTCCTGCTGGACTGGTCGCGCCATTCCGCCGATCCGCGCATCCTGCATCTGGCGATGACCCGCCAGGACATCGCGGACTATCTGGGCCTCACCATCGAGACCGTCTCGCGCAGCCTGTCGCAGTTCGAGCGTGACGGCGTGATCGCCCTGCCGAACATCCGCGAGGTACGCCTGACCAACCGGACGGCGCTGGAAAGCCTGGCGGCATGATCCGCGCACGGCGGGGATGCCCATGGGGCTGGCGGAATCAGCATGGACATTCTTGAAGCCATCCAGACCCGCCGGGCAGTGCGGGACTATGCGGGCGACCAACTCACCGAAGCGGACCTGCGCCCCCTGATCGCCGCCGCGAGCTGGGCGCCCAGCGCGCTGAACGGGCAGTCCTGGCAGTTCACGGTAATTACCGACCGGGACCTGCTGAAGCGCATCTCGGACGAATCCAAGGCCTGGACGCTGAAAACCATTGCCGGGCTGCCGCGCCCGGACCACTTCCGCGACCTGTTCCAGGACCCGTCCTTCGACATCTTCTATGGCGCGCCTGCGCTGGTGGTGATCTCCGCGGCGCGGGCGTCACAATGGGCGACGGAGGAATGCGCCCTTGCGGCACAGAACCTGATGCTGGCGGCGGTCGAAAAGGGCCTGGGCACCTGCTGGATCGGCTTTGCCCAGGGCTGGCTGAACACCGGCGCGGGCCTTGAGGCGCTGGGACTGGCGGCGGACAGCCGGGTGGTAGCCCCCATCGTGGTGGGCCGCCCACGCGCCGCCGCACCGCCCGTTCCGCGCAAGCCTGCCTTCGTCAACTGGATCGGCGACCGGCGCGGTCTTTACGACGGCGCCGGCCCTGCCGGTATCAGCGGCGGACGGAGCTAGCGGCCCGCATCACGGCGACTTTGTGAAGGCCGCGACGCCCTGCACCGCCCCGGCATTGTTGGGCGAGCCAAAGGTCGAGATGGTATAGTGCAGGCCCGCGCCCGCGCCGCCGTTCCCTGACAGGAAGCCACCCATCGCGACCTTGCAGCCTGCGGTCGGGCAGGCCGGACCACCCGCGGCGATGTCCATGTTGTTGCCGCCGAACGTCGCGCCGTTGAGCTTCATGTGGCTGGAACCGGGATTAGCCGTGCCACCCGCCGTCTGGATGTTGTAGGTGTGGCCGCCGATCGCCACATTCAGGTCCACGCCCACGCCGGTATTGGCCTGGCTGCTGCCGAACTGGATCGCCATGGCGCCTGTCAGCGTGCCCGGCGCGACCGCATTGTCGGTGCTGGTGGGGGCGGTATGGCCCGCCAGCGTGTATTGCGCGGTGCCGGTGGTGGGAATGTTGCTGGCCGGTTCGCCGACCAGGACATGGGTGCTCTGGTTGCTGCCCATGTTGGGCACCGCTTCCGTGAATATCTGGTTCAGCGTGCCGTTCGTCCAGCGCGACCAGGTCATGCTACCCGCCGAGCCGCTATCCACCACCTGCGCCGTGTCCGCGCCATAGCGCTGGTTGTTGGCCTCAATCGTCTGGATGCCCGCGCGGCCTGCCGTATAGACCGTCACGGCATTGGAGCTGTTGTTGAGGTTCACCGTGCCATAGCCGCCGCTGGGCAGGGTCACGCCGGGGCCGTTAATCACGCCAGCCTGTGCCAGTTCCTTGTTCCTCAGGCTGGGATCGTCCGTGCGCTCGAACAGCGCGGCACCGGAAATCGCCTTGTCGTTGCCCCGGATCTGGTAACCCAGCGCCGCCTCGCGCCCGCCGGGACCGGACAACATGCCGCCGACCGAAACGCTGCAGGTGGGGCTGCCGCACACCACATCGCCGCTGGGCGCGGCCACATTGTAGATGCCGGTTATGTTGCTGTTGTAGCTGACCTGGCTGGTGGCGGGATTGGCCGCGCCGCCCGTGGTGCCGATGTCATAGACCAGCGTCGTGGACGGCGTGCTGTTCACCGTCACCAGGCCATCAATGCCCACCTTCACCGTGCCCGTGGCGGCGGTGGAGAAATCCACGCCCATCCGGCCGGTAAAGCTGCCGGGCGCAGTGCTGCCGTCGTTCAACACCGGCGCAACCGAGGATTTGAGATCGTACGTGCCGATGCCGGTCGTGGGCAGGCGGAAGGTGCTGATCGCCGTGCCCGCCACATAGGTCATGCCCTGCCAGCCGTCGGGGCTGAAATAATCAGCCCCACCACGCTTGATGGTGCCGCCGTTCCAGCGGCCGATCTGCACATAGCGGTTGCCCGCCAGGTCGGCGATGACCGCGTCATTGCGTTCGTAATTCTGGCTGGCGATGAAACTGGAGACCACGCCGTTGTGATCCACGCGGATCAGGCTGGGCATCATGGACCAGTTGCCATTCTGGCCCGGCGTGACATAGACGGTGCCCATATTGACGGTTCCCCGCAGCGGCTCGCTGACCGCGCCGCTGGAGATGGGCGGATTGACGGCCACCGCGCCCTTGCTGGCGTCGAAACTGTCCTGGGTGAAGATGGCCGCGCCGGTAACGGTGTTGCGGCGGCCCGCGGCGTCATTGCTGCTGATCGGCCCGATCTCATAGGACAGGCCGACGGTTTCGCCATTGCTGCCGCCGATAATGCCATAGACGGCCGATGTGCAGCTGCCCGCGCAGGCCTGGCCGGTCCCGGTGGTTGGAAGGCTGTGCGTATAGAAACCGCGCTTGTTCAGGGCCGCCAGTTCGATCGCATAGGAAGGCGCGGCCGCGCCACCGGGCGTCTTCACGTTATATACGGCGTCGCCGGGCATGGAGACCGAGAAATCGAAACCCAGCTTGGGCTTGACCGAGAAAAGAATGCCCATCTCGCCGGAGGTCATGGTGCCCGGCGCGGTGCCACCCCAGCCAAGGGTGGGCTTGGTCGCGGCCGCCAGCTTGTAGATCGCCAGGCCTTGCGCCGGAACCGCAGGCGCGGGCGCGCCATAGGCCAGGTGCAGGCCCTGCTGCGAGGTGCGCTCGGTATTGGGCGAAACGTAGTAGCGGCCGCCCGTCACGCCGCCGGACCAGCGTTCGATCGAGATGCCCCCCACCGTGGCGCGATCGAGCGAATCATTGGTGTTGCGCTCCGGATATTCGTCGGCGCTGGCCTTGTAGCCGTTCAGTTCGCCATTGGAGCCGACCGTGACGGTGGTGTTGTCGCGCAGGTCCAGGCCGACCCAGTCACCGGCATAAGTGATGATCTGGCCAGCCTTTTCAGTACCGGCCAGCGCGACCGTGCCGCGCACGGGCGGCGTGCCGCCATAGCTGGCCAGAGTGCTGCCCTGAACGGCGGTACCGCCGGGCGTGCTGCCGCCGCCAGTGCTTCCCGTCCCGGCGCTGCCGGTGTTGGCGCCGTTCGTACCCGCGCCGCCGGTGCTGGTGCCCGTACCCGTGCCGCCGGTATTGGCGCCGCTCGTACCCGCGCCACCGCCATTGCTTCCGCCGCTGGAAACCGGGAAACCGCTGGACTGGGCCGCCGCGACGACCGTCTGGCCCGCGCCGCTGGACGTGCGCGGATCGGCGGCGGAAAAGGCGTTCGGTCCGGGCGGCGTGGCCTGGCCGGACGCCGACGGGGCGCTGGCGACCGGCGGCGCAAAGGTGCCGGAGATTCCACCACTGGTGGACGCGACATAACCGGCGCCCGCGCTGAAGTTGCGAACCTCCCCGCCACCGGCGACCTGCGCGGTCCCCTGGTTGACGCGGCCCGCCAGGCCCGCGCCTTGGGCGGCGGCGGAAAAGGCGCCACTGCTGGTGGTGATCGCGGTTCCACCCCGCGTCACGGTGACAGGCGTGCCCGCCGAGTTCACCCGCAGGGAGCCGGACACCAGCGTGATCGAGACCGGCGTCTCGCTGGAAACGGTGAAGCTGGCGCCCTGCGGCGCGATGACAGTCGAACCGTCGGCGAGACGGAGCTGGAGCACCGGGCCGGTCACGGTGACGGTCTGGCCGGGCGCGACATCGGTGATCGCCGCGCCGCTGGCGTCGGGCGCATTGGCCCCGCCGAACAGCACCGGGATCGCCAGCGCAGGCGTGGCGAGAACGGAAAAGGCGGAGGCGAGCAGAAGGGCGGTCTTGAAGCGCATGATGTCCTCCTCAGAAGTCGCGAGACAGCGTCAGCATGGTGGCGACGCGCTCGAAGTCGTAGAGCGGAATGTTGCTGTTGGCGTTGGTGTAGGTGACGTTGACGCCCAGGGAGAGTTGCGGATTGATCCGGTAACGCACCGTCACATCCAGGTCGGTCCGCAGCGTGTCGCGGGTCTTGAGGAACAGCGGCTCCGCCGCCAGATACTGGTTGGTCTCGACCGCCAGCGAGGGGATGATCGAAAGATCGGGCGTGGCCTTCATCTCCAGGCCCAGCCGCGCGCCGGCATAGGTATAGCTGAGATTGTCGAAGGCGGGATTTTCGGTGATCTCCTGGCCGCCATAGACACTGCCGAAGAGATAGGACGGCCAGGCCGACTGGATTTCCCGTCCCAGCGTCACGCCCAGGGCATAGCGGTCGGCATCCTGCGGCGCGTTGGAGGGATAGGCGAGCTTGAGATACTGTGCATAAAGGCCCAGATCGTATTCGCCGCGCCGGAAGGTCCATTGGCCCAGCGCGCCGAAGGCGTTGCGATAATCCTTTCCGCCCACGAAATAGGCCTGCGCCTGGCCGGAAATGGTGAAGGTGCCGTCATCCGGCGTCACATGCGCGAAGCCGATGGTCGCGCCCAGCAGGCCCTGGTTGAAGGCGTCCTGCGCGCCATTGACGCGATAGCTGCCGGTGAAATCGGCGACCAGCCGCTGGTTGACCGACAGGCCATGCACGACCGACAGGCGGCCGGCCGCCTGGGCGAAGCCGTCTTCCTGCGCCACGGCGCTGGGCGACAGGGTGGCATAGCCCAGCGCCGCGAAGGCCGGAATCAGGATGCGCGGTTCGCTGGTGGAATTGTTGACGTTGGAGTCATAGCCGCCCGACAGCGAAACCTGGCCGCTGACGCGGGTGCCGCCGCCCGACAGGCTGGTGTCCAGCGCATTGACGTAACGATCCAGGGTGCGGCGCACCGCCGGCGGGATCGAAGGCTGCTGTTGCACCACGCCCAGTTCGCGCCGCGCCGCTTCGGGTTCGTTCATCGCGATATAGGCGCGGCCCAGTTCGGCGCGCGCCTGCAACTGGTCCGGCCGGACCGCCAGCACGCGTTCGAAAGCGGCCACCGCCTCGGCGGGACGGCCGCTGTCCACCGCCGCCATGCCCAGCAGGTAATCGAAATCCGGATTGCCCGCCTGCCGGGTGATCTCCGGCGCGAGCATGGCATAGACGGCCGGGGCCTGGCCCCGCGCCAGAAGCTGGCGGGCCTCGCCCAGGTCGGCCGAACGCGACGGCAGGGCGGTGGCGGCAACAGCAGAAAGCAACACGGCGGCAATCGCCGCCTGTTTGTTCATGGACATGCAAGTGATTCCCCGTCAGCAGGCGGAAACTGCCGCGTATGGCGGGAGCTGGAACCCCCTGTTCCGGGGGAAACCCGCACTTTCCGGCACGGCTTTCAACCGGTTATAGGGAACCCAAGACTGCTTGACGCCCCCGGCCGTTGCGGCGAAACCTGCGGCATGTTCCGTCGCCGGTCTGCCGCCTTCATCGTGACCCTTGCCGCGATTGTGGGGCTGGCCCTGCTGGCATTATCGACGGCAACAGCCTGCCTGCAACCGCATCTCGGCCTGACCTTCGCGCCGGACACCCAGGGCCGCACACCCGACATTATTGCGGCAGCGCCGCCGGCCATTCCGGTGCCGTCGCGCCTTCAGGCCATCATCGGCATGGACGGACAACGCATCCCGGTGACGAATGCCGACCTTGTGGAAGACCCCGACTATATCGCCACCTATCCCGCACTGGATGCCTTCTACGAACGCCAGACCCGATTGCACCGTGCCCTGTCCGGGGCGGCGGTGGGACTGGAGCTGACGCGCCCCGGCGGCGGCATGACGCGGATCACCCTGCAGCCACGCACACGAACACCCGGCGAACTGCCCGCCACCTTCTGGGTGCTGGCCCTGACCGGAATGGTCGCGCTAGTGATCGGTGCATGGGTCTGGGCGCTGCGGCCCGGCGACATGGCGACGCGGCTGTTCGCGCTGGCCGGGCTGGGGCTGGCCACCAGCCTGTTCCCCCTTGCCATCTATGCGGCGCGCGAGATCGCCCTTCCCGGCCCGCTCTTCGCCACGCTTCTGACCGTCAGCATCACGGGAGCCTGGCTGATGGGCGCGGGCCTGATCAGCCTGTTTCTGGTATATCCGGCCCGCGTCGCCGGCGATCGCGCGGTGGCGCTGTGTTTCGCGCTCTGCCTGGCGATGCCGGTGCTGCGCCTGTTGCGCCTGCCGCCCTCGCCGCTTCTGCTGTCGCAGGCGGCGGCGGTGGCCGCGCTCATCGCCCTGCTGACGGCCATCATCCTGCAATGGCGCGCCACGCGCCGCGATCCCCGCCACCGGGCCGTCGTGCGCTGGTTCGGCGTGTCGGTCGGCCTGGGCTGTGCCGTGTTCGTGGCGATGGTGAACCTGCCTCTGCTGCTGGGCCTGCCGATGGTGCTGCCGCAGGGCTATGCCGTGATCGCCTTCCTGCTGATCTATGCCGGGGCGGCGCTGGGCGTGGCGCGATACCGGCTGTTCGCGCTGGACATGGCGGCGCTCCGCATCCTGCTGCTGCTGGGCGTGGGCGGCCTGATCCTCAGCCTCGACGCCCTTTTGGTGTATGGCCTGCACATGGCGTCCGGCCCGTCGCTGGGACTGGCCTTCCTGGGCGGGCTGCTTCTTTATATGCCGCTGCGGGACCTGATCGGCCGCCGCCTGACGCCGCACCCCGCGATGGACGGCGCCCTGCTGTTCCAGCTTGTCAGCCAGGCCGCCTTCGGTCCCGCCACGCCGCAGACGCGATGGGAAGCGCTGGTCCGCGATCTTTTCGATCCACTGGCCATCACACCGCTCGATAGCCCCCCGCAGGCGCCGCGCCTGCGCGAGGAAGGGCTGGTGCTGGAGCTGCCGCCGCTTGCCGGAACCAGCGCGCTCAGCCTGCGCCATGCCCGTGGCGGGCGCGGCCTGTTCGGTCCCGCCGACGCGCGGCTGGCGCGCGAGGTCATGGCCCTGCTGGAAGCCGCCCATGCGCGCCGCAATGCCTATGAACAGGGCGTGATGACCGAAAGACTGCGGATCGCCCGCGACCTGCATGACGATGTGGGGGCGCGGCTTCTGTCGGCGCTGCACCTGGCCGAGGATGCCAGCCGCCCGGCGCTGCATGCGGCGCTGGACGATATTCGCGCCATCGTTTCGGGCCTGGGCGGCGAGCGCAAGCCATTCGGCCGCGTTATCGCCGACCTGCGCCACGAGACGGCACGGCGGCTGGAAGCGCTGGGCGTCGCGCTGGACTGGCCCAGCCCCGGCGATGCCGAGGCCGGAGTCACACTCAGCTATCGCGCCTACAAGAACCTGTCCTCCGCGATGCGCGAGGTGATGAGCAATGTGATGCGTCATGCGGAGGCAGGCCTGGTGACGGTTCGCATCGCCTGCGCGCAAGGCCGGATCAGCGCCACCATTCGCGACGACGGCAAAGGCTGCCATGCCCGCAAGGACGGCAGCCGCCAGGGCAACGGCATCCGCAACCTGGTCGCGCGCATGCAGGCGCTGGGCGGCGAATGCGACATGACGCTGCGCCCGGACGGCGCGGAGGCCCGCTTCTGGTTTCCGCTGGAAGCGGCGCCCGATGCCCCGGAACCGGGGGTGCCGGACACCCTGCAACCGGCCATTGTACCGTCATGACGGCGACACCGGACAATCCACGCCCGCGCGCGATCCTGCTGGTGGAGGATCAGGCCCGAACCCGGCAATGGCTTGCGGGGATATTGGGCAAGGCCTTCCCCGATTCTGAAATCGCGGCCTGCGGCACTCTTTCCGACGCCTTCAGTCAACTGGCGGCCTTCCGCGAGCGGCACGATTGCCCGCCGCCCTGGATGGCGGTGATCGACATCAACCTGCCGGACGGTTCGGGCATCGAACTGGTACGCGAGATCGCCGCCTGCTGGCCCGATACGCTGCCGCTGGTCGCCACCATGTATGACGATGACGCCCACCTGATGGAAGCCATCGCCGCCGGCGCCAGGGGCTATCTGCTCAAGGGCGACGAAGCCGATGTGCTGCAGGGTTATCTGCGGCGGGCGGCGGCGGGCGAACCGGCCATGTCGCCTTCCATCGCGCATCGCATCCTGGCGCATTTCCGCGAAACGGCGGAGCAAAGTGTTCCGGCCTCCGCGTTGCGGCATCAGCAGCCGCTATCACCGCGCGAAACCGATGTCCTGTCGCTGCTGGGCAAGGGTTTCACCGTGGCGGAAGCCGCGCAACGCCTGGGCCTGTCGCCGCAGACGGTTTCGACCTATGTGCGGACCATCTATTCCAAACTCAGCATCTCGAACCGCGCCCAGGCGACGCTGGAAGCCAGACGCCGCGGCCTGTGACGGCGCCTGATGCCGAAAATCCCCGGCGGCCAATGCCGCCGGGGATATTTGCGCCATCTAGAAGCGATACCGCAGGGTGGTGCCGAAGGTGCGCGGGTCCCCCGGCTGGCCCGCGATCAGGCCCGTATTGCCGGGCGTGACCGTCAACTGTTCGAAATAGTTCTGGTCGAAGGCGTTGCGGAGCCACAGCGACAGGTCCAGGCCGCCATGGGTACGGAAGCCGATGCGGAAGTTGTGCAGCGCATAGCCGTCCACATCCGTATAGGCCGAGCGCGACGCGTTCGACGAGAACTTGGAGCGGAAGCTGGCGTCATAGCCGAAGTACACATCGCCATCCTTGCCCGCGAAGCTGGCAGGCGCATGCGCCTCGCCGCCCCAGGAGAAGGCCCAGTTGGAAATGCCGGGCAGCCACTGGCCGGAGATGTTGCAGTTGGCCGGGCTGAGCGCACCGGGCACACCCGCCGCGCCGGGCACCTGCGAACCGCTGACGGTGGTGCCGCCCGACAGTTCCGGCGGGCACGGCGCATCCACGAACCGCACATAGCTGTGATCGTTATACGTGCCGCTGATATAGGCCGAGGACCAATCTGTCGGCAGGATCGAGAACTCGGCTTCAAAGCCACGCACCCGCACCTTGCCCGCATTGGCCAGATAGCCGCGCACCAGGCCCAGGGCGCCGTTGTTGACGTTGGCCTGGTAGTTCTTGATCTCGGTCCAGAAGCCGGTGAGGTTCAGGGTCGCCCGGCCCTCCAGGAATTGCGACTTCAGGCCGGTTTCGTAATGGTTCACATCTTCCGGCTTGATCTTGCCTGCGGCCAGGATGGGCACGCCCGCGGCATCGGCCGGAACGCCATTCAGGTTGATGCCGCCGCTCTTGTAGGCCTTGGCATAGGTGGCATAGGCCAGCAGGTTCTCCTCGAGCTGATAGGACACGTTCAGGTCGTAGGAGACATTCGACTTGGCCAGGGTGGGCGCATAATATTGCGGCGCGCGCACCCCGCGCTGGTCCGCGATCCACGGATCGTTGGCGTAAGGTCCGCTGAACAGCACAAGCTGGCGCGTGCCGTCGGACGCGGTGCCGGTCACCACCGAGCTGTAATAGCCGGACTTCTGGTCATAGTTGAAGCGGATGCCCGGCGAGACAGTCAGCTTGTCCGTCACCTTGTAGTTCAGCTTGCCGAACAGCGCGACGCTGGTGTTGCGTAGCACGATGTCGTTGGACGCCGTCAGGCCGTTGAGAACCGCCGGGTTGCAGGCGCGCGTGGTGGGCGTGGCGCATCCGGGCGCGCCCACCGGGACATTGCCGGGATTCAGCGTCCAGCGGCTGGCCGCCGGTCCCTGGCTTTCGGTGCCGGTGGTGTGAATCTGCTGATGGAAGCCGAACACGCCGGCCACGAAGTCGTAGCGTTCCGCCTGATAGGCATAGCGGATTTCCTGCGAGAACTGGTTCTGCTTGGTCGGGTTCTGCGACTGGGGCGTGATCGCCAGGCCGGTGAAGTCGCGGTCGTTCTTCGGTCCCCAGTCCCAATAGCGCCAGGATGAAACCGAGGTCAGCGTGCCGCCGCCCACATTCCATTCGGCCAGCACCGAAGCGCCGCCCACCTCGTTGCGGGCGCTCAGCGGGGCGTCAATGTCGGTGATGCGATCGAACGGATTGGTGCTGGGCACGCGATAATTCTGCGCCGCAGCCAGCGAGGCATACTGGCGGTTCAGCGGGCGCTGGGTGGTGCCGACACTGGCATAATACTGGGCGCAGCAACTGGCGTCCTGCACGTTATAGTCGGCCGCCACCGTGATCTTCAGGTCCTTGTTGGCGTTCCACAGCACCGTGCCGCGCAGGCCCAGATTGTCCTGGCCGTTGATCCAGCTATGGGAGGCGGCGTTGTAGACCGTGCCGCGGCGGGTGGTGGTCGCCGCGCTGACGCGGAAGGCGATATCGTTGGAGATCGGGCCGGAAATCGAAGCCTTCGCCTGCTTGAAGTCATAATTGCCGATCGAGAATTCGCCATGCGTCTCCAGTTCGAAGCTGGGGGCGCGGGTGCGGATGTTGATGGCGCCGGCCGTGGTGTTCTTGCCGTACAGCGTGCCCTGCGGCCCGCGCAGCACTTCCACCTGCTCCACATCCACCAGGTCGAGCGTCGCGGAGGCGATGCGGTTGTAATAGACCTGGTCCACATAGATGCCGACACCCTGCTCGATGCCGTCATTGGTCAGGCCCAGCGGCGCGCCGATGCCGCGGATGTTGACCGAGGTGTTGCGGGGGTTCTGGGAATAGAATTGCAGGCTGGGCTGAAGCTGGGTGATGCGGCTGATGTTGTAGGCGCCGGTTTCCGCGATCTGGTTGGCCGAGACGACGGAGATGGCGACCGGCACCTTCTGCAGATCCTCGTCCACGCGGCGGGCGTTGACCGTGACGGTTTCGGTCTGGAGCTGCGCCACCTGGGTATAGCTGTTGGCCGGGCGGGCCGCGTCGGCCTGCGCCAGCACCACTGGCCTGTCGGCGGCGGCGGCTTCCACCAGCGCGGCGGGCGCATCGGCGGTGGGCGCGGCCAGGGCCGGTATCGCCAGGACAGAAATAGAGAGTGGGAAAAGCGCGGTGGCCGCCAGCAGATGGCCTCGCACCCGGAAACTGCGGTTCATTCGGAATACCCCTTCAAAAAGGTCCGTTCACGGGACCGGAATTGCTTTCGCCGGTTGCTTCCGGCGATATCGGGGCATGAATCCCTATAATTCCTACCTAGTCAATAGAGTTTAAGAGGTATTAGCGCGCGTACCTGCCCGCCCAAGGGGCCGGGACAGCAAGCAACCACTGATATTTCAATATGTTAGGAGTTATCCCGCCAACACATGCCGGGTGTGCGTCAGCGCCGCGCCAGCGCCTGAAAGGCTTGGTCCAAGTCACGGACAAGATCGTCCTGGTCTTCCAGTCCGATCGACAGCCGCAACAGTCCGTCCGTGATGCCCGCCGCCGCCATCGCGTCCGGCCCCAGATAGGCGTGGGTCATCGTTTTGGGGTGCGCGACCAGGCTTTCGATGCCGCCCAGGGATTCGGCGAGGTTGAAAATGCGCAGCGCCTCCACAAAGGCACGGACCGCTTCGCGGCCGCCCGCCAGCGTAAAACTCAGCATCGCGCCGAAACCGCGCTGCTGGCGGGCCGCGATGTCATGGCCGGGATGGTCCGGCAGGCCGGGATAATAGACCGCCTCGACGGCGGGATGGGTTTTGAGGAACGCGGCAACGACGCCCGCGCTGCGCTGCTGCCGTTCCATGCGGGGAAACAGCGTCCGGACGCCGCGCAGCGTCATATAGGAGTCGAAGGGCGCACCGATCACGCCCGTGACATTGGCCCAGTGCGCCAACGCCTGGGCGTCCTCGCCCGTTTTGGCGATCACCGCGCCGCCCACCACATCGGAATGCCCGTTGAGATATTTGGTGGTCGAATGCACGACATAGTCCGCGCCTAGCGCCAGGGGCTGCTGCAACGCGGGCGACAGGAAGGTATTGTCCACCACCACCCTGGCGCCCGCCGCATGGGCGCGTTCGCAGACATGGGCGATGTCGACGATCCGCATCAGGGGATTGCTGGGCGTCTCGATCAGGACTAGCGCCGGAGAATTGCGGAGCGCCCATTCCATGCGCTGTTCGTTGGACTGGTCCACATATTCCACCGTGAAATGGCCGCGCTCCGCATGCGCGTCCAGCAACCGGGCGGTTCCGGCATAGCAATCATGCGGCGCCAGAACAGGGTCGTCGCGCCGCAGGCGCGCCAGGATCAGGTCCAGCGCGGCTAGGCCGGACGCGGCCACCACCGCACCCGCCCCGCCTTCGAGCCTGGCCAGCGTATCGGCCAGCATGGCGCGGGTCGGATTGTCGGTGCGGCTGTATTCATACCGCCCCGGCTGCTCGAACCCCGGAAAGACGAAGGTGCTGGACAGATAGATGGGGGGCGCGACCGCGCCGAATCCGTTTTCGCCGCCAATGCCGTTGGCCGCCGCGACCGTTTCGGGCGCCTGTTCGCCACCCACCTTATCCGCCATCCCGGACACCTTTCTGTCTGGTTTTCTATTTGGGCAGCTCGACGATCCGCAGATAGGGCTTGACCGTCTTCCAGCCCTGCGGGAACAGCGCCCTGGCCTGTTCGTCCGACAGGCTGGGCACGATGATCGCCGGATCGCCCTGCTTCCAGTTCACTGGCGTCGCCACCTTCTGCCGGTCGGTCAGTTGCAGGCTGTCGATGGTCCGCAGGATTTCCTGGAAATTGCGTCCGGCGCTGGGCGGATAGGTGAGGATCAGCCGGATCTTCCGGTTCGGGTCAATCACATAGACCGCGCGCACGGTCAGGGTCGGCTCGGCTTCCGGATGGATCATGTCATACAGGTTCGACACTTTCCTGTCGGCATCGGCGATGATGGGATAGTTGACCGGCCCGCAGCCCTGGGTCTCGCTGATGTCACCGATCCAGCCCTTGTGGGAGTCCACCGGGTCCACCGACAGCGCGATCACTTTGACGCCGCGTTTGGCCCATTCCGGCCCCAGCCGCGCCACTTCGCCCAGTTCGGTGGTGCAGACCGGCGTGAAATCCTTGGGATGGCTGAACAGGATGCCCCAGGAGCCGCCCAGCCATTTGTGGAAGCTGATCGGTCCTTCGGTGCTGTCCTGGGTGAAGTCCGGCGCGGTCTGTCCGAGTTGCAAGGCCATGGCATGTCTCCTTCAAAAGAGGGGTTAGTCGTTGAAGTGTCGTCCTTCGGTCACTTCCGGGACGATTCCGGCCCGAATGACGAAATCCCCGAAATGCTCGCCCGGCCTGCGGCCCAGCGCATACTGGCCCAGCAGATCATCCAGCGCCGACAGGATCGCCGCCTCGCCGATATTCTCCCGGTAAAGCTTGTTGAGGCGTTCGCCGTGAAAGCCGCCGCCGATATAGAGATTGTATTTTCCCGGCGCGCGCCCGGTGAAACCGATCTCGGCGTTATAGGGCCGGGAACAGCCATTGGGGCAGCCGGTCATTCTGAGCGTGATGGGTGTCTCCATCAGATTGTGCTTGGCCAGCAGCATTTCGATCTTGGAAAGAAGCCCCGGCAGGTAGCGCTCGCTTTCCGCCATCGCCAGGCCGCAGGTCGGCAGCGCCACGCAGGCCATCGCATTGCGGCGCACCGCGCTCGCCCCGCCCTGCCCTTCCAGGCCGTATTCCTCCAGCAACGCCTGGATCACCGGCCGCTGCTGGCGGCTGACATCGGCGATGGCCAGATTCTGGTTGGGCGTCAGGCGGAAGGTGCCGTCATGCATCCGGGCGATGGTCAGAAGCGCGTCCATCAGGGCCAGGCCCGGATGATTGGCGATGCGGCCATTCTCGATGAACAGGGTGAATTGCGAACGGCCGCTTTCCGATTCCGACCAGCCCAGCACATCGCCATTGGAGGTGAAGGCAACGGTGCGGGCCGGTTCGAACGCAAAGCCCAGCCGGTTTTCGATCTCGGCCTTGATCCAGTCCAGCCCCTTGTCGTCAATGGTGTACTTGAAACGGGCATGGGCGCGATCCTTGCGGTCGCCATAATCGCGCTGCACGCTCATCACCGCGTCAATCGTCTGGATTACTTTGGCGGCGGGGATAAAGCCGATCACCGAGGCCAGCCGCGGATAGGTCTCCGGCTTTCCGTCGGTCCGGCCCATGCTGCCGCCGATGGCGACATTGAAGCCTTCCAGCTTGTGGCCTTTGACGACGGCGATGAAGCCCAGATCCTGGGTATAGACATCTATGTCGTTGCTGGGCGGGACCGCGAAGCCGATCTTGAACTTTCGCGGCATATAAGTATCGCCGTAAAAGGGTTCTTCGCCCTCCGAAAAGGCGACCTTCTTCTCGCCATACCAGATTTCGTGATAGGCGCCGGACTTCCAGGTGGCATGGTTGCTGGCGTCGCGGGCCATATTGTAGACCTCGGCATGCAGGCCGGACAGCGCCGGATTGACCGCGCACATCACCCCGCGCGTATCGTCGCCGCAGGCCGCCACGGTATCGAGCAGCGCTTCATGCAGCCCCTGAATCGTGGCCTTGAGATCGCGCTTGAGAATCCAGTGGAACTGAAAAGTCTGGCGCGTGGTCAGGCGCAGGGTTTCGCCGCCATGCGCGCGCGCCAGCCTGTCCAGCTTGATCCATTGCGCCGGGGTGCAGACCCCGCCGGGCAGCCGCACCCGGACCATGAACTGATAGGCCGGTTCCAGCTTCTGGCGGCGGCGTTCGTCGCGCAGGTCGCGGTCGTCCTGCTGGTACATGCCGTGAAACTTGAGCAGCTTCTGGTCGGGAAAGGTGACGCCCGCGCTGATATCGTCCAGCAGCCCTTCGGCGATCGTACCCCGCAGGTGGTTGCTGCCCGCCTTCAGGGTTTCATCGGG
>DASTMN010000140.1:0-7328 GCA_035714165.1 Rhizomicrobium sp.
GTTTCCGCGTCGGAAAAGCTTTCCTTGTTCATGCGGTGGCACAGGGCCGAGGAATGCAGCCCCAGCGAGAGCAGGATGGGCTTGTCCTGGGCCTTGGCTTCCGCCAGCGCGGCGTCGCCCCAGACGCGCCAGGCCACCGGATTGTCCTGGTGGGCACGAAGGAAGGGACTGTTGGCGGTCTTCAGGCTCATGATCCGATTTTCCAAATGGGGCGGGCTCCGGCTTCCCGGCGGCCCGCTTCTATGATGTTTTTGGGGCGGGGTTTATTACCCTGAAAGGCTGTGGGCTCAAAGCCCGGCGGAAAGGCGTCCGATGAAGGTGAACATCACCATAGACATGACCCCGCAGGAGGCCCGTGCCTTCATGGGCCTGCCCGACGTGGCCCCCCTGCAGCAGAAGATGATGGAGGAGATGCAGGCCCGCATGAAGGCGGCCTTCGATGCGGGCGATCCCGAAGGCATGATGAAGGCCTGGATGCCGCTTTATCCGGGATATGAGGGAGGCGCCGAGGCCTTCCAGAAGTTCCAGAAACTGATGTGGGACAGCGCCGCCCTGATGGCCGGGAAGGACGGCCGCTAGCGGTGCCCGACACGATTTTTGCCCTGTCCAGCGCGCCCGGCCGGGGCGGCGTCGCGGTGGTGCGCCTGTCCGGCCCCCGGTCGGCCCAGGTGGTCATGGCCCTTTGCGGCCCCCTGCCCCCGCCCCGCCGCGCGGTGCTGCGGCGGCTGGCCGATCCGCAAGCCGGAACCGAAATAGACCGCGCCCTGCTGCTCTGGCTGCCCGGCCCGGCCAGTTTCACCGGCGAGGACACGGCGGAGTTTCATATTCATGGCGGCCGTGCGGTGCGCGAGGCCCTGTTCGCGGCGCTGGCTGGGCTGTCCTGCCGTCCCGCCGAGCCGGGCGAGTTCAGCCGCCGGGCTGTGGAGAATGGCAGGCTGGACCTGACCCGGGCCGAGGCCATTGCCGACCTGGTGGATGCCGAAACCCCGGCCCAGCTGGCCCAGGCCCTGCGCCAGCATGACGGTGCGCTGGCCGATCTGTACGAAGGCTGGCGCGCCCGCCTGATCGCGGCGCTGGGCCGGGCCGAGGCGGC
Organism: Rhizomicrobium sp.; assembly: GCA_035714165.1. GTDB lineage: Bacteria > Pseudomonadota > Alphaproteobacteria > Micropepsales > Micropepsaceae > Rhizomicrobium. The sequence goes on from DASTMN010000140.1 coordinate 1,094, forward strand.
GATCGATTTTTCCGATGACGGGGTGGGCGATGCGGAGTTCGCCGCCGCCCGCCATGCCGCGGATCATGTTGCGCAGCAAATCGCGCAGCATCTGGACGATGGGGCGCGGGGCGAAAGCCTGCGCGAGGGCCTGCGCCTGACCATCCTGGGGCCGCCCAATGCGGGCAAGTCCTCTCTCCTGAACCTGCTGGCGCGGCGCGAGGCCGCCATCGTGTCGGACACGCCCGGCACCACCCGCGACATCATCGAGGTGCGGCTCGACCTGGGCGGCTATCTGGTGCAGGTGGCCGATACCGCCGGGGTGCGCCACACGCAGGACGCCATCGAGGCCGAAGGCGTGCGCCGGGCGCTGGCCCATGCCGGGGGCGGCATGACCCTGCTACTGCTGGACGGCAGCGCCGCCGATCCGCGCGCCGGTTTGCCGGACGTCATGACCGCGCCCGATTTGGTGGTGTGGAACAAGCGCGATCTTCGCAGGGTGGCGGAAAAGCCCGGTGAAATGGGCATTTCCCTGAAGACGGGTGAAGGGGTGCCGGACTTGATCCGTGTACTGACGGACGCGGTGCGGAGGCGTCTGGACGCGGGCGGCGATGCGCCGCTGTTGACTCGGCCACGACATCGCCATGCCCTGGCCGAAGCGCTGGCGCATCTGCGCGCGGGCCTGGACGCGCCTGCGGATCAGCCCGAACTGCTGGCCGAGGATCTGCGGCTGGCCATGCGCGCCATCGGCCGCATCACCGGCCGGGTGGACGTGGAAGAACTGCTGGATTTTGTCTTCCGCGATTTCTGCATCGGCAAGTGAGGCGCGGCCCCGCGCAGGATGAACTTGTCCACAGCCGGTTCGGCGCGTATGTGACCGCCAATGGGCACGACCTACGATGTCATTGTGATCGGTGGCGGGCATGCGGGCTGCGAGGCGGCCGCCGCGTCCGCCCGCTTTGGCGCGCGGACGCTCCTTCTGACCCACGCCCTGGAGACGCTGGGGGAGATGTCCTGCAATCCCGCCATTGGCGGGGTGGGCAAGGGCCATCTGGTGCGCGAGGTGGATGCGCTGGACGGGCTGATGGGCAAGGCCGCCGATGCGGCGGGCATCCAGTTCCGGCTGCTGAACCGGCGCAAGGGTCCGGCGGTGCGCGGGCCGCGCGCCCAGGCCGACCGCGCCCTGTACCGCGCGGCGATGCAGGCACTGCTGCGCGCCACGCCCAATCTGGACATCCGCGCCGCCAGCGCCGAAGACCTGATTTTCAAGGACGGGATGGTCTGCGGCGTGCGCTGCGCCGACGGGGCCGAGATCGCCGCGGCGCGGGTGGTGCTGACCACCGGCACCTTCCTCAATGGCCTGATCCATATCGGTGAGACGCAGATTCCCGCCGGACGCATGAAGGCGGCCTCAAGCAGCGAAGCGATAGGCCTTCACATAAGCGACGGAACCGAGCCGCCCTCCATCGGCCTTTCGAAGACTCTGTATGGCCTGGGCCTGCGGATGGGGCGGCTGAAGACCGGCACCCCGCCCCGGCTGGATGGCCGCACGATCGACTGGGCGGCGCTTGACATGCAGCAGGGCGACGACCCGCCCTCGCCCTTCTCCTTTATGACCCGTGCGATCACCACGCCGCAGATCGCCTGCGGCATCACCCGCACCACCCTGTCCACCCATGCGATCATCCGGGCCAACCTGCACCGCGCCCCGATGTATTCCGGCCAGATCGCCTCCACCGGCCCGCGCTATTGCCCGTCCATCGAGGACAAGGTCAGCCGCTTCGCCGACCGGGAGTCGCACCAGATTTTCCTGGAGCCGGAAGGACTTAACGACAACACTATTTATCCCAACGGCATTTCCACCTCCCTGCCCCAGGATGTCCAGATCGCGCTTTTGGCGACCATTCCGGGGCTGGAAAAGGTGACGGTCCTGCGGCCCGGCTATGCCATCGAATATGATTATGTGGACCCCCGCGAACTGACCCCCGCGCTGGAGGTCAAGGTGCTTCCGGGCCTGTATCTGGCCGGCCAGATCAACGGCACCACCGGCTATGAGGAAGCCGCCGCCCAGGGGCTGATGGCCGGGTGGAACGCCGCCCGCGCCGCCGGTGGAACCGCGCCTCTCATACTGGATAGGTCACAGGCCTATATCGGGGTGATGCTGGACGATCTGGTGACCAAGGGCGTGTCGGAACCCTATCGTATGTTCACCAGCCGGGCCGAATATCGCCTCACCCTGCGGGCCGACAATGCCGACCAGCGCCTGACGGGATTGGGAGAAGCTGGCGGCCTAGTGGGCCGGGCGCGGGCCGAGATGTTTCACGTGAAACAGGAACAGCTGGATGTTTCACGTAAAACACTGGGTTCCCTGTCCCTCACCCCCAACGAGGCGGCCAAGCACGGCCTCGCCATCCGCCTGGACGGGGTGCGGCGGACCGGATTGGAGCTTCTGAGCCTGACCGAGTTCCCTGTTCTGGCCCGGATCTGGCCGGAACTGGCGTCTTTTGCGCCCGATATTGTCGAACAGCTCGAAATTGATGCCCGCTATGCCGGATATCTGGACCGGCAGGATGCGGACATCATCGCATTCCGCCGCGACGAAAGCCGCGCCCTGCCCGCCGGGCTGGATTATGGCGCCGTGGTCGGCCTGTCCAACGAGGTCCGGCAGAAGCTGGAACATATCCGCCCAGCCACCCTGGGCCAGGCCGCCCGGATCGAAGGCGTGACGGCCGCCGCTCTCACCCTGATCCTGGCGCATGTCAAAGGCGCGCCAAAAGCGGCCAGCGCGCATGCCTGAGCCTGGAAATCCGTTTGGCCCGGCGGAGTTCGCCGCCCATCTGAATGTTTCACGTGAAACATTGGCCCGGCTTGAGGCCTATGCCGACCTTCTGACGGAGTGGAATGCCCGCCACAATCTGGTGGCCCGCAGCACCCTGCCCTACCTGTGGCGGCGGCATATATGGGACAGCGCCCAGCTCCTGCCCTTTGTGCCCGAAACGGCCCGCAGCCTGGCCGACCTGGGGTCCGGGGCTGGCTTTCCGGGGCTGGTCCTGGCTGCCCTGCTCCGGGACCGGGTGGCGGTGACCCTGCACGAGGCCACGGCCAAGAAATGCGCCTTCCTGGCGGCGGCGGCCGAGAAGATGGGCGTGGCCGTCACTATCCGCAACGCCCGGATGGAAGACCTGTCCCCTCAGCCTTTCGATGTGGTGACGGCGCGGGCCTGTGCCCCCCTGCCCCTGCTCTTGGACTATGCCCATCGGTTCATGGGACCGAACAGTGTTTGCCTTTTTCTGAAGGGCCAAAGTGTGGGGTCAGAATTGACCGAAGCCACTAAATATTGGAAAATGGAGGTCACACAGACTCCGAGCGCGACCGACCCATCGGGTGCTATAGTGACCGTGAAAAAGCTGGGTTCCCGCCATGTCGCCTCCCCAAACGCCGCCGCAAAAGCCAAGGGTTCTGGTCGTCGCCAACCAGAAGGGCGGCGTCGGTAAGACCACCACCGCCATCAATCTGGGCACGGCGCTGGCGGCGGTGGGCGAGCCGACCCTGGTGATCGACATTGATCCGCAGGGCAACGCCTCCACCGGGCTGGGCATCCACCGCCAGGACCGGGGCATCACCACCTATGAAGTGCTGACCGGCCAGTCGCCGCTGGCCGAGGCCATCGTGCCCACCCGCATTCCCGGCCTGTCGCTGGTCCCCGCCACGGTGGACCTGTCGGGCGCCGAGCTGGAACTGGCCGACATGCCCCGGCGCAACTTCATCCTGAAAGACGCGCTGGAGGAATATTCCGCACACGGACAAAACACCTTTTCCTATGTCCTGATCGACTGTCCCCCGTCCCTCACCCTGCTGACCCTGAACGCGATGGCGGCGGCTGATGCGGTGCTGGTGCCGCTGCAATGCGAATTCTTCGCGCTGGAGGGCCTGTCGCAGCTGATGAAAACCATCGAGCTGGTGCGCGACCGGCTGAACCCGTCGCTGGAAATGCAGGGCATCGTCCTGACCATGTTCGACAAGCGCAACAAGCTGTCGGATCAGGTGGCCGCCGATGTGCGCGAGACGCTGGGCGAAAAGGTCTATGCCACCGTGATCCCGCGCAATGTGCGCATCTCCGAAGCGCCCTCGCATGGCGTGCCTGCGCTGGTGTATGACCTGCGCTGTCCGGGCAGCCAGGCTTACATCAAGCTCGCGGGCGAACTGATTCAGCGTGAAAGACTGCGGGCCGCATGACACCTCCCAATCACGAACGTCCGCGCGGCCTGGGCCGCGGCCTGTCCGCGCTGATCGGCGATGAAGTCGCCGCCGTAAAAGGCGAACCCGTCGCCAAGAAGGACATCCGCACCCTGCCCGTCGCCTTCCTGCAGCCGGGCAAATACCAGCCGCGCAAGAGTTTCGACGAACAGCCGCTGGCCGACCTTGCCGCCTCGATCAAGGAAAAGGGCGTGCTGTCGCCCATCCTGGTGCGGCCCATCGGGCCGGACCGCTATGAGATCGTGGCGGGCGAACGGCGCTGGCGCGCCTCCCAGCTTGCCAAGCTGCACGACGTGCCGGTGCTGGTGCGCGAGATGCCGGACAGCGAAGCGCTGGAACTGGCGATCATCGAGAATGTACAGCGCGCCGATCTCAATGCGCTGGAAGAGGCCGCCGCCTATCGCCAGCTGATGGAAAAGCCGTTCAGCCGCACGCAGGACGAAGTCGCCAGCCATGTCGGCAAAAGCCGCAGCCATGTCGCCAACACCATCCGGCTGCTGAACCTGCCGCCGCAGGTGCAGGCCTGGCTGCGCGAGGGCAAGCTGACGCCCGGACATGCCCGCACGCTGCTGACCATGGACGATCCGGAAAGCGCGGCGCGCGACCTGATCGAAGGCCATCTGAATGTGCGCCAGGCCGAGGCGCGTCATGCGGCGGCGAAGAAGACGTCCGGCAAGACAGCGCCGCGCGATCCCAACATCACCGCGCTGGAAAAGAATGTGTCCAATGCGCTGGGTCTGAAGGTCCAGATCAGCCACAAGCCGGGCAAGAACGGGGATTCGGGCGAGGTGAAGATCGCCTATGCCAGCCTGGAGCAGCTGGACGAGATCGTGCGCCGTCTCAGTCGGGGCTGAGGCCGGGCAGGGGGCCTCAAGGAATCAGGCGGTCTTTTTCAGCGCCTCGGCCACATCGATGCGCCCGTCATACAGCGCCCGGCCCACCACCACCCCTTCGATGCCCGGCTGGTTCGCCGCGATCAGATTGTCGATGTCGGCGATGGAGCCGACGCCGCCCGAGGCGATCACCGGAATGGACAGGTCGCGGGCCAGCGCGGCGGTGGCGGCGACATTCACGCCCTTCAGCAGGCCGTCGCCGTCAATATCGGTGAACAGGATGGCGGCCACGCCCGCATCCTCGAAGCGCTTGCCCAGTTCCACCGGCGTCAGCTCCGACACTTCGGCCCAGCCCTGTGTGGCGATCCGTCCGCCCTTGGCGTCGGCCCCGACCACGATCCTGCCGGGAAAGGCGCGGGCCGCATCCTTGACGAATTGCGGATCGGTGAGGGCGGCCGTGCCCAGGATCACGCGGGTGATGCCCGCCGCCAGCCAGCCTTCCACCGCCGCCATGTCGCGGATGCCGCCGCCCAGTTGAATGGGCAGGTCTATCGCGGCGCGGATGGCGCGGATCGCGTCGGCATTGGCGCTGTGGCCCGCAAACGCCCCGTTCAGGTCCACGCAATGCAGCCAGCGGAAGCCCTGCGCCGCGAAGGCGCGCGCCTGCGCGGCAGGATCGGTGTTGAACACGGTGGCGTCTTCCATCACGCCTTTTTTCAGGCGGACGCAGACGCCGTCCTTCAGGTCAATCGCGGGAAAAATGATCATGGTGTTTCTCTAGGGACGCCAGGCCAGGAAGTTCTGCAGCAGCGTCAGACCGGCGGCCTGGCTCTTTTCGGGATGGAACTGGGTGCCCGCGATATTCTCGTTGCCGATCACGGCGGTGAGGGGGCCGCCATAATCGGTGGTGGCGATCAGGTCTTCGGGCAGGGCAGGCTGCATGTGATAGCTATGGACGAAATAGACGTCCGCGCCGTCCGCGATGCCGTTCAGCAGCGGATGCGGCTGCACGATGGACAGCGCGTTCCAGCCCATATGCGGAATCTTCAGCGCCGCATCAGAAGGCGCGATCTTTACGACTTCGCCCGCGATCCAGCCCAGCCCGGCATGGCTGCCGAACTCGCGCCCCACCGTCGCCAGAAGCTGCATGCCGACACAGATGCCCA
>DASTMN010000141.1:0-2596 GCA_035714165.1 Rhizomicrobium sp.
GGAACTGGGCCGCGACAGCGAGGTGCGGCTGGAAGCCTCCGAAGGCAACAATGTCACCGGCGGCCGTTTCAGCCTCTATTCCGGTGACCCCAACGGCTTCGCCTATCTGCGGCTGGACTATCACACGCCCTATCTCGACACCCCCACCGCCGTGTGGAATCGCGGCACAACCGACAAGGTGGTGGCCGGCTTCGCCCACCAGATCGGCTATGGTTTCTGGGGCGGGCTGTCGGGCAACTACACCCGTTACGGCATCCGCGGCGATGCCGATGTAGCGCGCACTGCCGGCTGGGACGGCAACCTGCGCTGGAACACCGACATCTGGGGCGGCCTGCTGGCGGGCGTCTCCTATGACGGGCATGGCGAATACCGCATCGGCTACGACACCCGCACCGGCGCCGCGCCCAGCCCCTATGTGCCGCTGGGCATCCGCAACATCGAAACCCACGCCGTCACGCTGGGCCTGTCCAGCACGCCCTGGCAGGGCCTCTGGTTCAACGCCTATGGCGGCTATATCTCGGACCGCTATGCCAGCGACGGCCTGCTGGCAGGTCTGGAACTGCACTACATGCCCGCCGCGGGCGTGGATGTGGCGCTGGGCATCCGCCACGCCGCCGTCACCTCCACGCAAGGCATGACCGGCCGCCAGACCAGCGCCGGGCTGAACGTCACCCTGGGCTTTGGCGCCCCGCCCCAGCCGAGCTGGATGGCGAACATGCCGATGCCGGGCCTCTGACACCCAGGCGCGCCTTGCGGTGCGCGGGAAACGGCGTCTAACCTTTCGCCGGGGCTTTTGGGGCGGATGCCATGAAAACAGGCTGGCTGCTGGGCGGCGTTGCCGCCGTGCTGATGCTGGGCGTGGGCGGCTATCTGGCCCTGCGCGGCGGCGGCGCTCCGGCATCGGGTCCGGTCACGCTGTTCCAGTGGCAGGATTACATGGATGCGCCCTTCCTCAAGGACTATGAGGCGGCGACGGGCGAGAAACCCGCCATCACCATCTTCGCCGACGAGGATGAGGCCTTCGCCAAGATGCGCGCGGGCTTCAGGCCCGATGTGATGGGGCCCTGCTATTACGAGTTTCCGCGCTGGAAGGAAGCCGGGCTGCTGAAACCGATCGAGGTCAGCCGGCTCAAGAACTGGAAGAAGCTGTCACCCACGCTGCGCAACCTGCCGGGCATCTCGGCGGGACCGGGCAAGGTGTGGTTCGTGCCGCATTACTGGGGCAACACCTCGCTGACCATCCGCACCGACCTGGCCCCGGAATATGCCAAGTCGCAAAGCTGGGAGATCCTGTTCGATCCCAAATACAAGGGCCGCGTCTCGGTGCTGGACGGGGTGGACGATGTAGTGCCTTTCATTGCGAAGATGATCGGCGTGGACGCCTACACTATGTCCGAGGCCGACTGGCGGAAGGTCCAGGCCAGGCTGAAAGAACTGGTGCCGCAGCTGCGCTTCGTCTCCAGCGACGACACCGCCCTGGCCCAGGGCCTGGCCAGCGGCGAGCTGGTGGCGGCGATGAGCTGGCGCACCACCTTTGCCGCCCTGCGCCGCGAGAACAGGCCGGTGGCCTATCTGGAGCCGCCGGGCGGCATGTTCACCTATGTCTGCGGCCTGACACTGCATGCGGACACAAGGAATGAGGACAAGGCGCTGGCGCTGATCGATTCCTCGCTCAGCGACGCGGCCTCGGTCTATACGGTGGAGCATATCGGTGACGAACCCGCCAACACCGAGGCGATGAAACAGGTGCCCGATTCGGTGTTCGAGGCGCTGCAGATTCCCCGCGACCTGGAAACCTTCCTGAAACACGGCACTTTCCAGCGCCGCCTGAAGGACAAGGACAAGCTGATTTCGGCCTGGACGGAGATCAAGAGCGGGATTCAATGACCTTCCACCGGACTCACGTCGCCAGGCGTCTTGCGTGCGACGACGACAAGGCGCGCTTTGACGCCAAGCTGGGGAACTGGCGAAGGCAGCGCCAGCGGATAAGACAAGGAAATGAGATTTGCGCTGCCTGTTCGGGTTGCTGTGCTGGCCGCAATCTCGGGGCCAGTTTCCCAACCAACCCTTGCCGCGCCGTATGACATAGGCCTCTTTAAGGTGTCATGCGCGCGCGGTACTTTGGTTATGCGCTACATTGGGGATGGCGAGGTCAAGCTGAAGCCCGGCGACCCCATCACGCTCATTCTTGATGAGCGGGAACATGAGTTGGCCGTCAGGTTCGACCGAGGGCAGCTAGAGGGTCGAATTGCCCTCACCCCTCAACTGAGGGCGGCCATGGCCCGCGCCAACATTATCAACGTCTATGCCCCCAACGCGATGGGAGAGGCTTGGTACTTCGATTCAGCGCCTCCCCTGAAACGGGCAGCCAAGGAATGTCCCCGGTAGCCATATCTTGGGGCTGGGTTTGTCAAAGGTAATAACGCCAAAGAAAAAGCCCGGAACCGAAGTTCCAGGCTTTTAGCTTTAAGCGTTTCCGTCGCGTTGGGTCGCGCGGGAGTCGCACCACGTTCCGGGCGCGTACCGCGGGCAAGCCACAGGCTGCGTCCTTTAGAGGACGCCGCGCTTGTGCTCGCCGACCACGACGCGGCCGGGG
>DASTMN010000142.1:0-13773 GCA_035714165.1 Rhizomicrobium sp.
AGCGCCATGTTGCGGAAGGCGCGGTCGGTGTGAAAGCGCGCCTGGTCCAGGATCGTCACCTCCTCGATCACGCCCGATTTCGACAGGCGCAGCCGTACCGCCACCGGCAGGTCGCGTGAGCCGGGCAGTGACAGGTCGGGCAGCCAGCGGCGCAGGATCTGCGCCCGGATATAATCGCGCAGCGCATAATTGCCCGCGCCATCGTCCGGTGTGCCGCCGCCATCCGGCGCGCCGCTGGCCTGGGCGTTGGGCAGGGGACGGTCGGGGCTTTTCGCCTGGGCCAGCCGCGCCAGTTGCGCCGCCAGTGCGTCCGGTGCGGGGCGTTTGCCGTCGGGCCGGACACCGGCCCGGCTGGGCGCGGCCTCGGGCCGGGGCGGGGCAATCTGCAACCGCGCCGCAGGCGGTGCGGCTGTGCTGCCGGGCATCAGTGCGCCGCCGATCACCAGGTCCACGGGCAGGGCGGTGAAATCGGCTTGGGGCAGGACGGGCCGGTGCGCCAGGTACCACAGCGCCGCCAGCAGCGCCGCGCCATGCAGCGCCAGCGCCAGCAGCCAGGAACGGGCGATGCCGCGCCAGTTCCGGCCAGTGTCGCGGGGCGTGAAGAGGGCCTCCATGCGCCTACTCTAGGAATTAACCGGGGCCTGCGCTATTCAGCGACCATGAAGATCAAGCTCTATCAGAACGATTTGCCCGACGGGCTGGACCTGGGTCCGGTCGTCGCCATCGATACCGAGACGCTGGGCCTGAACCCGTTCCGCGACCGGCTATGCTTGGCGCAGCTGTCGTCGGGCGATGGCGTCTGCCATGCGGTGCAGTTCGCGGCGGATTCCTATGCCGCGCCCAACCTGAAGAAGATGCTGACCGATCCGGCGGTCACCAAGCTGTTCCACTTCGCCCGTTTCGACATCGCCATGTTCCGCCGCTATCTGGGCGTGGACTGCAAGCCGGTCTATTGCACCAAGATCGCCTCCAAGCTTGTCCGCACCTATACCGACCGGCACGGGCTGAAGGACCTGGTGCGCGAGTTGCTGGGCGTGGAACTGTCCAAGGAACAGCAATCCTCCGACTGGGGCGCGCCGGAGCTGACCGAAAAGCAGCTGTCCTATGCCGCCAATGACGTTGCCCACCTGCACCAGCTCAAGACGGTGCTGGACGCCATGCTGGCGCGCGAGGGCCGCACCGGGCTGGCCCAGGCCTGTTTCGACTTCCTGCCCGCCCGCGCCGCGCTGGATCTGGCGGGGTGGGAAGGCACCGACATCTTCGCCCACTAGGCGTGGGTCTTTGGCCTAGCTTTTCTCATGAGCATCGCGAATTAGAAAAGCTGGCCCCGCTTTGAGCCGCTTAGCGGCGAGGGCGGTGCGTCCATTCGTGTTCCACGCCGCAAAATTCCTCACGCCTTGAGGCGATCCCCTTGTTTGCGCCGTAAAACCGGTCCGCCTTGCTCTGGCGGCCATTTCGCGCGAAAATTGGCACGAAATTCGCTTAACCATGCCGCCCGGCCGGGCGCTGGTTGGCGCATGCGACTTATTACACAGCAAAAACAAAGGCTTACATGACGCCCGCCAAGGCCAGCCTCCAGCCTGTTCCGTCCGCGACGGGAGACGCCGACCTCACCGCCGCCCGCCGGGTGCTGACGACCGCCAGTGAGGCGCTGACCACCCTCGCGGCGGCGTTGGACGGCGATTTCACGCGCGCGATTGACGCCATGACCGGGGCCACCGGCCGGGTGATCGTCAGCGGCATGGGCAAGTCCGGCCATGTCGCGCGCAAGATCGCTGCTACCTTTTCCTCCACCGGCACGCCCGCCTATTTCGTCCATCCCGCCGAGGCCAGCCATGGCGACATGGGCGCGGTGACGCGCCAGGATGTGCTGCTGCTGCTGTCCTGGGGTGGCGAGACGGCGGAACTGTCCGACCTCATCACCTATGCCAAGCGGTTCCGCATTCCGATCATCGCCATCGGGGCGAACCCGGATTCCACGCTGATCAAATCCGCCGATGTGAGGCTGGTTCTGCCGCGCGCACCCGAAGCCTGCCCGATGGGCCTTGCCCCCACCACCTCCACCACCATGATGCTGTCGCTGGGCGATGCGCTGGCCGTGGCGCTGATGGAGCGCAAGGGCTTTTCTCCCGACCAGTATCGCGACTTTCATCCCGGCGGCAGCCTGGGCCGCGCCCTGATCCGGGTGCGCGACCTGATGCATGGCGGTGACGAACTGCCCTTGTGCCGCGAGGATGCCGCGATGCGCGAGGTGCTGCTGACCATGGCCTCCGGGCGGTTGGGCTGTGTCGGCGTGGTGGATGCCGCGGGCGGGCTGGCCGGCATCGTCACCGACGGTGACATCCGCCGCCATGCCGAAGGCATCGAGAAGATGACGGCGCGGGATGTGATGACGCGCGGCCCGCAGGTCGCCGATCCCGAACATCTGGCCGCCGAGGCGCTGGCGCTGATGACCGAGCGCAAGATCACCCAGCTTTTCGTGCTGGCCGAGGGATCGCCCGTGCCGCTGGGCGTGCTGCACATCCATGACTGCCTGCGGGCCGGGCTTGCATGATGGCGGCGGAGCCGAAACCGGAACGCGCCGCCGGCCCGGCATCGGGCGAAGGTTACGACTGGTCGGCCCGCATCCGCACCACCGCGCTGGAAGCCCATCGCTATTCCCGTTTCGTGGTGGTGATGAAAAAGGTGCTGTCGCTGGGCGCTTTCCTGATCATCGCCGCCGTGCTGGCCTTTTTCTTCATCGCCCGCCAGCCGCGTCCGCTCCAGTTTTCCTACGAGACGATGGGCCGGGTGGAGAACGACCTGGCCATGATCAAGCCGCGCCTGACCGGGGCCGACGACAAGGGCCATCCCTTTGTCATCACCGCCGACCAGGCAGTGCAGGATGCGAAGAACACCAAGAAGGCGACCCTGACCAATATCGAGGCCGACCTGGCGCTGGATGCGCAGAACTGGCTCAACGCCCGCGCCAGAACCGGCATGGTGGACATGAGCGCGGGCAAGCTGGAAATGGGCGGCGGCATTTCAGTCTTCACCGACACCGGCTATGAGCTGCACACAAAAGCTGCCGCGATGGACCTGAAGAAAAGCGTGGTGCATGGCCACGATCCCGTGACGGGGCAGGGGCCGGACGGCACCCTGCGGGCCGACCGTTTCCATGCCGACCGCGCCACCAACATTCTCACCCTGTCGGGCAATGTCCGCATGACCATCACCGGAACCAGCAAATGAAGACCACCGCCGCTTTCCTGTTCGCTTTTGCCGCCGGGCTGGCCCTGACCGGCCAGCTTCCCGTGCAGGCCCAGACGCAGACACAGGCCCAGGCCAAAAAGCCGGTCGCGCCCAGCGCCAGCAACGCCCCCATCAACATCTCGTCGGACACCTTTCAGGCCGACCTCAACGGCAAGACCGGTACCTGGCAGGGTAATGTCGTGGTGGCCCAGGGCGACATGAAGCTGCGCGCCAATTCGGTCCGCATGACCACGGTGGACGGCAAGGCCGACAAGGTTCTGGCGAGCGGCAATGTGGTGGTGGATTCGCCCAAGTCCGGCACCGCCACCGGCGAGAGCGGGGTCTATAACGTCGGGCCGCGCACCGTGGTGATGTCGGGCAATGTGGTGCTGAAAAAGGGCCGCGACGTGATGCGCGGCGCGCAGCTTACCGTCAATCTGGTCACCGGCCAGGCCATGCTGGGCGGCGGCGCCCGCGCGCCGGGCGCGCCCGCCCAGGGCGGCCGTGTGCAGGGCGTCTTTATCCCCAACAGCCAGTGACGGGAGTGCCCAGTTCATGACCACGCTTTCATGGTTCCTTAAGCACAAACAGGCATGGTTTTTGCGATGACTGATGCAAGCACCGAAACGGCTGAATCCGCGGAGTCCCTGCGCCTTGTCGAAGGCGGCAAGGGGCTTGTGGTGTCGCGCATCGGCAAGAGCTTCAACAAGCGCCCCGTGGTGCGTTCGGTTAGCCTTTCGTTAAGGCGTGGCGAAGCGGTGGGCCTGCTGGGCCCCAACGGCGCGGGCAAGACCACCTGCTTCTACATGATCACCGGCCTGATCGCCGCCGATACCGGCTCTATCGAGGTGGACGGCCATGACGTCACCCGCCTGCCCATGTACCGCCGCGCCCGGCTGGGCATCGGCTACCTGCCGCAGGAAGCCTCGATCTTCCGGGGCCTGACCGCCGAACAGAATATCCGCGCCTGCGCCGAACTGCTGGAGCCGGACGGCGCGCGCCTGGAAGCGATGGTCGAAGCGCTGCTGGCCGAGTTCGGCATCACCCATATCCGCAACACGCCTTCGGTGGCGCTGTCGGGCGGCGAGCGCCGCCGCGTCGAGATCGCGCGCTGCCTGGCCACGCATCCCTCCTATATCCTGCTGGACGAACCCTTTGCGGGCATCGACCCCATCGCGGTGGGCGAAATCCGCGACCTGGTCAAGCATCTGAAGAACCGGGGCATCGGCGTCCTGATCACAGATCATAACGTGCGCGACGCGCTGGATGTGATCGATCGCGCCTACATCCTGCATGACGGGCATGTCCTGAAGGAAGGCACGCCCGCCGAGATCGTCGCGGACCGCGATGTGCGCCGCGTCTATCTGGGCGAGAAATTCTCTCTATAGGGCATCATGGCTGGGGTAGGGCAGAGACTCGAAATACGGCAGGGCCAGTCGCTGGTCATGACGCCGCAATTGCAGCAGGCGATCAAGCTGCTGCAACTGTCGAATGTCGAGCTGGCCGAATATTGCGAATCCGAGCTGGAAAAGAACCCGCTGCTGGAACGCGACGACCGCGATGCCGCGCCGGTCTCCGAGCATGAAGCGCCGGATGCTTCCGTGGCGGGCGAACGCGCCGACGAAGCCCTGAGCCGTGACGATTTTTCCCGCACCTCCGACATGGACGAGGCGGCGCACGACAATATGTATGACGGCGACCTGCCCACCTCCCGCCAGGCCGAAGGCCCGGCGGCGGGATCGCTGACCGACTGGACCACGGTTAAATCCGGCAACGCCTATGAGGGCGAGGACGGGCTGGAATCCACCGTGGCCGCGCAGGCCTCGCTGAAGGATCATCTGGAGAGCCAGCTGTCCATCGCCGCCCTGCTGCCGGAGGATCGCATGATCCTGATGGCGCTGATCGACGCGGTGGACGAGACCGGCTATCTGCGCGCCGACCTGCTGGACATCGCCAACCGGCTGGGCACCGAACTGGAAGACGTGCAGGCCGTGCTGGGCGTGCTGCAGGGATTCGATCCCGTCGGCGTGGGGGCCCGCGACCTGGCCGAATGCCTGGCGCTGCAACTCAAGGCGAAGGACCGTTTCGATCCCGCCATGGAAGCGCTGCTGACCCGGCTGGATCTGGTCGCCCGCCGCGACATGGGCCAGTTGACCGCGCTGTGCGGCGTGGACGCCGAAGACATTGCCGATATGATCGCGGAAATCCGCCAGCTCAATCCCAAGCCGGGCCTGGCCTTCGGCAGCGAGCCGGTGACGCCGGTGGTGCCGGATGTGTTCGTGCGGGTCGGGCCGGACGGCGGCTGGCTGATCGAACTGAATTCCGACACCTTGCCGCGCCTGCTGGTCAACAACCAGTATTACGGCACGATTTCCAAGAATGCCCGCGACAAGGACAGCAAGAACTACCTGGCCGATTGCCTCAACAACGCCAACTGGCTGGTGAAAAGCCTGGACCAGCGCGCCCGCACCATCCTCAAGGTCGCCACCGAGATCGTGCGCCACCAGGACGGCTTTCTGACCCACGGTGTGCGCCACCTGCGGCCGCTGAATCTGCGGATCATCGCCGACGCCATCTCGATGCATGAATCCACGGTCAGCCGCGTGACCTCCAACAAGTATATCTCAACGCCGCGCGGCCTGTTCGAGCTGAAATACTTCTTCACCGCCTCCATCCAGTCGGTGAACGGCGCCGAGTCGCACAGCGCCGAAGCGGTGCGCGACCGCATCCGCGAAATGATCGAGAATGAGGAACCGCGAGAGATTCTGTCAGACGACCGCATCGTGGCGCTGCTGACGGCGGATGGCGTGAACATTGCGCGCCGCACGGTCGCCAAATACCGCGAAGCGCTGCGGATTCCCTCTTCGGTGGAACGCCGCCGCCTCAAGGCGAGCGAAACGCCGCAAGCGGCTTTCCGCTAAAAAGCGCCCCGTCAAGGCTGGAATTAACGGGTTCCGCCGCCCTACATTGACATTATACAGGCTGCGGCCTAAGAACCCGCCGCTTTCGGGCCGACCGGGAATCCGGGGGCGTCATGGGGTCTGACCGCGCGCGCCGAGCATGTTTTCCGGCACGCGGCCTTTACCGGGATAGTAGATGAACATCGCCGATCTGCTTGCGCCCGATGCCGTCATCCCGGCCCTGAAGGTGCAATCCAAGAAACAGCTTCTGCAGGAACTGGCCGCGCGCGCGCATGGCCTGACGCGCGTTTCCGAACGCCGCATCCTGGAAACGCTGATCGAGCGCGAACGCCTGGGCACCACCGGCGTCGGTTCGGGCATCGCCATTCCGCACGGACGCATGTCGGAAGTGAAGGCCATCACCGGCATCTTCGTCCGCCTGGATGGCGCGATCGATTACGAAGCCGTGGACAGCCAGCCCGTGGACCTGGTCTTCATGCTGCTGGCCCCGGAGAATGCGGGCGCCGACCATCTCAAGGCGCTGGCGCGCGTCTCGCGCCTGCTGCGCGACAAGGGAACCTGCGAAAAGCTGCGCGCCGCCACCACGGCGGAAGCCCTGTATGCCATCCTGACGGGGCATAAAGACGGCGGCACCGGCATGCAGGCTGCCGAATAGGCGCGGCCCTTTTGCGTCGTGAGTGTGTCGCGCCATCGCTCGTGTACGTCTTGTACATGTCGCTCGGCGCTCCTGCTCACGCCGCAAAATGCCTCGCGCCTGTCTGAGACGGAGTGTGCTCCCCTGTGCGTGCCGCGCACGAAGGGGAGGAACGCGCAGGAGAGCTACTTCGCCTGTTTCGGCGGGGGGATCACCGAGACTTTCTTGATCAGGATGGGCGTCACCGGCGCCTGGCCCGGCATGGGGCCGTCATCGCCCACCGCCACATCGGCGATGGCGTCCACCACATCCATGCCCGCGATCACCTGGCCGAACACGGCATAGCCGGTGCTGTTGGCGGGATCGCCGACCTGCTGGTCCAGCGAAAAGCTGTTGTCCGACAGGTTGATGAAGAACTCTGCCGTGGCGCTGTCGGGCGCTTCGGCCCGGGCCATCGCCACCGTGCCGCGCAGGTTGGACAGGCCGTTATTGGCCTCCAGCGGCAGCGGGCCGGGGCGGATGCCGCGTCCCTTTCCGCCCGCCTCGAAACTGCCCATCTGGATCACGAAGCCCTTGGCGACGCGGTAGACCACTGTGCCGTCATAATGTTTCGCGCGCACATAGCGGACGATATGCGGCACCGTCTTGGGCGCGCGCACCGCATCCAGTTGCAGGGTGATGTCGCCCATCGCGGTGGAGATCAGGATTTGCGGGCCGGTCATCACAGGATTGACCTTCTGCGGCGGGGCGGCCGGGTCCTGTGGCGCGACGGGCGAGGTGGCGGGATCGGCGTCCTGTGCCCATGCGGAGACGGCAGGCGCGGCGAACAGCATGAAAGCGGCAAGAATGGCGTGGCGCATGGACGGTTTTCCTATGGTCTCCCCGGCGCGGCACTCTAGCGGTTCGCGGCATAAAAAAAAGCCGGGAGCAGCGCTCCCGGCTTTTGGTTCCGGTTGTGCGGTTCTCAGTGAACGCTGACGGGGGTCAGCGAGTTCTGCACCGCCGCGCCATAGGCGCTGTCATAGCCGTCGGTGAAGCCCAGCACGCTGCCGTCCTCGGCATGGAGCACATACAGCTTCATCCCCGCCGGCAGGTCTATGTTGGCGGGCAACAGGCCAAGGCGGTGCGCCTCGTCGCTGCCCGTGGGCTTGATATAGGCGATACGGCCCGCCACGGCGCGGTCCTCCAGGTCTTCGACTTCAAATCTGTCCGTCACGGCTGGCCTCCAGTCTTGTCCACAGTTTGGGCCCCTGTCTCAATGGTCACGACCCTCACATCGGCTTTTGCGGCCCTGCGGGCCAAATCGATCATCAGCAATCCATTTTCCAACGCGGCAGACGACACTTCGATGCCGTCCGCCAGCACAAAGCTTCGCAAAAATTGCCGGGCCGCGATGCCGCGGTGAAGGAACGTTTTGCCGTCCTGCTCCGCCTGCTTGCCGCGCACCACCAGCTGGCGGTCCTCTTCGGTGACGCTGAGTTCATCTTTCGAGAAGCCCGCAACGGCCAGCGTGATGCGGATCGCGCCGCCGGCGAACTGTTCGATGTTGCAGGGCGGATAGGCGTCCGCGCCGTTCCGCGCTCCGCGCTCCAGAAGACGCTCGATATGCTCGAAACCCAGCAGATACGGGCTTGAAAAGATGGTAGGCCGGTTCATGACGATCAGCCCTCCTTTCCGAGCGGCTGTGGGATGCGGCCCCTTTATGGGCTCCGCGTCCGACCTGATATGGTGCTGCTTCGTTCGCATTCAAGGTATAGGTTGCCGCTGGCAACACCGGGCAGGACCGTCCAAGTGCTTGTGCTTCTCGATGATGCCATTCAGGGCCGCCGCCGCGCCTTCCAGGCCCCCCTGTCGGTGATTGCCGCCGACCGGCCCGACCAGGTGCCGGACGCGCTGGCGGCCATCGGGGCAGCGCTGGATCAAGGCTATTTCGTGGCGGGATGGCTGGGCTATGAACTGGGCCATTTGCTGGAAGCCCGGCTGGCCGCATCGGCCCGTCCCGTGCCGCTGCTGCGGCTGGGCGTGTTTGCCGGTCCCAGCGATGCGCCGCCGGTTTCCGGCAGGGCCTATGTGGGGCCCATGAGGCCCGAATGGGACAGGGCGGCCTATGCGGAACGCTTTTCCCGGGTGAAGGCGCTGATCGCGGCGGGCGACATTTATCAGGCCAACCTGTCCTTCCGCGCCCGCTTCGGCTTTCAGGGCGATGCACGGGCGCTGTACGAACAGTTGCTGGCCGCCAGTGGCGCGGCGCATTGCGGCTTCGTGGATGACGGGACGCGGCAGGTACTGAGCCTGTCGCCGGAGCTGTTCTTCGACCTGGCCGCCGACGGCACGATCACCGCGCGGCCCATGAAAGGCACGCTGGCGCGCGCGGACGACGATGACGCCGAACGGAAGCGGCTGGCGGCGTCGCCCAAGGACCGCGCCGAGAATCTGATGATCGTGGACCTGATCCGCAACGATCTTTCGCGGCTGGCGGTTGGCGGCAGCGTGGCGGTCTCGAACCTGTTCCAGGTGGAAAGCTATCCCACCCTGCACACCATGGTCTCCACCGTGTCGGCCAGGCTGCGGCCCGGCGCGGGCGTGGCCGATATCCTGAAGGCGCTGTTTCCCTGCGGCTCCATCACCGGCGCGCCCAAGATCCGGGCGATGGAAATCCTGCGCGATCTCGAAAGCTCGCCGCGCGGCGCCTATTGCGGGGGGGTGGGATATTTCGCCCCCGACGGGTCCGCGAACTTTAATGTTGCGATACGGACTCTGACTGTTTCGGGCGGGCAGGGCGAGTTGGGCATCGGCGGCGGGGTGGTGCAGGACTCCGTGATGGACAGCGAATATGCCGAATGCCTGCTCAAGGCGCGCTTCTTCGAGGCGGCGCGCAGGCCGCTGGAACTGATCGAGACGCTGGGCTGGGAAGACGGCCGCTTCAGCCGCCTGCCGCTGCACATGGCGCGGATGGAAGCCTCGGCGCGGGCGCTGGGCCTGCCCTACGATTCCTGCGATGCGCGGCTGGCCTTGCATGCGGCGGTGGAAGGACGGACGGGGAAATTCCGAATCCGCCTGACGCTGGACGAGGCGGGAGCCCACCGCGCCACTGCCCATCCGCTGCCGGACGAAACGCCGCCGCACTGGACCTATGCCGTCTCGCCCGTGCGGATGGACAGCGCCGATCCCCTGCTGCGCCACAAGACGAGCTGGCGGGAGGTCTATGACGCGGAAGCCAAATGCGCCGGCAGCGACGAGGTGATCTTCTGCAACCAACGCGGTGAACTGACCGAAGGCGCGCGCAGCAACATCTTTATCCGCCGCGATGGGGTACTGCTGACGCCGCCGCTGGACTGCGGCCTTCTGCCGGGCTGCCTGCGGGCCGAACTGCTGGAAACGGGCCAGGCGCGGGAGGCGGTGCTGACGCCCGCGGATTTGCAAGGCGAAGTCTGGCTGGGCAATTCCCTGCGCGGGTTGATCCGGGCCGTGCCCGTTTAAATCCGCGCCGCCAGCGCCGCCAGCAGCGCCACGCTTTCCGGCAGCAGCCAGCCCGCCACTTCGCTGAGGCGGCCCGCCGCGATGTCGGCCTGCGCCGCCCTGGCCAGCGATTGTCCCGCCAGCGCCTCGCGCAGCCGTGTGGCGGCATGATCGGGTTCGACCGGCAGCCGCGCACCGATGACGCGGGCGGTGTCGCGGTCGGCCAGCCTGCCCAGCAGGTCGTCATAGGGCGTGGGCGGATGGTGTTTCACGATGAGGTCGGTGAAACGGTACAGGCCCGCGCCCGCCGCGATGGCGGCGATGCCCGCACCGGCCAGCAGGGCGCGGCGCTTCATGCCAGCACCTTTTTGAGATGGTCGCCCAGCCGCAGCGTCACCGCGATCAGGTTCAGGGTGGGGTTGGACGCCCCATAGGTGGGAAAGGTGCTGCTGCCGGTAACGAACAGGTTGCCCAGCCCATGCACGCGCAGGTCCGCATCCACCACGCTGGTCCGGGGATCATGGCCCATGCGGGTGGTGCCGATATGGTGATGGCCCCAGTCCATCGTCGCCATCCAGTCGGCGCGGCTGTGCTTGTTGATCCGCAGCATGCCCGCCTTGCTCGCCAGCAATTGCCGCCCGAGTTCCACCAGCGTCCGGCGATAGAGCGAAAAATCCGTGTCGGCGATATGCATGTTCAGTTTGAGGCGCGGCATGCCCAGCGCGTCCTTCTCGCCGGTCAGCACCAGTCGCCGGTTGGGATCGGGCATCAGTTCCAGGCCGCAGCCCAGCGAATAGGCGCGCGCCCCCGAAGCATCCACGCCCAGCGCCGCCGCCGTGGTGGCGACCGCCGCCTTGCCCGCATCGTCCAGCTCCACCGGATATTCCACGGTGGTCAGCGATCCCAGGCAGCGGCTCTTGCGTGCGAACTCCGCGCTGACGGCAAAGACCGCGCGCAGGATCGCGCCATCACCCATGTTGAGATTGCTGGAATAGAATGGCCCCGGCCGTCCGCCGAACGAAACCAGCGTGGCGACGTCGCGCGGAACCGGATTGTCGCCGAAGAAACGGCCCACCAGATCGTTCTGGTTGCCGATGCCCGCCGTCATCACATCGTTGGAGGCCAGCAGCAGGCGCGCATTCTCCATCCCGCCCGCCGCCAGCACCGTGACGCGGGGGGTCACCGTGATCCGTTTGCCGTTCAGGGTCACCGCATCCAGCCGCGCCACGCGCTGTGCATCGGGCGCAAGCCGTATGGCGGTGATATTGGCGTCATGCAGCAGGTTGAGGCCCGGCGTGCGCTTCAGGTCGTCGGCATAGCGCAGGCCGAAGGGCGTGGGCAGCACGCCGCCGCGCGTTTTGGAGAACTGGAACCAGCTTGTATAGAGGCCGCCATCGCCCAGCGGCAGGATCGCGCCATGCGCCGCGGCCCGCGCCGTGCCGCCCTGGTCATAGAGCCAGGGCCCGGCCTCCACCAGTTGCTGCGCCTTGGGGTAATAGGGTTCCAGCGCCTTGCGCGTGATGGGCCAGCCGGAATGGGGCACCCAGTCGCGCGCCTCGAAATCCTGCGGGTCCAGCGGACGGCACCAGCCGCCCCAGTGATTGGTGCCGCCGCCCAGATAGCGCAGCCGCCCGGCCTCCAGCGGCACATATTCGCTGGCCTGGCCGGCATACAGGTCCTGCACCGCGCGGTCGAACTCCAGCCCGCCCGCGCTGATCAGCAGGATGTTGCGCTTGCCGTCCGCAAGCTGCAGCGCCAGCGCGATGCCCGCCGGACCGCCGCCGATGATGGCCAGATCGGGGGAAAAGGCCGTGCCGTCGGGAAGGGTGCGGGCGTCGGTCAGCACTCAGATGTCTTCGCTGTGGCCGATGTTGAAGCCGCCATCCACGGCGATGGCCTGGCCGGTGATCCAGGCGGCCTGGTCGGAAATCAGGAACAGCGCCATGTGCGCGACATCCTCCGCCTCGCCCAGGCGGCCCAGCGGATGCAGCGCCACCAGGTTGGCCTTGCGTTCCGGCGGCAGGTTGGCCAGCAGCGGCGTGTTGACGAAGCCGGGGCACAGGCAGTTCACGCGCACCTTGTCGGCGGCATAGTCCAGCGCCATGTTGCGGGTCAGCGACACGATCGCGCCCTTGCTGGCGCTGTAGGCGGCGCGGTTGCGGGTGCCGGTGGTGGCCACGCCCGACGACAAATGCAGCACCGCGCCGCCATAGGCGCGCAGCAGGGGCAGGGCGTATTTCGACACCAGGAAAGCGCCGCGCACATTCACCGCCATCACCGCGTCGTAATCGGCCATGTCGGTCTCATCCACCTTGGCCCGCCGGGCGATGCCCGCGCTGTTCACCACCGCGTCAACGCGGCCAAGCCCGGCCAAGGCGCGCCGGACCTGGTCCTCGTCGCTGATGTCGCAGATGCGGCTGGCGGCGAAGGGCGACGCCGTGCGGTCGATCGCGGTGATGGTGGCGCCTTCGGCCTCGGCGGCCTGGGCGATGGCAAGGCCCAGCCCGGAGGCCGCGCCGGTGACAACAACATGTTTTCCGGAAAATCGCATGCCCCGTCATAACAAGGCGGTTTATGCCGCTCAACCATCTCCACCGCGAAGGGCAGGCCGAAACTGCGTCATTTACCGGATTGACTTGATCGGGAGGCATTCTACGAACGGCAGACAGACATTTCGGCACGGCCATGCGGATGCGGACATTGGTGATACTGGCGATTTTCCTGGCGGGGGCGGCTGGACCGGCCTGGAGCCAGCAGGTCCTGCCGCCCGGCGGATCGCTGTCCGGCGGCCGCGCCGCGGGGCTGGCGCTGGCCCGCCAGTTGGGCACGGGCGGCCTGCTGCTGACCGGCCTGGGCGGCCTGGCGGCGGCGGGCGTGGCGCTGGTCATGAGCGGCGATCCCGCCGGGGTCCGGCCGGAAGGGCAGGGCCAGAGCGCGGTCATCAACAGCACCATCGGCACCGGTCCCTGATCCGCGCGTCTTTGCGCGGCGTCGGGTTAGACTGGCGTCAGATCCGCGAAAGCTGGGCGATATAGGCGTCGAACACCGGCCGGTTCAGGGTCAGGCGGGCGAACTTGCCCTCGCGGGTGATCGTCACCAGCCCGGCATTCTCCAGTTCCTTGAGATGGTGCGACAGGGTGGCGGGGGTGATCTTCTGCTTCTGGTTCAGGTCGTTGCAGCCGGCGCTGCCGTCACAGCCGCCGATCTGGCGCAGGATTTCCACCCGGCGCGGCTCGGCCAGGGCGCGCGCGATCAGGGCGAACTGCCGGTCGGAAAGGGGTTTTCCCATGCGGCAAAAATGGCCCCGCCGCCGCCGCAACACAAGATCGGGTCTTATGTCTTTTCCCGGCGGGCTTTTGGCCTTAAAGGAGGCGCCTGCACACGCCAGATACAGGAGACGCGCATGGGCGCACGCAACATGAACGCCAGGAAGAAGAAGAAGCGCCTGCGGCACAAGGAAGCCCGCGACGCGCACCGCGAGAAGCTGGGCGCCACCGCCGCGCCCGCCAAGAAGAAGGCGCGCTAAAC
>DASTMN010000143.1:0-20319 GCA_035714165.1 Rhizomicrobium sp.
CAGGCCCTTGCGGCTGGCAAAGACATCGCCGGGGCGCATGGCGCTGCCCGACACCGCATTCTCCACCGCCGGGATCAGCACCCGCAGGCGCAGGTTCAGCTTCGCGCCCATCACCATGTCCGCCACCGCCAGCACACAGGCCGCGCCGCCCATGTCCTTTTTCATGGTGAGCATGGCCGAGGAGGGCTTGAGGTCCAGCCCGCCGGTGTCGAAGCAGACGCCCTTGCCCACCAGCGTGACGCGTGGCGCTTTGGGCCGTCCCCAGGTCAGTTCGATCAGCCGGGGCGCGCGGGGAGACCCCTGCCCCACCGCCGCGATCAGCGGATAGCCCTTGGTCAGCGCCGCGCCGGTGGTGACGGCGATTTTCGCGCCATGCGCCTTTGCCAAGGCCCGCGCCGCCTTTTCCAGTTCAGCCGGGCCCATGTCATTGGCGGGGGTGTTGACCAGGTCGCGCGCCAGGAACAGCGCCTGTGCGATGCGGGCGATCTCGTCCGCGTCCACGCCTTTGGGCACCAGCAGCCGCGCCCCCGCCTTCGTCTGACGCGCCGCCTTCTTTTTGTAGCGATCGAAGCGGTAGCCGCCCATCAGCCAGCCCAGCACGGCGTTCGCTCCGCCCTGCGCGGCGGGCACATCGCCCAGCCGGTAAAAGCCGTCGGGCAGTTTTTCGGACGCCGCCGCCAGCGCGAAGCTGTCGCCGCCATCGCCCAGCCCCAGCACCCAGGCGGTAATATTGCCTTTGGCATCGGACAGGGCCGCCAGTTCGCCCGCCGCGCCGGTAAATCCGGCGGCGGCCAGCAGCCTGCCCCCCGCCTGTTTCGCCAGCCAGCCTTTGGCCGTGGCCGCCGTGACGGCATGGAGCGGGATGGCGGCCTTGGCGGCGGCGGCGAGGCGGGGATGCATGGGGGCTTATCCTTGGCTGCCACAGACTCTATGAATCGTGGGCCTGTCCCGCAAGAAGCCGCCCCAAGAAGCCACCCAAGGAGCCGTCATGTACACCCTGATCGCCGGTACACGTGAATGGTCGAGCTGGAGCCTGCGCCCCTTCCTGGCGCTGCATCATGTCGGCGCGCCGTTCGAGACGGTGGTGATCCGCCTGCGGGTCAAGCCGCCCGCGCCGGTGACGACGCGCGACGAAATCCTCAAACATTCGCCATCGGGCAAGGTGCCGCTGCTGAAGATTCACGAACAGGGCCGGACGCTGGCCGTCTGGGACAGCCTGGCGATCTGCGAGGCGCTGGCCGAGCGGCACCCGCAGGCGCGGCTGTGGCCCGCCGATGCGGCGGCACGCGCCATCGCCCGCAGCCATGCCGCCGAGATGCATTCGGGCTTTCCCGACCTGCGCGACCAGCTGGGCCTGTCTTTCGCGCGCAAGCTGCCGCTGCCGGAGCTGCGCGACGAGACCAGGGCGCAGATCGCGCGCATCCTGTCGGCCTGGGAGGACTGCCTGGCCGAATCCGGCGGCGATTTCCTGTTCGGGCATTTCACCATCGCCGACTGCATGTATGCGCCGGTGGTGTCGCGCTTTGAGACCTATGGCGTGGCGGTTTCGCCGCGCATCCGCACGTATATGGATGCGGTGCTGGCGCTGCCGGGCATGGCCGCCTGGCGCAAGGGCGCGGAAGAGGACATCGCGGCGGGTATTGCATAGCCGACCATGCACAGGCCTTCCTCCCCCTTTGGCGCGCAGCGCCATGAAAGGGGGAGGTGGCTTCAACGTGCGAAGCCGACCTCTTGGGAGGCGAGGGTAAGTTGAAGCCGGAGGGGGTTACTTAGAAAGAATCCCCGCTTCCCGGTAAAAACGCGCCGCGCCGGGATGGATGGGGGCGGGCGCGTTGGCGGTCGCCGCCGCCAGGCCGAAATTGCGGACGCTGGGATGGCTGGCGGTCAGCGCGCCGCGATTGGCCAGGTTGAACAGCGCTCGGGTGATGCCATAGACCAGCGCCTCCGGCTCGCTGTCGCGCGTCACCCACCAGGCGCGGGTGGAGACGGTCTCCACCGCGGGCGCGCCGGGATAGGCATTGGCGGCGATCACCGAAGGCGCAAGCTGCGGCTCCGCGCGGATCAGCCGGTCGCGGCCCGCGCCGTCTATCGGCACCAGCCGCGCCGTGCCGTCGGCCAGCAGGGCGCGCACCGAATCCAGCGGCACGCCCGCCACCGCGAAGAAGGCATCCAGCTTGCCGTCGCGCAGAAGCTGGACATCGTTGCCCGCGCTGGTGGGCACAATCCGCACGGCGCGCTCCGGCAGGCGCCAGGCCGCCAGGACGGCGCGGCCGGTCACGCCCGCGCCCGATCCCGGATTGCCCAGCATCACGCGCTTGCCGCGCAGGTCGGCCACGGTGCGGATGTTCGATTGCGCCGCCACCACCAGATGCACATCCTCGGCAAACAGCGAGGTGATGACGCGCAGATGGCTGGCCGGGCCGCCCCGGCGGAAGGCGCCCTGCCCCTTGACGGCGGCGGCGATGACATCGCCCTGCGAGAGGCCCGAATCCACCTGCCCGTCATTGATGGCGCGCAGATTGTCGGCCGCACCGCCGCTGGTGCGGGCCGACAGGATGACGCCGGCCGGGCCGCAGACCGTGGCGGTCTCACAGCGGCCCACGCCGCGCGGATGGCTGACAAGCCCGGCCATGGTCTGGCCGACGGGAAAATAGATGCCTTCGGTGGAACCCGTGGCGATCTGGAAGGAAATGCGCTGGGGCGATTCCGCCATGCCCAGATTGCCGCCGGTCAGCAGCGCGCCCACCACCAGGATCACAAAGGCGATGAGCGCGGCGATGGCGGCGAAACGCTGGGACATGCCGAACATGTTAACCCTTCATTGCGTCAGAGATGGGGCGTTAACCAGCCCCGCCCGCTTTATATCCGCCAAATATGCTTAAGGGTTTGTTGACCGGGGCGCTGCCAGAGTCCGCCCCAGAATCCGGCAATAAATCTGAAAAGGCAGACCCCCATGCCCGCTTCCCGTTTCGCGCCGTCCCTTGTCGTGCTGCTGCTGGGCTGCACCGCGCTGAACTGCACCCTGGCCGCCCCGGCCCAGGCCTGGTCACTGTTCGGCGGCAGTAAGGACGCGGCGAAGGCGGCCGAGAAAACCGCCGCCGAAAAATCCGCCATGACGATGAACGAGAATGTCGAGGATGGCGTGCGCCAGGCCCAGGCACTGCGGCTGGCGGGCAATTATCCCGAGGCGATCCGGCACCTGTCGCAGTTGATGATGGTGGCATCGGACGATCCGGGCGTGGTCAGCGAATATGGCAAGACGCTGGCGGCACAGGGCCGGGCGGAGGATGCGGTCAACTTCCTGACCCGCGCCCAGCAGCTGCGGCCCGGCGACTGGACACTCTATTCGGCGATGGGCGTGGCCCAGGACCAGCTTGGCAAGCACGACCTGGCGCGCACCGCCTATGAAGCGGCGCTGCGGCTGCGGCCCAATGAAGCCAGCGTGCTCAGCAACTATGCCCTGTCGCGCCTGCTGGCCAAGGATCCCGATGGCGCGCGCGCGCTGACCGCCCGCGCCGAAAGCGCCGGTGGCGGCAGCGACGCCAAGATCGCCCGCAATATCGCGCTGGTCCGCGAGATGGCCCCGCAACAGGCAGCGGCAACGCCGCAGGCAATGCCAGCGCCGCAGGCAATGCCAGCGCCGCAAGTGGCTGCCGCCGCGCCGCCCGCGCATCCTGCTCCCGCGCCGGTCCGCCAGGCCGCCACGGCCACGCCGCCACAGGCGCAGCAAGCTCCGGCGCGCAGCGCATCCGTTGCCACGCCCGCTCCGGTCGCGGCACCGGCGCCCGCAAAGACCGCGCCGCCGATCTCCGCCGCGCCGATCACCGTGGCCGCGCGTCCGGTGCAGAGCGTACCCTTCGTCAACATCCCCGCTCCGGCCGCCGCAGCGAAACCCGCGACCAACGCGGGTCCGGTGATCCAGGCGATGCCGCCCGCCCCGTCGCGCGTGGTGATGCAGCAGGTGCCGGTGGACCCGCTGGCCGGGCCGGTGAAAAATCGTGTCGCCACCCGCGCGCCGCGCGCGTTGACTCCGCCGCAGAGCACATCACAGACCACTCCGCAGGCCGCGCCGGTTTCCGTCGCGGCGAAAGCCGAACCCCGGCCGCAGGAAAAGGCCCAGCCCCGGCCCGCGCCACAGATCGCCCAGGCCGCGCCTGGCAGTCCCGCGCCTGGCAATCCGCAGAGCGAAGCCCAGGCGTTGCAGGCCCGCGCCGAGGCGCTGGCCAAGGCCATGACGGCGCAGCCCGCCAAAGCCGCAGCCGCGCCCGCACCGGTGAAAGCCGCCGAGACCAAAGCCGCGCCGGTGAAGGCGGCGCCTGCAAAGACGGCGGAAGTTGCCAAACCCGCGCCCGCGCCGGCCAAGCCCGCCGCGCCGGTCAAGACCGCCGAAGCCGCCAAGCCCAAGGACGCGATCCCCTCGCTGCGGATGAGCGCCAACGCCTACTAGGCCCGCCGCCCGAAAAGACAAAAGGCCCGGATGATCTCCGGGCCTTTTTTATTCGTGGACTCTTTGCAGAACGTCGCGCCGCATTCTGTCCCCTGACCAGGAGCGCGGAGCGATGTGTACAAAACGTACATGAGCGACGCGCGACGCCGTCAGGGGGCAGAAGGCCAGCGACGGCCTACATCATGCCTTTGATCTGGAGAACCGCCGGTCCCATGATCACGATGAACAGGCAGGGCAGAAAGAACACGATCATCGGCACGGTCAGCTTGGCGGGCAGCGAGGCGGCCTTGCGTTCGGCCTCCTGCATGCGGGCCTCGCGGTTTTCGTTGGCGGCGACGCGCAGGGCGGTGCCCATCGGGGTGCCGTATTTCTCGGCCTGGTTCAGGGCGGTGGCGACCGCCTTGACTCCGGCATGGCCGCAGCGCTTGGCGAGATTGTCGAAGGCCTGGCGGCGGTCCGGCAGGTAGCTGAGTTCGGCGGTGGTGAGCGACAGTTCCTCGGCCAGTTCGGCGGACTGGCTGCCGATCTCGCTGGAGACGCGCTGGAAGGCGATCTCGATGGACATGCCCGATTCCACGCAGATCAGCATCAGGTCCAGCGCATCGGGAAAGGCGCGCATGATGGACTGCTGGCGACGCTGGATCATGTTGCCCACGAAAATGTCCGGCAGGTAGAAGCCCAGCAGCGCGCCGGAAAAGGCCACGCCCAGCTTCTGGATCACCGGCCAGTTCAGGTGCAGCACCACGAACAGGTAGAACAGCGCGACGCCGAACACGATGAAGGGCATCACGAAGCGGAAGAACATGAAGGTGATCAGCGGCGCCTGGCCGCGATAGCCGGCGGTGGCCAGCTTTTCACGGCTGTTCTCGCCTTCCAGCAGGTTGCCCAGCCTGAGCCTGTCCAGCGTCGCCTTCATGTAGGACACCGGCTCGGCCCGCAGGGAGCCGCGCTTGGCGTTGAGGGCGGCATGGTGCCGGGCGCGCAGTTCCTCGCGGCGGCGGGACACCGATTTGAGGCGGTCGTCCAGCCCACGGCCTTCCAGCATGGGGATGCCC
Source organism: Rhizomicrobium sp. (assembly GCA_035714165.1). Lineage (GTDB taxonomy): Bacteria > Pseudomonadota > Alphaproteobacteria > Micropepsales > Micropepsaceae > Rhizomicrobium. The sequence continues at coordinate 5,503 of DASTMN010000143.1, forward strand.
AGCGTCACCACGGTGGCGAAGGACAGAATCGCCACGGCGGCGGTGATCAGGAAGGTCTTGTCGAACAGCAGGGTCATCCAGTTCATCGCATGCCCCCTAATGCTGGAAATTGATCATCTTGCGCATCGTCAGGATGCCGATGCTCATCCAGACCAGGCAGGCGACCAGCATCAGGTTGCCGGCGCGCTCGGTGAAGAGCATCGAGATGTATTTGGGCGCGGTGAGGTAGACGATGGCCATCACGCCGGGCGGCAACGAGCCGATGATCATGGCGCTGGCCTTGGCTTCCGACGACATGGCCTTGATCTTGCCCTGCAGGCGCTTGCGGTCGCGCAGCACGAAGGCCAGGTTGCCCAGCGCCTCGGACAGGTTGCCGCCCGACTTGGCCTGGATCGACATCACGATGGCGAAAAAGCCCACCTCGGCGGTGGGCATGGATTCATGCATGCGCTTGAGGCCCTGTTCCAGCGTCACGCCGACCTTCAGGCTTTCCACCAGGTTGTGGAACTCCGATCCCACCGGATCGGGCGCTTCCCGCGCCACGATCCGCAACGCCTCGTTGGTGGGCAGGCCCGACTTGACCGAGCGCACGATCACATCGATGGCGTTGGCGAAGTGTTCGGTGAACTTCTTCTTGCGCCGCGCGGCGAGGAAGTTCAGCACCCAGCGCGGCAGGCCCAGCCCCATCACGAAAGCCGCCAGGCCCGTCACCAGCAGGGACTGGCGGGTGAGGATGCAGACCGCGGCGGTCAGGGCGGCGACGATGCCGCAGATCATCCAGAAGCTGCGGGGACTGGTCTTGGGAAAGCCTGCCTGTTCCAGGCGGCGGCGCATGGTGGGCCGCTCCTTTTTGGCGGCGCGGTTCTTTTCCACATCCTTGAGCATCGCCGCGACGTTCTTGCGCTTCTGGGCGGCGTCCTGGGCGCTGTTGGGGGCGCGGCGCCCGGCGGCGGGCGCGGCCAACGCCGTCACGCGCTTCCTGGTCTTTTCATCGCCGCCGGTCAGGGCGAAGGCGACGCCGCCAAGGGCGAGCGCGAACAGGATGCCCACCAGCACGATCATTGATTGACCTTGTCCAGCGCGTCGGACAGTTCTTTTTCCAGATTGTAATAGCGGGCGCGCTCCCAGAAGGCGGGGCGCACGATGCCGGTGCCCATATGCTTGCCCTTGAGGCGGCCGGTTTCGTCCTCGCCCTGGATCTCGTAGGTGACCAGATCCTGGGTGATGACCACCTCGCCCTCGGTGCCGATCACCTCGGTGATCCGGGTGATGCGGCGCGAGCCGTCGCGCATGCGTTCGGCCTGGATGATGACGTCGATCGAACCCACGATCATCTCGCGGATGGTCTTCATCGGCAGGGCGAAGCCGCCCATGGTGATCATGGACTCCAGGCGGCTCATCGCCTCACGCGGGGAGTTGGCATGCAGCGTGCCCATCGAGCCGTCATGGCCGGTATTCATGGCCTGCAGCAGGTCGAAGGCTTCGGGTCCGCGCACTTCGCCCACGATGATGCGTTCGGGGCGCATGCGCAGGCAGTTGCGGACCAGGTCGCGCATGGTGATCTGGCCCTGACCTTCCAGGTTGGGCGGGCGGGTTTCCAGGCGCACCACATGCGGCTGCTGGAGCTGGAGTTCGGCGGCGTCCTCGCAGGTGATGACGCGCTCCTCGGTGTCGATATAGGCGGTCATGCAGTTGAGCAGCGTGGTCTTGCCCGAACCGGTGCCGCCGGAGATCAGGATGTTGCAGCGGCAGCGGCCGATCACCTGCAGCACGCGGGCGGCATCGGGGCTGATGGAGCCGAACTTCACCAGATCGTCGAGGGTGAGCTTGTCCTTTTTGAACTTGCGGATCGTCAGGGTGGGGCCGTCCAGCGACAGAGGCGGGCCGATCACGTTGACGCGGCTGCCGTCCAGCAGGCGCGCGTCGCAGATGGGCGAGGATTCGTCCACGCGGCGGCCCACCTGCGACACGATGCGCTGGCAGATGTTCATCAGCTGGGCATTGTCGCGGAAGCGGATATTGGTGAGCTGCACCTTGCCGGCGACTTCGATGAAGACCCGGTTGGCGCCGTTGACCATGATGTCGGCAATGTCGTCGCGGGCCAGCAGCGGCTCCAGCGGGCCATAGCCCAGGACGTCGTTGCAGATGTCCTGAAGCAGGTGTTCCTGCTCGGCAATGGACATCACCACGGCCTTGATCGAGATGATCTCGTTGACGATGTCGCGGATTTCCTCGCGCGCCGAATCCGGGTCGAGCTGGGCGAGCTGCGCCAGGTCGATGGTGTCGATCAGGGCGTTAAAGATGGTGGACTTGATCTGGTAATAGTCGTCCGAACGGCTGTCGGCCAGCACGCGCGGCGCGGGCCTGGACGGCTGGGGCGCGACCTGTACCGGGGCGGGCGGCGGCTCCGGCGCAGCGGGCATATTGCCGAATCCACGCCCCTCCGGGGGATTGATGCGCGGCGGCGCGTTCGCGGCCTCGCGCGCCGCGCTGGGCGACGGTTTGCCGAAAACAGGTTCCGAAACGGTGCGCTTGCCGAACATGGGGTCTTAGGCCTGCTTCTTTCCCTTGAGGAAGGAGAAAATCGAGGTCTGGGATTTGGCGGATGCCTGCCCGCTGCGGCCCGTCAGGGTGCGGCACAGGCGGCGCAAGGATTCCGACACCGGCGCCTTGGGGGCGATTTCGATCACCATCTGGCCGTTGTTGGCGGCCTGGCCGAACACCGCCGGGTCGAATCCGATGATGGCGGCGGGGTCCACGCCCATGGTTTCGGCGAAATCCTTGGAGGGGATCTCGGGCCGCTTGGGCATGCCCACCTGGTTCAGCACCAGCCGGGGCGGATTGTCGTTGGGGCGGGCGCTCTTGACCAGCTCGATGATGTTCTTGGCGTTGCGCAGGGCCGTCAGGTCGGGCGTCGCCACGATCACGATATCATCGGCCGCCAGCAGGCAGGCGCGAATCCAGGGCGTCCAGCCATGCGGCAGGTCCAGCACCACGCAGGGCGTGGACTGGCGCACCGCGTCGATCACCGCCTCATAGGCTTCGGGCACCGCGTCATAGTCACGCTCCAGCGCGGCGGGCGCGGTGAACAGCGACAGGTGATCGCCGCGCTTGAGCAGCAGCCGGTCCAGCAGCACATCGTCCAGCCGTTCGGGCGCCGACAGCGCGTCGGACACGCCCTGGCTGGATTCATCGTTGAAATCCAGCCCGACGGTGCCGAAGGGCAGGTCCAGATCCACGATGGTGGTGTTGATGTGCAGTTCCTCGGCAATGCACCAGCCCAGATTGTGCGCCACGGTCGAAGCGCCCGCGCCGCCGCGCGCGCCGACCACCGCCACCACGCGGCCGATGGGGCTGGCGCCGGGGTCCAGATACAGGCCCGAAATCACCTCGATCAACTGAAGCGGCGCCAGCGGCGCCACCAGATATTCGCTGGCCCCGCGCCGCATCAGTTCGCGGTACAGTTCCACATCGTTGACGCGGCCCACCACGATCACCTTGGTCGCCGGATCGCAGACTTCCGCCAGGCGGTCCAGGTCGGCCAGCGCCTCCTGCCCCGACAGCCGGGTTTCGACGATCAGCAGGTTGGGCGTGATCTGGCCGTTGTAATGCTCGATGGCGGCGTTAATGCCGCCCAGCTGGACCTGAAGATGCGCCTTGGACAGGCGGCGGTCCTGCCCGGCCTGCTGGAGCGCCGCGCCGGTGTCGGGAAATTCGCAGAAGGCATGGATGGAGATGCGCGGCACCGGCCGTTCATGCGGCGCGGTTCCGAAAGTCTCCACGGGAGGCGGTTTGGCCATGATGCGGTTCCGTTACGGTGCGATCTGCGAGACGGCGCCCGACTGCTGGGACGTCTTCTGCGCGGCGGTGGGCTGGCCCTGCTGATAGTTGGTGATGACCGTGGCGGTGCGGCCGGCATCCGCCGGGTCCATCTGGCGCGGGCCCAGCAGGTCGCGCGGATCGGCCACCATCGCGGCCATGTTGCGGCGCGTGGCGCAACCGAAATTGCGCGGCGTGATATTGTCGGCGCTGAAGGCCAGATTCTCGGACCAGTCGTCGGTGCAGCCTTCGACGCGGGCGGTATAGGAGATGTAGTTCAGCTTGACGCGATAATCGCCGTCCATCACCTCATGGGTCGAGACCAGGATCTTGTCGCGGCTGATGCCGGTGGCGGCGGCGCGCTCGGCGAAATACTCGATCGCGGCGCGCGACGGCGGGCCGTTCGGCACGCTGATGCCGATGCTGCCGTTGCCGTGGGCGCGGTAGTCGGCCAGGAAGGCGTCGAAGCGCAGCGCGTCTTCCGACGGCATGCCCTGGACCGGGCCGGTGAACTGCACCTTGAGGTCGCGGTAGCTGGGTTCGACCGTGAAGGGATGGTTCACGTTGGGATCGGCCATCAGCATGGAGGCGTCGTTGCTGCCGGCGGCGCAACTGCCCGCCATCAGCACGCTGGCCAGGCAGGCGATCCGCAGCAGGTTTTCGGTGGCGGTCTTCATCGGGGGGACTCCTATCGCACCACAAAGCCGACGGGCGCGGCGCTTTGCGGCGCCACCGGCTTGGTTTCCTTCCGGTAGACCGCGTTGAGGCGGCCCAGCAGCAGGGTTTCGGGATCGCTGGGGGCCAGGAAGCCGTCGGTCGGCGAACTGAAGGCGCTTTCCGCATTGGGCTCGACCAGATAGGCGCTGATCAGCACCACCAGCTCGGTTTCGTCATTCTGGAAATCGCGGCTGCGGAACAGCGCGCCCAGCACCGGCAGGTCCTTGGCCCCGGGGAAGCCCTGGATCACCTGCTTGGTGTTGTGCTGCATCAGGCCCGCCACGGCGAAGCTGCCGCCCGACGGCAGTTCCACGGTGGTTTCGGTGCGGCGCACCGACAGGGCCGGAATGGTCAGGCCGCTGGAGCCGGTGCTGTTGCTGAGGGTGAAGGAGCCGGTATTGGTGAGTTCGCTGACCTCGCTGGACAGTTGCAGCGAGATGCGGCCGGGCGCCAGCACCACCGGGGTGAAGGACAGGCCGACGCCGAACTGCTTGAAGATCACGCTGACATTGCCGTCGCGGTCGCGGCTGGCCGGGACCGGGAATTCGCCGCCCGCCAGGAACTTGGCGGTCTCGCCGCTGACGGCGGTGAGGTTCGGCTCGGCCAGCATGTGCACCAGGCCGACCTTTTCCAGCGCCCGCAACTGGCCCTGGACATTGTTGTTGATCATGCAGGTGCCGCCGGTGGCGGCCAGCGCGCCGAAGGGATTGGCGGCGGTGCTGGTGGCGCCGTTACAGACTTGGCCCGCGGCCACGCCCGACAGGTCGGCCAGCGCCTTGCCCACCAGGCCGAACTGGTTGGAGGTGGAGGCGCCGATCGGGGTGGAGCCGCCCACGATCTTGGCGGCGGCCAGGTCGATGCCGAACTGCTTGGACACGTTGCGGTTCATCTCGGCGATGCGAACCTTCAGCATCACCTGCTGGCCGCTGGCCACGTTCAGCATGTTGATGACCTTTTTGGGATCACCGGCGAAACGGGCGGCCAGGTCGGAGGCGCGGGTGGATTCCAGCGCGCTGGAGACCGAGCCGGTCAGCACCACATTGTCGTTGATGGACTGCACTTTGATGGCGGAATTGGGCAGGCTGGCCTTCATCAGCGCCGACAGATCCACCACATCGCGCTCGACGCGGATGTCCAGCGACAGGATCTGGCGGCCTTCGCCGTCGAAGAAGAAGGCGTTGGTCTGGCCCACCTTGGTGGCCAGCAGGAAGATGCGGCGCGGCGTGCGCACCACCGCATCCACCAGTTCGGGATTGGACACCAGCACATCGCGGGCGTCGGTATCGAGCTGCACCACGGCGGCCTTGTCCTGGGACAGCACCAGGCGCTGGCTGACGGGGCCGCCGCGGGTGGCGATGTTCAGGACACGGGCGCCCGCTTCGTCGGGCACGCGGCGCGGCTGGGCGGCGGCAGGCAGGGCGCAGGCCAGGGCCAGGCCCAGGACCAGCAACAGGCGGGGGGCGGCGGAAATCACTTCTCGGTCTCCTCTTCCGATCCCGCGCGGCGGCCTTCGGCCACGCCATAGCGGATCACGGCGACGGGGCCTTCATAGGCGCCGGCCGTCTTGCGGGCGGGCGGCGCCATCGCGGCATCGGCCATCTCGGTCTTGTCCGCGAGCGGGCGCAGCGCCAGCGACAGCGGACCGGCAACCTGGGCCGAAGACAACTGTTCGGCCTGTTCCAGCGTCACTTCCAGCGTCGCGGTCTTGCCCACCACGCTCTTGGCGTCCTTGTCCTGCTGGGCGGTCTGGTCCACCGCCAGCACCCGCACATCCGACAGGATGGTGCGTGACACGGCGCGGTCATTGGGCAGCTTGCGGGTCTGGATCACATCGATGCGGTCGTTGGGCAGGATGAAGCCGCCCGCGCCGCTTTCCGCCGAGATCACGATGGAGACGGCGCGCATGCCCGGCGTCAGCGTGGCCGCCAGAAAACCGGAGCCGTCGGCCTTGACCACGGCGATGCTGGTGACGGGCTGGCTGGTCAGGATGGGGCTGCGGACCACCATGCCCTTCACCGATTCCTCCAGCGGCGCTTCGCCGGTGCGGGTGATGAAGGCATTGGCGTCCACCGAGGCGCTGGGCCATTTGTCCCAGCGCACATTCTCGGCGGTGAGCGATTGGCCCGGCGTGAGATTGGCGTTGGCGACCAGCACCTCGGTCATCGCGATCGGCGCGGGCGCCTGGGCCGCTGCAACGTCCGGGGTGCCGCCACCGATCATGGAGCGCACCATGAGCGCGGCGCCGACGGCCGCCACAAGGGCGATTCCGAGCACGATGATGCGTTTGGTATCCATGTGAAATGGCTCTCCTTTGCGCCCAATTCACCATGCAACCCTTTAGAAAATGCTTAATGAGAAGCTGCGCCGTTTCTCCACGCGATGATGCCGGATGAATTCGGCGACAGATGGGAACGCGCGCGAAAGCCCGATGCGGCGCGGCTTTGCGTTCCTTACCGCTTTCCTAACGCGCTGTTCTGGGCGTGCGAAGACGGCGCGAGCGTCAGGCGCGGATATCAGGCGCTGACATCAGGCTCCGGCGGCGAGCCGGAAGATCTCGGTATCGGGCAGCAGGAAGAAGGCGCCCGCCGCCAGCGCGACGCCATAGGGAATGCCCGACTTGCTGTCATGCAGCTTGAGCACCCAGGCATAGCGCAGCATCCAGACCGGGATCAGCCATTTGCGCGCCATCAGCACGGCCAGGGTGAGAACGCCGCCAAAGGCCGAGGCGATCAGCGCATACGGCAGCAGGTCGCCAAAGCCCAGCCACAGCGCCACGGCCGCGAACAGCTTGGCGTCGCCGCCGCCCACATAGCCCAGCGCGAACAGCACGAAGCCGACGGCCAGGCCGATGCCGCCCGCCAGCAGGTGCCAGCCGATCGTCGCCCAGGACAGCCCGGCGGAAACGGCAAAAACCGCGAACAGCACGGTCAGCGTCGCGGTGAGAAAATTGGGAATGGTGAAGCTGGTGATGTCCCAGCCCGCGGCCGCGATCAGCAGCAGCGGCAGAACGATGAGGACCAGGGCTTCAGCCAGCATGGGATCTTCCGGAAAAACGGACGGCCGCCCTCGTGAAAAGGCGGCCGCCGCGGCATATCACGAACGGCTTACTTCAGCTCGTCGCCGATGGTCTTCAGCTTGGTCGAAAGCTGCGTGCCGATCACCGACAGACCGGTGATGATCACGACGGCGATGAGGGCGGCGATCAGGCCATACTCGATGGCGGTGGCGCCGGACTCGTCGCGAACGAAACGCGAAAAGATGTTCATTTCAGTCTCCAACTTTATTGACACCCTAGGATGCCCAACCCCGCTCGAAATTGTTTTCGCTCGTTGCGGACAGCGCCAATCTAAAATGGCGGCGCTTAAAATCGGCTTAATCAGCCGCGCGCGATTCACGCGCCTGCTGTGCCGGCATGGCACGAAACAGCCCGTTTTTCCGAAGCTGTATCGTTAAGTTTCGCATCCTGTTTACCAAGCCGGGCATTTGGGCGCGGTTTCGTACCCGATTCCATTCACCCGCCAGCACCAGCGCCAGCGCCGTGACCGGAAAGGCCGCCAGCACATCCACCATGTGATGGCCGCCCTGCACCGGCGTGGAGACCAGGATCACCGCATTCAGCGCGACCAGCGGCCAGCGCAGTCCGCGCAGGTTCCAACCATACCAGGTGACGATCAGCGCCAGCACGCCGTGATAGGACGGAAAGGCGATCAGGCCGCGCATGTCGGCGGGCGAAATGAAGCCGGGGCCGTTCTTCAGCAGCGCCACCAGTTCCTGGCCGTATTGGGTGGTGACGGTCAGCGTCAGCCGCGCCGCGATGTCGGGCGCGAAACTGTAGAGCGACTTGGCGCCCAGCGAGGGAAAGCTCGCCCAGAAGAAGATGGCGATCAGCGCGCCCGCCGCCAGGGTCAGGCAGAAGCGGTAGGCCTGTTCGGCCCGGCCGCTCCAGGCCAGCGCCACCAGCACCAGCGCGATTTCCGGCAGCACCAGGTTATAGACATTGAAGAAGGCCAGGTTCAGCAGCGGCCGGTCCGCCATCGCCAGCATCACCCGGTACCAGTCAAAGCCCAGCGCCGCATCGGCGGCCACCAGCAGGCCGTCGATCTGCGGCCCTGCCACCGGGATCAGCATGTAGTTGAGCACGCTGGCCGCCGCCGAAAACTGGATCAGGAAGGCGGTGCCCAGCAGCATGGCGGCGATCTGCGGCTCGCCGCGGCGTTCCTGATAGTAAAGCCCCGCGCCCAGCAGCCCCAGCGACAGGGCCGCCAGGCGGCTATAGGCGGGCGCATCCAGATGGAACCCCGCCAGCAGCCACCAGGCGGCATCCAGCGCGGTCAACAGCAGCACCAGGCCGAGCAGGACGCGCTGAAGGCGGGCAATGTCGGACATTGGCGAGGCGTCCTTACGGCGCAGGGATGCATGCCCCTGTTTAGCCCCCATGCCTTAAGGCTTCTTTTACGGCGCGGGCCTAGGCTGACCGCGCAATTTCCGGATGGTCCGCCCATGCGCCATGTCCTGCTTTCCACCGCGCTGGTTTCCGCCAGCCTCATCGCCCCGGCCATGGCCGCCGATGTCAGCCTGGCGCTGGACGAGGTCCGCACCCTGACCTTCGCGACGCCGGTGGCGACCGTCTATGTCGGCAACCCGGCCATCGCCGACATCACCATGATCGATGCCCGCCATGCCTTCGTGCAGGGCAAGGGCTATGGCCGCACCAACATTGTCGCCCTGAACCCGGACGGCAAGCAGGTGTTCGGCAGCCGCGTCAACGTCACCGGCAGCGACAGCGCCGGCACCGTCACGCTGAATCGCGGCGCCCAGCGCGTCACATACAATTGCAGCGGCGCGCGCTGCGAACCGGCCCCGGTGCCGGGTGACGGCAAGGATGCCGAAGCCGCCCAGGGCCAGATCAACAGCCACCAGAATGCGGCGCGCCAGGCGGCGTCGGGCCGCGGCGGCTGATCCGACACATCCCGGAACGAAAAAAGGCGGAGCGTTTTGCGCTCCGCCTTTTTTGTTGCGCGTCTTATTACGGGTGGGCCGCCTGCCCTAGCGGCTGACATGCACGTTGGTGATGTCCTTGCCGATCTGCTGGAAGGCGGTGACCACCGCGCCGGTCGAGTTCAGCGGGAAATATTTGGTGCTGTCGCTGGCGCAATATTCCAGCGGCCCCGAATTGCCGCTGCCGCCGACATTCAGGTAGATCGAATAGATCACGATGCTGTCGGCCTTGGCCGCGTCGCAGGCCTTTTTCAGCCGGTCGTCGATATAGCCGTCCTCGGTAGTGTTCTCGGTCGAGCCGTCGCCCCACCAGCGGTTCAGGGTATTGAGGCCGTCGCTGAACAGGATGACATAGCGCGCGGTGTCACCCGGCACCGCGCCGGGGCTGTAGGGCGCGCTATTGGCCAGGGTCTGCCAGCCATGCACGAAGCCGATGGTCTGGTTGGTAGCGCCCGCCGGCGACATGCTGTTGATTTTGGCTTCCAGCCCGCTCCAGTCATAGCCCATCGTCCTGACTTCCGAACTCAGGCAGGTGGACGGATTGGAGGCCGGGAACTTGCTGCTGCCGCTGGGCGCGACACTGGAGATGTCGCTGTCGTTGGTCTTTTCGCGGTCGGTCAGGCAGCCGCCCCAGGTCGAGCGCGCATTCACCTTCCAGGTATGGGTGAAGTTGTAGGCGGTCTTGATGACGCGGGTTTCCGTCTTGGTTTCCTTGATGGTCCGCGTCCAGGTGCACTTCTTCTTGCTACCCGACCCGCTGCAGCTCTTGGTGCCGTCGCTGGTGCTGTCGGTCGTGGTGTCGGTCGTGGTGTTGTCGCTGTCGCTGCTGTACCCGTTCGTATAGGTCGTGGCGGTCGTGGTGCTGGAATTGCCCTCGTCGGGATAGCCGTTCTGGTTGCTGCAGGAGATGCTGCCGCTGCCGGTCTGGCTGCAGGTCTGCTTGGTGGTGATGGGGGTGGTCTTTTTCTGTGTTTCGACCTTGGTCTGCGTCGCCACGCTGTCCCAGCAGCCGTTGAAATAGCGGCGGTGGTGGTCGTCGCCATAGCCCATGCCGGGGCAGATATAGCCCTTGTAGCTGCCGCTGCTGGGGATCTTGCTGGTGGTGGAGGCGCTGTTGGACGGGCCGGTGGTGCAATAAAAGCGTGTGCTGCCGGAATTGTTGAAGGGGCAGTCGCTGCCCGGGCCCAGGGTCGAGGGCGGCGTATAGCCCACGGGCGGCGCTTCCCAGTCGGTCCAGTCCAGCCAGGCCGCGCTGGCATTGCCTGTGCCGACATTCACCGCCTGGGTGAAGGGCACCACCGAGACCTGCACATCGCCATCCTTGGAGGCGGCCTTCTTGAGGATGCCCAGAAGCTGCACGGCGGCGTTCTTCAGGGCGTCCATTTTGGAGCCGTCCTTGTCGCCGTTGGCCATCGAGCCGGAATTGTCCAGCACCAGCGAGACCCACAGCTTGGTCTGGCCCCAGACCACGGTGGCGCTGCTCTTGACGGGCAGCTCCTGGTAATTGGCCAGGCGCATCAGCGTGGTCGGCACGCTGCCCGAAACATTCAGCGTAACCGAGCCGTCCTTGTTGTAGCCGTCACTGGAAATGGTGACGACGGGCTTGCCCGTGCCCTTGTAATTGGCGTCGAAATATTTCTGCGCCAGTTCCTGGGCCTTGGTCCGGTCAAGCCCCGTGGAGGAGGCGATGGCCAGGCCCGCCGCGTCCAGCGCCTCGTTCATCGAGGAACGCACCATCATGGCGCGGGCGAAATCCAGGCCGATGCCCGCGGCGACGGCCAGCGGCACCAGCGCGATGCCGAACATCATCGCGACATTGCCGCGCCGGTCGCGCAGGAAGCCGCGCAGCGATGCGCCCATGCGGCTGATGATGTTTCCGGTCTGACCCATTGGCGGCGCCCATTCGTTCGCCTGCTCTATGCACCAGCAGCGGTGAAAAAGCCGTTGCCATCGCCAAAGCTGGTAACGCAATCCTTAACGGAATAGCCCATGCTGTTAACGATGGTGGGCGAATGCCTAAAATGCCGCCGATCGCGCATACCATCGGCGCGGCAGGATTAACCACTTGTTGAGCAAGAAAGGCGCTTTGCCTTCGCGATGCGCGCGAAAGCGCGTAAAAACGGGCCTTCGAGAGGCTTAACCGTGATCGCCCAGCGCCTGGCCAGAATCCGCAAGCGGCTGCGCGCCGACCAGAAAGGGTCGGCGGCGATCGAGTTCGCGCTGATCGCGCCGGTCTTCTTCGCCATGCTGATGGGCATTGTGGAAGGCGGGCTGGTCTATGTCTCGCAGGCCACCTTGCAGAACGCGGTCGGCGACATGGCCCGGCTGGTGCGGACCGGCCAGGCCCAGTCCGCGAGCATGAGCAAGGCCCAGTTCCGTACCCAGCTCTGCACCAAGGTCTCGGCGCTGCTGGACTGCGACACCAATCTCCAGATCAACGTGCAGGCCTATACCAATTATGGCGCCGCCAGCTTCCCCTCGCCCCGCGACAAGGACAACAAGCTGAATGCCAGCCTGAACAACTATGTCATCGGCAATGCCTGTGACGTGGTGCTGGTGCAGGCGTTCTACACCCGCAAGATCTGGACACCCGGCCTGTCCTGGTTCCTGGTCAACATGGCGGACAACAAGAGCCTGCTGTCGGCGGCGGCGGCCTTCCGCAACGAACCCTATGGCGCGGGAAGTTGCTGATGCTGCGCGCCTTCCGCAAAGACAAAAACGGCATGGCGGCGGTGGAGTTCGCCCTGATCCTGCCGGTGATGCTGGCCATCTTCTTCGGCGTGATGGAGTTTTCCCGCGCACTGACCGCGCGCGCCGCCGTCACCAACCTGACCAGCACCGTGGCCGACCTGGTGGCGCAGGAAAAAGCCCCGACCTCCGGCGACATGGCCAATGTGTTCGACGCGGCGGGCAAGATTCTCTATCCGTTCAGCGCCGCCAACGCGACCGTCACCGTCTACAGTATCGTGGATGACGGCAAGAAGGGCGCGGCGGGCAAGGTGGCCTGGAGCTGCACCAAGATCGGCGCGGCCGCCGCCAAGACCGGCCCCACCACGCCGCCCGCCGGCAGCAAGGGCGGCGAGATGATCTCGCTCACCAACCTGGACAAGGATGGCAAGGCCGCCTATGGCGGCAGCGGCAGCGTGATCCTGGCCGATGTCACCTACAATTACAGCTCCGCCACGATGGAGGTGCTCACCACGCCCATCGCGATGAAGAACACTTATTACGCCAAGCCGCGCAGCGTGGCGCAGGTCACCAAGCCGTCCGCCTGTTCCTAAAAAAGGCCCGCGCTAGCGCGGGCGTATCAGCCCTTCCTGCGCCACCGACGCAACCAGCCTGCCGCCACGATCATAGATCGCGCCGCGCCCCGGCGGCGAAGCCGCCTCTCACAAAAAATCGCGGCGCGCTAGCGCGGGCGTATCAGCCCTTCCTGCGCCACCGACGCCACCAGCCGTCCCGCACGGTCGTAGATCGCGCCGCGATTGAAACCGCGCGCACCCGACGCCGACGGGCTGTCCTGGACATAAAGCAGCCAGTCATCGGCGCGGAACGGGCGGTGGAACCACATGGCATGGTCCAGGCTGGCCACCTGCACGTTGGAGAAGATGCTCTTGCCGTGCGGCAGCAGCGCGGTGTCCAGCAGCGTGGTGTCGGAGACGAAGGCCAGGAGCGCCCGGTGGATCGCCGGATCGTCCGGCAGGGCGCCGCGCGCCCGCAGCCAGATATGATCGAGCGCAGGCCGCGCGGCGCGGTCGCCGGACGGCGCGCTGGGGCCGCGCCCGATCACCGAACGGGTTTCGATGGCCTGGGCGCGGGCGATCCAGTCGCGCAGATGGTCCGGCAGTGCGGGATCGCGCAGCAGCACCTGCTGGTCGTCTTCCAAATCCTCCGGCGGCGGCACCACCGGCATGGCGGACTGGTGCTCGAAACCGGATTCTTCCACCTGGAAGGACGCCGCCAGGGTGAAAATGGGAAGGCCATGCTGGATGGCGACCACCCGCCGGGCGGTGAAACTGCCGCCGTCCCGGCTGCGGTCCACTTCATAGAGAATCGGAATCCGGGAATCGCCGGGCCGCAGGAAATAGGCATGGAAGGAATGGCAGAGCCGGGCCGCGTCCACCGTGCGCGTGGCCGCCGCCAGCGCCTGGCCCAGCACCTGGCCGCCGAACACCCGCTGGATCCGGTGGCTGGCGGAGAGGCCCCGGAAGATGTTTTCCTCGATCTTCTCCAGATCCAGCAGCTGCAGAAGCCGGGTCAGGGGCGGGGTGGCGGATTCAGCGGGCATGGCGGCTTTCCCAATACACGATTGATAATATTATAAAATTTTTGCAACCCGCCTCCAAGGCCGCTGTGTGGCCCAGGCCGGGGCGCAAAGCGGCCCGGCGGGCAGGCCCTGATCGCTTGTCAAATGTTAAAATGTAAAACGGGACGGTTACGAGAGCCTGTGGCGCGCGCAACACAGTGCCGGGGTAAAACCTTGAGAACAGGGGTTCTATGTGCCGCAAAGCAGCATTTGCAGGGGAGACTTTCGCAAGGATCGTCGTTATAAGCGCTACATTGGTTTCGACGTATTGGCGGGGGCGTCCTGCCCGTCGGTATTTTCAAGCGAGGGTAAAATGAAACTTCGAATGCTTGCCATGGCGACGGTTGCCGCCGCGGCTCTCAGCACGCCGGCTCTGGCCGCTGAGGGTTGGTACCTGGGTCTGGCCGGTGGCTATGCCGCGCAGGACAACATCACTGCCCGTTCCATCCCGCTGGCCGCCAACGCCACCATCGCGACGGAAGACAATGCGATCGGCGCGATCTCGGTCGGCTATGCCTTCCCCGAGAACTGGCGCATCGAGACGGAACTGGCCTACTCCTCGCACGACATGAACGCCGCCGGCGTGGGCGTCGGCAGCAACGACCTGCTGACCTCGATGGTCAACGTGCTGTATGACATTCCGCTGGGCGATGCCTGGAAGCTGAGCATCGGTGGCGGCGTCGGCGTGGGCAAGTTCCACGCGCGCGCCGACGTTCTGGGCGTTCCGGTCCTGCGCGGCACCAACTCCGCCTTCCAGTGGCAGGCCATTGTCGGCCTGGCCGTCGCGGTTGCCCCGGATGTGGACCTGTTCGGCGAGTATCGTTATCGCTCGAACGAGACCGACTCCAACTTCGGTGGTGTCGCCGGTCTGGCCCCGTGGCGCATCAGCAATGTCACCGAGAACGTGGCCCTGTTCGGTCTGCGCTGGTACATGACCCCGCCGCCGCCGCCCCCGCCGCCGCCGCCGCCTCCCCCGC
>DASTMN010000144.1:0-3026 GCA_035714165.1 Rhizomicrobium sp.
GCGCCCGCCGCCATCGCCGCCGATGGCGCGTCCGTCGCCCTGCCCTCGCCCGTCGCGGGGCTGGACCTCAGCCGCGTGGACGGCCAGGTGCGCGAATCCGCCATCAAGAAGGTCGGTGAGGTGGTCCAGGCGCATCCGGAAGAAGCGCTGGCGATCATCCGCACCTGGCTGCACCAGCCGGCCTAGGAATAAACCATGTCGAAACCCGCCAAATCCGCGCTCAAGGACGATGTCCGCTCCCTTTCGGGTGCGGAACGCGCCGCCGTCATCATGCTGTCGCTGGGCGAAGACCATTCCCAGCGCATCTGGGAGATGATGGACGAGGAGGAGATCAAGGAAGTCTCCCAGGTCATGTCGAACCTGGGTTCGGTCAGCGCCACGCTGATCGAGAAGCTGCTGGTGGATTTCGTCAGCCAGATGTCGGGCACCGGCTCGTTGATGGGTTCCTATGAATCCACCGAACGCCTGCTGGCCTCCATCCTGCCGGGCGAAAAGGTCGGCACCATCATGGAGGAAATCCGCGGTCCGGCGGGCCGCACCATGTGGGACAAGCTGGCCAATGTGAACGAAACCGTCCTGGCCAACTATCTGAAGAACGAATATCCCCAGACCGTCTCGGTGGTGCTGTCCAAGATCAAGCCGGAACATGCCGCCCGCGTGCTGGGCGCCCTGCCCGAGGAATTCGCCCTGGAGGTCGTGCAGCGCATGCTGCGGATGGAAAGCGTGCAGAAGGACATCCTGGACAAGGTCGAGCAGACCCTGCGCGTGGAGTTCATGTCCAACCTGGCGCGCACCGCCAAGCGCGACGCCCATGAGCAGATGGCCGAGATCTTCAACAATTTCGACCGCCAGACCGAAAGCCGCTTCATCACCGCCCTGGAAGAGCGCAGCCGCGACAGCGCCGAGCGCATCAAGGCGCTGATGTTCACCTTCGAGGACCTGTCCAAGCTGGACCCCGGCTCCATCCAGACCCTGCTGCGCAACGTGGAAAAGGACAAGCTGGGCCTGGCGCTGAAGGGCGCCACCGACGGCCTGCGCGACGTCTTCTTCTCCAACATGAGCGAGCGCGCCGGCAAGATCCTGCGCGACGACATGGAGGCGATGGGCCCGGTGCGCCTGAAGGATGTGGACGAGGCGCAGATGCGCATGGTCAACGTCGCCAAGGACCTCGCCAACAAGGGCGAAATCATGATCGCCGGCGGCAGCGGCGAAGACGAGCTGGTGTACTGATGAGCACCGCCCGCAAGTTCACCTTCGACACCGAGTTCGTGGCGGCGCAGGATGTGCCCGCCCCCAGCGCCCGCGCCCGCCAGAAGCATACCCTGACCGTCGAGGAACTGGACGGGCTGAAGGCCACCGCCCGCAGCGAAGGCGAAAACCTGGCCAGCGTCCGCGCCGCCGAGGCGCTGGAACGCAGCATCGCCGCCCTGACCATTTCGGTGCGTGCCGCGCTGGACAACAGCCATGCCGAGATCGAACAGGTGCGCGCCGAAGCCGCCGCCGCCGCGCTGGCCATGGCGAAGAAGATCGCCCCGGCCGCGCTGGCCGCCCTTCCGGCCGCGGATGTGGAAAACGCCCTGCGCGCCGCCATGCACCAGGCCATCGGCGAGCCGCGCATCACCCTGCGCGCCGCCCCCGATGTGGCCGAGGTGCTGGAACCGCGCATCGCCGACATCGCCTATGAAGAAGGCTATGACGGCCGGGTGATGGTCGCCGCCGACCCCCATATCACCGGCGCGGATTGCCGCATCGAATGGCGCGGCGGCGGCGCCGAACGCAGCGAGCAGGCCATCGAGGAGGCGCTGACCGCGCTGATCGCGCGCCGCTTCTCCACCATCCAGACATCCGACAGCGAAGTGAAAGGATAACCGCCATGGCGACCGACAATGTCGATCTGCCCGATCTCAGCAGCGAAACCACGCCCGGTGCGCCCGCGCTGCTGAATAATGACGCCCCGGCGGAGGCGATGCCCAAGCATTCGGCCGCCGATCTGGAAGCGGTGTTCGATGTGCCGGTCACGGTCAGCGCCGTGCTGGGCAAGAGCGCGATGGAAGTCAGCCAGCTTCTGAAGCTGGGCAAGGGCACCATCGTGGAGCTGGACCGCAAGGTCGGCGAAGCCATCGACATTTATGTGAACGACCGCCTGGTCGCGCGCGGCGAAGTGGTGCTGGTCGAGGAACGGCTGGGCATCACCATGACGGAAATCATCAAGGCCGGGTCCGGCTCGTAAGGACTGAAGGGATACCACCATGCGTCTTCTTATCGTCGGCGGACTCCAGGGGCAGATCGGCCTCGCCACCAAAATCGCGATGGACCGGGGGGCGAAAGTCACCCATGCCGCGGATATCGAACAGGCCCTGGGCACCCTGCGCGGCGGCGTGGGCGCGGACCTGGTGTTCTGCGATGTGGGTCTGGAGATTTCCGCGCTGGTGCGCGGCCTGGCCGCCGAACGCATCTGCACGCCCGTCGTGGCCTGCGGCATCGGCACCGACACCCGCCGCGCCGTGGATGCGATCCGCGCCGGCGCCAAGGAATACCTGCCTCTGCCCGCTGACGCCGAGCTGATCGCCGCCGTGCTGGCCGCCGTGGCCGACGAATCCCACCACCTGATCTATGAAGACGAGGCGATGGGCGCGGTGCTGGGCCTGGCCGACCAGATCGCGGGCAGCGAAGCCTCGATCCTGATCACCGGCGAAAGCGGCACCGGCAAGGAGGTGATGGCGCGCTATATCCACCGCAAGAGCCATCGCGCCGACAAGCCCTTCATTTCGGTCAACTGCGCCGCCATCCCGGAAAACCTGCTGGAATCGGAACTGTTCGGCCATGAGAAAGGCGCCTTTACCGGCGCCATCGCCCGGCGCATCGGCAAGTTCGAGGAAGCCAATGGCGGCACCCTGCTGCTGGACGAAATCAGCGAGATGGACGCCAGGCTGCAGGCCAAGCTGCTGCGCGCCATTCAGGAGCGTGTCATCGACCGCGTCGGCGGCTCGACCCCGGTCAAGGTCGACATCCGCATCATCGCCACG
>DASTMN010000145.1:0-13612 GCA_035714165.1 Rhizomicrobium sp.
CACCGCCGTGCCGGAATCCGGTTTCGCCGCGCCGCTGCTGGCCCGCATCGTCGCCGAACTGCGCGCGGCTTGCCCCGGCATTCTCCAGAACCATTCGCTGCGGCACCTGGAAGCCGTGCGCCATGACGGCGATGCCGAAGCCACCACGCCGCGCACCGATGCCGCCGCCGTGACCGTGCGGCTCTGGCTCACGCCCAACGATGACAGCCTGGATCCCGCAACGGGAAGCCTGGTGATATGGGACACACCGCCCCCCGAAGGCAGCCTGTCGCCGTTCCAGGGCGATGCGGCAGGCGATGCAGCCCTGGCGCGCAAATTCCTGGCGGCGGGCGGCGCGCAGCCGCTGACCATTACCTGGCGCGCCAACCGGGCTGTGCTGTTCGACTCCAGCCTTGCCCAGGAAACCGGCGCGATCCGCGTCCAGGCTGGCGCGGAAAACCCGCGTATCGCGATCACCCTGCTGTTCGGCGGCCGCGCCTGACGGCACGCCAGCGTACCATGGAACATCCGGAACAAACGGAACGGCGAACCCGCCACCGGGTTCTCATGGCACGGCTGGGATCAACCTTCATGGAGGATAGTTTCGCTATGGCGAACAACAACCAGAACGACCAGAACCAGAAGCACCAGAATCAGCCGCAGTCCGGCCAGCAGTCCGGCCAGCAGCAGCGCCAGGGCGGCCAGCAGGGCCAGCAGGACAAGACCCCCGGCCAGCAGCAGGACCGCGACCAGCAGAACAACCAGCAGCGCTAACTCCGTTGCCGGTTGAGAAAGGGCCCGGTTCGCCGGGCCCTTTTTCCTGCGTATCTGTCTGCATTTCGGCTTTGTATTTCCGGCGCTGAAAGACCAAACTCCGGGCATGCCCGCCAAACGCGCCGCCCCCTCCCGCCTGCAGGCCGATCTGGCGCAGCGCATCCTGCGCCTGCTGAAAGAACAGTCCGCCGCCCCCGGCCATCACCTTGTCGAACTCGATCTCTGCGCCGCCTTCGGCGTCTCGCGCACGCCGGTGCGCGGCGCGCTGCGCCTGCTGGCGGCACAGGGCTGGCTGACGGCACGCGATGGCCGGGGGTTCGTGCTGGCGAAAAAGCTGCCGGAAATGCCCGACACGGCCGGGGCCGCGGATGAAGACAGCGAAGACCAGCGCCTGTTTCACGCACTGGCGGCGGCGCGCGAACAGGGCCGGTTGCCCGACCGCTTCACCCAGCAGGAACTGGTGCGCCGCACCGGGGCGGGCAGCGCCACGGTGCTGCGGGTGCTGCGCCAGCTCTCCGAACTGGGCCTGCTGGAACGGCGGCCCGGCAATGGCTGGGCCTTTGGCCCCACCGCCGACACCGCCCGCACGCTGGCGGAGAGTTATACCTTCCGCCGCGCGCTGGAGCCGGCCATGCTGCTGCAACCGGCCTTCCGGCTGGACCGCGCCTGGGTGGAGCGCAGCCGCGCCGCGCACCGGAAACTGCGCAACAAGAACTGGCAGGCCGGCGACAGCGCGCGGTTCGACGAGCTGAACGCCGACTTCCACCAGCAGCTCGCGAATTGCAGCGGCAACCGCTACATGCGCATGGCGGTGGAACGGCAGATCCAGTTGCGCCGCTTCCTGTCGCACCAGTGGGACTATCCCCGCGAACAGGTCCATGCCGCGATCGACGATCACCTGGAAATCCTGGCCGCGCTGGAATCCGGCTATGCCGACAAGGCCGCCGCGCTGATGCTGCACCACCTGACGCAAAGCGCCTCCCAGTCGCAGAAGGAAGATCCACAACCAGCCTAGCGCCATGTCATTCCCGCGAAAGCGGGAATCCAACTTTCTTTCTGTCTCCCCGGCCGCTCGCTTTTGCTCGCGGCGTTCCGGCCTCAAATCGGTCCACTGGACCGATTTGCCCGGCTTCGCCGGTCGGCCCTCACCCCGCGAAAGCGGGAATCCAACTTTCTTTCTTTAATGACCCCCTCCGGTTTCAGCTTTCGCTCGCCTCGTCCGTACGCTGCCGCTACGGACGGTCGGCTTCGCACGCTGAAACCACCTCCCCCTTTGGATGCGCTGCGCGCATAAGGGGGAGGACGGCCTGTGCATCGGCCCACTAATAGATATCGCGGCGGTACAGGCCCGCTTCCGTCATCGCGTCCAGCCGTTCCTCGCCCAGGATCGCGGTCAGCGCCTGCTGCACGCCCGCCGCCATCTCCAGCCCGCCACAGACCAGGATGGCCGCGCCGCGTTCGGCCCAGGCGCGGATCGCATCGCCCTGCTCCGCCACCACCGCCTGCACATAGCGGCCCGTGCGGCCATCCGGCGCCGGATCGCGCGAGAACACCAGGTCGGCGCGCGCCAGTGTGCCGTCCGCCTGCCAGGCGCGGATGTCGTCGCCGTAATACAGGTCGGTGGCGGCGCTGCGCTCGCCAAACATCAGCCAGGCGTCTTTCAGGCCCTTCTGCTGGCGGTGCAGCAGATGCGGGCGCAGGCCCGCAATGCCGGTGCCCGCGCCGATCAGGATCACCGGCCCGTCACCCGGCGCATGGAAATTGGCATTGGGCCGCAGCCGCAGCTTCACCACGCCGCCCGGCGCCGCATCGCGCGTCAGCCAACCGGACCCCAGCCCCAGCGTGCCGTCGCTTTTCACCGCCTTGCGGACCAGCAGTTCCATGCGGCCCGACCGGGGCAGCGAGGCGATGGAATATTCGCGGCGCGCAAAAGGCTCCAGCCGCTGCACCAGCCATTCCACCGCCACGCCTTCCACTTCGTGCGGCTTGGGCAGGTGGCTGTGGGCGATGATGTCGCGCAGGTCCATCTCATGCCCCTGCCAGCGGAAACGGCGCGCGCCGTCCAGTTCCTGCGCCGCCAGGAATCCTTCCACGGCGGCGGCGGGATTGCTGGGCCATATCTCGGCAATATCCCCGGCCGCCCAGTTCAGGTGCGCGGGTGTCTTGGGTTCCAGCGCGATGTGCCAGGCTTCGCTGCCGGGTCCGCCCGGACTGCCGGGATTGAGCAGGCGGCGCTCCACCAGCAGCCAGTCCTGCGGCGGCCCCGGCATCAGCGCCTGGGCGTTGGCGTTGCCGCCCAGCCGGGCCAGCTGCTCGCTCCAGGCGGTCATGGCGGCGATGTCATTGTCGCCGTCCACGCAGATCAGGTCGGCCATGCGCCGCGCCCGCGCCTTCGCCAGCCAGCGGTCCAGGCTTCTGCCGAAGCCGCAGAAGGTGGCGTCGTATTTCATGTCGCCCAGCGCCAGCACGGCGAAGTTCAGCCCCTTGAGCTGGGGCGACTGGGACATCTGCTTCTTGACGAAGTTGCGGGCATTGTCGGGCGCCTCGCCCGCGCCATAGGTGCTGGTCACCACCAGCAGCGTCCCGGCCTCGGCCAGGTCGGCCACGGTCAGCCCGCCCAGCGCCGCCACCCGGACGAAACCGCCGCCCGTCAGGGCGTTGGCGGTCAGCCAGGCGATGCGCTCGGCCGCGCCGGTCTGGCTGGCATAGGCCACCAGAATCTTGTCGCCCGGCTTGGGGCCGCGCCGGAACAGGGAACCCAGGATCATGCCGGGCCAGTAGCACGGGGCCAAAAGCGGCGCAAACCTCGACGCGAAAAGGGTTTTTCACAGGCTAGCGGCGGCGCGGGCGGCGCCGGAACTTTTTTGCGCCCGCCAGCCGCCGTCGCGCGTTTCCTTCTCCACGAGGAAAGGCTGGAGAAGCCCATGCACATGAACGTCGTGATGATTCAGCCGCTGGTCGCCCTGCTGTTCGGCATCCTGATCCTGATCCTGCCGCGGCTGCTGAACTACCTGATCGCGATCTACCTGATCGTCATCGGGCTGGTCGGGCTTTTCCCCAATCTCTTCACAACAACCGTTTAGGCCAACAGGAGTCATCCATGACCGCCGCGAACCACCATCCCACGCCGGGACCGAAACTGCCGGAGCATTACAGCACCGACAAAGCGCGTCCCACCAAGGACGACAAGATCGACGCCCAGATGGAGGACACCTTTCCCGCCTCCGATCCGCCGTCCTTTTCGGGCGGCAACCACACCATCGGCGCGCCCAGGGATCGCGAAAGCGAAGCACCCGCGCCGAACTCGCCCGCCGTGAAGGACGCCGAGAAAAAGGTGAAGGACGGCAAGACCAAGAACGTCGGAAAATACTGATTCACCGCACAGTCCGCGCATCGCCTCCGGCATTTCCGTGCCGGAGGCGATGCCGTTTATGGAACCTTTTGCTGTGACAAATTTTGGTTCCGCCGGTTCCCATCAAAACCGAAGTTTGGTTTTGACTCTCCCTTAAGAGACGCGCGCCGATCATCCTCGCGCTTGGGGGCGGCACGCATGAGGAGCCGCTTATGAAAAACACCGACGAAAAACACGGAAGCGCTGCCGGCGTTCATGTCATCGGGCCGGACGGCACGATCCTGACGCCCGCCAATCTGCCGCCCGCGGGCACCGTGCGCTGGGTCGCCCGGCGCAAGGCCGAAGTGGTCGCCGCCGTGAATGGCGGCCTGCTGACCATGCCGGAAGCCTGCCGCCGCTACGGCCTGTCGGTGGAGGAGTTCATGGAATGGGAAAGGGCCTATGAAGCCGATGGCCTGGACGGGCTGCGCGTCTCGCACCGCGCCGCGCCCCCGCCCCGCGCGGTTCACTGAATCGCGGACAGCACTTCGGATTCGGTGAGGATCTGCGGCAGGATTTTCGGCGAGGCCGCGCCCGCCGCATAATAGGCATAGAGCGGCACGCCGGACCGGCCATTCTCCTTCAGCAGCGCGGTGATCTCGGGATTGCGATTGGTCCAGTCCGCCACCATGTAAATGACCTTCCGGTCCGCGAAGGCCTTCTGCACGCTGTCCCGGGACAGCACCGCTTCCTCATTCACCAGGCAGGTGATGCACCAGGCCGCCGTGGCGTCCACAAAGACCGGCCGTCCGGCGGCGCGGTATTCCGCCAGCTTTGCCGCCGTATAGGGTTCGCCCGGCGTGGCACGCGGCGCGGCGGGCGCGCTGTCGCCATTCCCGAGCAGGCTGACGCCATACAGGCCCGCGCCCAGCACCAGCAGCGCTGCCACAAGCCCCAGCAGACGCGCGCGTGCCGAGCCGGCCCGCGTGACGCCCCACAGCCAGGCCGCCAGCGCCAGCGCCAGCATCGCCGCCAGCACCAGCGCCACGCCGGTGGGGCCTGCCTGCTGCGCCAGCACCCAGACCAGCCAGGCGGCGGCGGCATACATGGGAAAGGCGAGAAACTGCCTGAAGGTCAGCATCCATGCGCCCGGCCGGGGCAGGAAGGCCAGCGCGCGCGGCCACAGGCCCAGCAGGATGAAAGGCAGCGCGAAGCCAACGCCCAGCGCCACGAACACCGCCAGCGCCGCAAGCGCCCCCTGCGCCAGCGCGAAACCCAGCGCCGCCGCCATGAAGGGCGCGGTACAGGGCGCGGCCACCGCCACCGCCAAAACGCCGGTAAAGAACGCCCCGGTCAGGCCACCCCGGCGCGTCAGGCTTTCGCCCGCCGTAATCGAACCCACCTCGAACAGGCCCGACAGGTTCAGCGCCACGGCGAGGATCAGCAGCGCGAAACCCGCCACCGCCAGCGGCGACTGAAGCTGGAAGCCCCAGCCGATGCTCTCCCCGCCCGCGCGCAGCGCCACCAGCACCAGCCCGAATACCGCGAAGGACAGGATCGCGCCGCCCGCATAGGCGAAGCTTTCGCCGCGCCCCTCCTGTCCATGTTTCGCCAGCGCCAGCGCCTTCATCGCCAGCACCGGCAGGACACAGGGCATGATGTTGAGGATCAATCCGCCCAGCAGCGCGAACAACACCGCCAGCCACAGGGTCAGGTCACCGGCTTGGGCGGGTGGCGCGGCAAAAGTGGCGGTCGGCACCGCGCCCGGCCGCGCCGCGACCTCCAGCCCCTGCACCGAACCGTCGGAGGCGGAGGTCAGCACCAGCACGCCCTCCAGCACATCGGCGGGCTTTTTCCCCGTCACCAGCCGCAGCACCAGTCCGCCCTCGGCATAACCCACCAACTGCGGCGCGGCGTTCCGGATCGCGCCCGGCGTGGCAGGGAAGAAATCCACCGCCGCGGGCCGGGCCGCCGCCAGCGACGGCGCGGCAACGAACAGGTCTGTCGTCTCGCCCGTACCGGATTTTGGCGCGAACACCATCGGCCAGGGCGAAGCCACCGGCAGCAGCGCCCGCGCATCGGCAAAGCTCTTGGCCACCGCCGGATCGGGCCGCCCCGCGCCCACCACCAGATTCAGGGTCAGCGTCGTTTCTTCCGGGATGCAGATTTTCTCGCAGACCAGCCATTGCGCATGCGCGGTCAGCGTCACCGTCTCGCCAACCCTGGCCTCGGCGGGCGCGGTGATCCGGCTCAGCAGCCAGGGCGTGCCTTCATAGCCGTAATCCATCAGCGGCCCCACCGGCAGGCGCTTGGGACGCGGCCACTGAATATCGCCCGCCGTCCAGCCCGGCGGCAGCGTCCAGGCGATCTCGGTGGGCGCGCCCGCATCGCCCGGATTCTTCCAATAGGTGTGCCAGCCCGGCGCGATCTTCTCTTCTAGCGCCACGGTGATGCTGCCGCCCGGCGCGATGGCGGTATCCTCGGCCACCAGCCGCGCCTGCACTTTCTGGGGCGCAGGCGGCGGCTCCTGCGCCACGGCAGGCCCGGCCGCCAGCAAAGCCAGCAGGAAAAGAAGAGGTTTCATCACCCCTGCCCTATAGCCCGTCGCCATGCTATGCGCCAGTTACGGCATAAGGTACGGCCCGGCGAAGGCCGGAGGTCCTCCCCGGCGTGCGCGGCACGCGCACCGGCACGGGGAGGTGGCCGTAGCTGGCTCTTGAGCCAGCGAAGGCCGGAGGGAAAAGAGAGCATGAGAATTACCGGCGGAACACTGGGCGGGCGGCGGCTGATCGTGCCGCAAGATAACCGCGTGCGCCCCACCAGCGACCGCACCCGCCAGGCCATTTTCAACATGCTGCTGCACAAGGATTTCGGCATCGGCTTCTCGCTGGAAGACGCCGCCGTGGCCGACCTGTTCGCGGGCACCGGCGCGCTGGGCATCGAGGCGCTCAGCCAGGGCGCGCGCTGGTGCCTGCTGGTGGATGACAATGCCGACAGCCGCGCGCTCCAGCGCGAGAATGTCGAGGCGCTGGGCCTGACCGGCGCCACCCGCATCTGGCGGCGCAACGCGACCGACCTCGGCCCCATCGGCCCCAGCGCGGGCGGCCCGTTCAATCTGGTGTTTCTCGATCCGCCCTATCGCAAGAACCTGATCCCGCCCGCCCTGCAAAGCCTGAAGGATGGCGGCTGGCTGGCGCCCGGCGCGCTGCTGGTGGCGGAAACCGACGCCGCCGAAACGGTGGAGCATCCCGGCTATGACATGCTCGACAGCCGCGACTATGGCGAGACGCGCATCTGGTTCCTGACGCCCGCCGCCACGGCTTAGGCCGCCGCCGCAATTCCGGGCGTCAGGGAATGCCACTGCTCGCCCTCGGTCAGAAGTTCGATCGGCGCGTAATCCGCATTGGCCACCGGATAGTGATAGTCCGACGCGCCCAGCACCCCATCGCCGTGGATGCCGTCTCCTGCCAGCGGCAGCATGATGCGCTCGCCCTCCGCAACACGGTCGGCCTGGCGGAACAGCGCGCCCCGGCACATGTAGAGCGACGGCTCGCGCACCACGCGGGTCATATAGGCCTGCACGGCGGACAGGGTGGTGGCGGGATGCAGGTCTTCCAGCCGCGTGCCGCGAAAGCTCTTGGCGAAACCGCGCGTGATGCGGTCACCCGCCAGCCGCCCGGTGAACTGCCCGGCAGCGGCGTCATATCGATAGACCCAGATGATCGGCAATTGTCGCGCCATCCGCGCGGGCTGAAGCTGCTGCCAGCCGGGCATGGCGCGCGTGCCCCGCGCCGCGCCCCAATGGGCGACCACGGCCCGCAGCGCGGGCGATGTCAGGGCGTCAAAGAAATCCTCGAACAGCATCAGCCGGCATCACAGGTTGCAGGCGAAACGCTAGACCGCAACCGTTAAGGCTCTGGTGACAAGCTGGGTGAACGCGCCTTAACCCACATTCTTTTCGTGACGGCTTGTCAGCGCCGCCCGAACAGCTTTTCGATATCCGCCAGCTTCAGTTCGACATAGGTGGGGCGGCCATGATTGCACTGGCCGCTGTGCGGCGTGGCTTCCATCTCGCGCAGCAGGGCGTTCATTTCCTCACCCGTCAGCCGCCGTCCCGCCCGCACGCTCATGTGACAGGCCAGCGTGCCGGTGATTTCCTCCAGCCGTTCCTTCAGCGCCAGCGCATTGCCGGTCTCGGCGATGTCGTCGGCCAGGTCGCGCACCAGCGCCTTGATATCCAGCCTGCCCAGCATGGCGGGGACTTCGCGCACCACCACCGCATCGGGACCGAAGGCCTCGATCACCAGCCCCAGCTCGGCCAGCTCAGCGGCGCGGGCATCCAGCCGCGACACTTCGGTCGGGTCCAGCTCCACCACTTCGGGGATCAGCAGCGGCTGGCGCGCCACGCCGCCGCCCGCCAGCGCCTTTTTCATGCGCTCATAGACCAGCCGTTCATGGGCGGCATGCTGGTCCACGATCACGATGCCGCTGGCGGTCTGGGCGATCACATAAGTCTCGTGCAACTGTGCCCTTGCGACACCCAGAGGCGACGCATCCAGAGGCTGATCGCCGCCATCCGGCAGCGGGGCCGCATCTGCCATCCGCACCGACATAGGCACAGCAGCATAAGAGGCCGCGGACTCGCGCGCCTGCACCGCGACCGGCGCGCCCCCTGCGGCGGAAAAGATGTTGGGCGACTGGAAGGGCGAAGCTTCGCGCGTCAACACCGCCAATGCAGACGCCGCCACTGTGGTGGAGGCCCGGTGCCCCGCCGCGTTCAGTGCCTGCTTCAGCGCCCCCACGATCAGCCCGCGCACCAGCCCGGCATCGCGGAAGCGCACTTCGGTCTTGGCCGGATGCACATTCACATCCACGAAGGCCGGGTCGCAGTCCAGAAACAGCGCCAGCGCCGGATGCCGGTCGCGCGCCAGGAAATCGGCATAGGCCCCGCGCACCGCGCCGACCAGCAGCTTGTCGCGCACCGGCCGCCCATTGACGAACAGGAACTGCATCTGGGCATTGGCGCGGTTGTAGGTGGGAAGCCCCGCGAAACCGGACAGCGACACGCCCTCGCGCACCGCCTCCACGGCGGCGGCATTGTCGCCGAAATCCCGCCCCATGATCTTCGCCAGGCGCGGCAGGCGGCCGTCCATCAGGTCCGGCTCCACGCCCAGATCCAGCACCAGGCGCCCGTCCAGCGTCAGGCTGAACCCGATATCGGGCCGCGCCATCGCCAGCCGCTTGACCATGTCGGTGATTGCCAGGTCCTCGGAGCGCACCGACTTGAGGAATTTCAGCCGCGCGGGCGTGGCATAGAACAGGTCGCGCACCTCGGCGCGGGTGCCGTGCTGGCCCGTCCCCAGAAAGGCGGCGGGCATCGGCCCCGTCACCGCGCCGCCCTCGACCCGGATTTCAGCGGCCTCGGATTCGCGCGTCCGGCTGGTCAGCGACAGCCGCGCCACCGCGCCGATGGACGGCAGCGCCTCGCCGCGAAAGCCCATCGTCACGATATGCGAAAGATCGTCCTCGCCACCGGAAACCGGCAGCTTGGAAGTGGCATGGCGCTCGATCGCCAGCCGCAGCTCCTCGGCGCGCATGCCCACGCCGTCATCCTCCACCAGCAGCAGGTCGGCCCCGCCATTCGTCGCGGTGATGGCGATGCGGGTCGCGCCCGCATCCATCGCATTCTCCACCAGTTCCTTGATGGCGGCGGCGGGGCGCTCCACCACCTCGCCCGCGGCGATGCGGTTGACCGTGCCTTCGGAAAGACGGCGTATTTTCATGTCACTCCCCGGCCCGTCGCTTTCGCTCCGGGCGTTCGCCGCGCAAAATGGTCCACTGGACCGTTTTGTTTGCCTTCGGCAAACCGCGTCTCACCCCTCCGCCCTTCGCTGGCTTAACCGCGCTACGCGCTGGCCAGCTACGGGCACCTCCCCATCCTGCGTGCTCACGCACGCGAAGGGGAGGAAACCTAGCCTTCCGCCAGATACTGCCGCGCCAGCACCTTGCCCTCTTCCACGCCGGGCTGGTCGAACGGGTCCACACCCATCAGGCGTCCCATGATGATGGTCTCCAGCATGAAGTGCATCATCAGCGCCCCCAGATGGAATTCGTCCACCTTGCTCAGGTGGATGCGCCGCACCGGGCGGCCGTTCTTGAACAGCGTCTGGGCGGTGGCGCGGCACTCCGCATCCACCAGGTCGCCCAGCTTCTTGCCGGCCAGATATTGCAGGCCCAGTTTGTTGGCCCGCGCGCGTGGCGCCGCCGGGCCCTTGCCCTTGGTGTCCACCGACACCAGCGTATAAAGCGCGGTGCCCGGCCCGTCGCGGAACATCTGGAGCTGGCTGTGCTGGTCCACCGGCCCCAGCACCGACACCGGCGTGGAACCCTGCCCGTCCTTGCCCAGGCTTTCCGCCCAGAGCTGTTTCCACCAGCCGCCGAACACCGCCAGCGCGTCGGCATACGGCCACAGCACCGTGCTGGCCAGACGGCTATCGCCCGCCAGCGCGTGATGCAGCGCCGCGCCCGAGGCGGCGGGGGCATCGGCCGGCGTCCTGGCGGTCAGCACCTGCTCCAGCGCCGCCTGCGCGCCCGCGCGCAACTGTTTGACGTTCAGCCCCATCAGCAGGCCCGGCAGCGCGCCCACCATGGTCAGCACCGAATAGCGCCCGCCCACGCCCAGCGGATGATCCAGCTTCACCGCTCCGATGCCGTCGGCGAAATCGGCCAGCGGGCTGGCATGCGGCTCGGTGATGATGGTGAAATGCTTTTTCAGCGCCTTGACGCCCCGCTTCTCCAGCGCCTCCGCCGCCGTCAGCGCCTGCATCAGCGTCTCCGCCGTGCCGCCCGACTTGGAGATGGCGATGAAATGCGTCTTCTTCAGGTCGAAGCGCTTGAGCGCCGCCGCCCAGGAAAAGGGATCAGGATTGTCGTGGAACTCCACGAAGGGCTTGCCCGCCTTGCGCAGCGCCGTCAGCGCCTGGCCGCCCAGCGACGAGCCGCCGATGCCCAGCACCGCCACGGTGGCAAAGCCCTTGAGCGTGGCGGCATGTTTGGTGGCCGCCCGCAGGTCGTCGGCGCGCGACGGCACGCCCAGCAGTTCCAGCCCGCCACCGCGCTTCTGTTCGCGCAGCCAGTCCAGCGCCGCCGCGCTGGCCGCCAGCGAACGGTCATAGGCCCCCCGGGGCGGCGCACCCGTGCCGGACAGCGCAAGATCGAGGGAAACGGTAAAGGGTGCGGTCGTCATGGGGACTCACTCTCGCTGGGGGATAGCCGATACCACCCCAAAGCCGGGCCTCCATCAACAGACAGATTTGCGTGGTCTTTACGGTTTCGGGGCCTGTTTCTGTCCCGGCGTGGTGGACAGCGGCTTGTCCACCGGTTTTTCCGCCGGCTGGGGCGGCTTGGCGGGCGCAGGCGGGGTTTCCGGCGGCGCGGGCGGGCGGGGCCGCTGCGGCGCGGGCCTGCCGTCCGACGGGGTTCCCGCGATGACCACCGTCAACCGCGCCGGATCATAGAGCCGCCGCGCCACCCGGCGCACATCCTCCAGCGTCACCGCCTGGATCAGCGCGTTGCGGCGCGCCACATAGCCCATGTCCAGGTTCTGCCGCTGGAAGGTGCCCAGCTGCGCCGCCGTGCCGTTGTTGGAGGCAAAGGCCAGCGGGAACGATCCGGTGAGATAGGTCTTGGCGTCATCCAGTTCCGCCTGGGTCGGCCCGTCCTTGGCGAAGGCCGCCATCGTGTCCTTCACCACCTGCACCGTCTGGCGCACGGCATTGGCGCGGGTGGCGACATTGCCAACCATCACGGCCGCCTTGTCATAGGCGGTGAGCTGGGTGGAGATGCCATAGGTCAGGCCGCGCTTGGCCCGCACCTCGTTGGTCAGGCGCGACGAGAAGCCGCCGCCGCCCAGGATATAGTTGGCGACATAGCCGGGAATGAAATCGGGATCGGCGCGCATGATGCCCGGCAGGCCGAAGGTGGCGGTGGGCTGCGGCACATCCATCGCCACCACCTGCACGCCAGGCTTGCCCAGCCGCCCGATATTGGGCACCGGCGCCACCGCCTTGTTGGGCACCGGCAGGAAGGTCTTGCCCAGCAGCGCCTGCGTGTCCTTGAGGGTGATGTCGCCCGCCACAGCCGCCTTCAGGCCGTGCGTCACCCAATGCGTCCGGGCAAAGGCGCGCAGGTCGGCGGCGGTGATGGCCTTGATGCTGGCGATGCTGCCGCTGGTGGGATGGGCATAGGGATGCGCCCCGAAAAAGACCCCGGCAAAGGCGCGGGCGGCGACGCGCGGCGGCTCGGCCTGGTCCTGCTCCAGCGACTGGATCATCTGGGTGCGAACCCGCGTCATCGCCTCGGCGTCGAAGCGCGGATGCAGCAGCGCCATCTGCAACAGGCGCATCGCCTCGGGCACATGCTCCTTCAGGCTGGTGACGGAGATGATGAGATAGTCCCGCTCGGCACGGGCCGACAGGTTGATGGCGCGGCCCGCCAGCGCCTCCTTGAAGGCCTTGGAATCCAGCTTGCCCGCGCCCTCGTCCAGCATGGCCCCGGCAAAGGCCGCCAGCCCCGCCTTGCCCGCCGGATCATGGGCCGAACCCGCGGGCAGCGAGATGTTGAACGACACCATCGGCAGGGTGTGGTCCTCGGCCAGCCAGACCGTGGCGTTCTTGCCCAGGTCCACATTCTGCAGGTTCGCGGCATGGGCCGGCGCAGCGGCCATCAGCACAAGCGCGGCGGCGGCAAGAAAGCGCTTCACTTCTTTCCCCCACTCGGCAGCAGATAGCCGGTCACCGCATTCCTGCGCGACAGGCCGGCGGCGGCCTGGCGGACCTGTTCACCGGTGACGGCGCGCATGCGGCTGGGCCAGGTGTCCACGTCATTGGCGGTCAGCCCGATCGCCAAAGCCTGTCCATAGGTGTTGGCCAGCGCGAACTGGCTGTCGCGGCGATAGATGGTGGAGGCGACCAGCCTTGTCTTGGCCCGCGTCAGGTCCTGGGCCTGCGGCGCGGCGCGCACCGCGCCCGCCATCACCTGGTCCACCGCCTTTTCCAGCGCCTCCAGCGTCACACCGGGGCGCGGCACGGCATAGACGACGAAGTTTCCGGCATCGCGGTTGAAGCCGTCGTAATCGGCGCCCGCCTCGCTGGCCAGCTTCTTCTCTTCCACCAGCGTGCGATAGAGCAGCGAGGTGGCGCCGCCGCCCAGAAGCTCGGCATACATCTCCAGCCCCTCGGCCTGGCCGGGCCTGCCCTGGGTATAGGACGGCACGCGATAGAAACGGCTGAACACCGGCACCCGCGCATCGGCGCGCCGCACGGTCATGCGGGTCTCGGCCAGGCGCGGCGGCTCGGCGGATTCGCTGCGCGGCTCCAGCGGGCGGCGCGGCAGCTTGCCGTAATGCTCGGTGGCCAGCTTGCGGACTTCCTCCGGCGTCACATCGCCCGCCACCACCAGGATGGCGTTGTTGGGCGCGTAATGGCGGCGATAGAAATCCTGGGCGTTGACCCGGTCGATGCGGCGGAT
>DASTMN010000146.1:0-6359 GCA_035714165.1 Rhizomicrobium sp.
TATCCCCGCACCCAGATGAATTACGGCCTGTCCTATCAGGCCAGCGAGGGGCTGACGCTGGGCCTGAACTGGCTCTATGGACGGGCGGTCGGCGGCAGCCTCTCGCTCCAGTTCAATCCGTCCAAGCCGCAATATGCCGGCTCGATGAGCGACCCGCCGCTGGCCCCGACCATACGCCCGCGCGAGGCGCAGCAGGCGGCGCTACGCAACATGCTCGGCCAGCGCGACCCGGCGCAGGCGGCCCAGCGTGTCCGGCTGGCGACGCGCGCGGCCAGCCGGAACGCCTTCGTGGACACCCTGCTGGACCAGGGCAATGTCACGGATGTGCGCGTCAACGGCACCAGCCTGACCGTTTCGCTGGCGCGCGGCGCAACCGCGCAGACCTGTCCGGCGATCATACGGATCGTGCAGGAGTCCGGTACCGGCATACGCGAAATCCTGGTGCGCCAGGGCGGTGGCCTGCCGCCCCTGCGCTGCCCGGTTCCGCGCGGCGTCGCGGTGCCCATGCTGCAGACTGCGTCCCTGTCCGGCATCAATCTGGTGGCCCTGCAGGCGCCGCTGACCATCGACGCGACCGAGGCGATGGCCGTGGTTGACACCCGCGCCGCCCTGCGGAAGTTCCGTGCGGCCGCGAAAAAACAGCAGATTCACATTGATGCGGTGTCGTTCGGCGACACGGGGGCTACCGTCTATTACGCCAACACCCGCTACCTGCACGAAGACGACGCCATCGAGCGGCTGACGCGTGTACTGATGGCTGAAGCGCCGCCCGCCATCGAAAAATTCCGCCTGATCGCGATGGGCAGCGGCCTGCCGCAACAGGAATATACCGTGCTGCGCGCCCCGGCGGAGCGCGCTCTGTCGGACAATCGCGACGATGTTTCGGTGTTCGACAGTGGCGTTCTGATAGACGCGCCGTCGCTCTACAATCCCGCCCTGGAGCGGGAACGCCGCGGCACCTATCCCAGCTTCGATTGGAGCGTCTTCCCCCAGTTCCGCCAGCAGTTCTTCGACCCCAACAATCCGTTCGGCGTACAGGTGCTGGGCGCGGCCTGGGCCTCGCTGGAACTGGCGCCCGGCCTGTCGCTGTGGGGCCAGGGCGAACTCAGCTTCTTCGACACCTTCGAGACCGGCCGCCTCAATGACAGCGTGCTGCCGCATGTCCGCACCGACTTCGTGAAGTATTTCACGCAAGGCAAGAACGGCATCGGCGCGCTGGAACTGGATTACCGCTTCCGCCTGACGCCGGAAGTCTTCGCCATCGCGCGGGCGGGCTATCTGGAAAGCATGTTCGCGGGCGCGGGCGGTGAAATCCTCTACCGGCCGCAGGGCCAGCGCTGGGCTATCGGCGCCGACCTGTACGGCGTGTGGCAGCGCGACTTCGACCGGCTGTTCGGGTTGCAGCGCTATCGCCAGGTCACCGGCCATGTGACGCTCTACTACGCCTCGCCCTGGTACGACCTGGACTTCCAGCTGCGCGCGGGCCAGTACCTGGCGGGCGACCGGGGCGCGACGCTTCAAGTGACCCGCCGCTTCTCCACCGGCATCGAGATCGGCGCCTTCATCACCAAGACCAACGTCTCCGCCGCCGACTTCGGCGAAGGCAGCTTCGACAAGGGCATCGTCATCCGCATTCCCATCAACTGGGTCGCACCCATTGACACGCAGAGCCAGGTGGCGATGGACCTGCGGCCGGTCCAGCGTGACGGCGGCCAGGTGCTGGCGGGCGACGCCACCCTGTACCTGGAGACCCGCCGCACCAGTGAAAGCGAAATCGTCCGCAACGGCCGGAATTTCGCCAATGACTGACGGCGCGGCGCCAATGCTGACACAGGCCGTCTTCCTGGTGGGCGGGCTGGGCACACGCCTGAAGCAGCTGACACAGGCCACGCCCAAGCCGATGATCGCGGTGGCGGGAAGGCCCTTTCTCGACACGCTGATCGAGGAAGCCGCGCGCCAGGGCTTTACGGACATCCTGCTGCTGGGCGGCTATCTGGGCGAGCAGATGACCGCGCGCTATGACGGCAAGACGGTGCGCGGCGCGCGCGTGCGGGTGCTGGTCGAACCCGCGCCGCTGGGCACCGGCGGGGCGCTGAAATTCGCCCTGCCCCATCTCGCCCCCCGCTTCCTTCTGGCCAACGGCGACACCTTCTTCGACATCAACCTGCGGGCGCTGGCGGCGGACGTGCCGGCGGGCGGCGGCGTGATGGCGCTTCGCGGCGGTGTCGAAGGCGCGCGCTATGCCCGTGTCGGCTTTCAGGACGGCCTGGTCCGCAGTTTCCATGCGCCCGGCGAACACGATCACGGCCCGATCAATGGCGGCATCTATGCCCTGGACCGCGCCATCGTTGCCCGCATCGCGGACGGCCCGGTATCGCTGGAAGGGGCGGTTTTCCCTGAACTGGCGCGCGAGGGCCTGCTGCGGGGGCAGACCTTCGACGGCTATTTCATCGATATCGGCATCCCCGAAGACCTGGAACGGGCGCGCGCCGAACTGCCCGCCCGCCTGACGCGCCCGGCGCTGTTCCTGGACCGCGACGGTGTCCTGAACGTGGACAAGGGCTATCTGTACCGGCGCGAGGATTTTGTCTGGATCGAAGGCGCGCGCGAAACCGTGCGGCTGGCCAACGACAGGGGCTGGCTGGTCTTCGTGGTCACCAACCAGGCGGGCGTGGCGCGCGGCTATTACGAGGAGCGTGACATCGCCATCCTGCACACGTTCCTGCAACAGGAACTGGCGGCGGCGGGCGCGCACATAGACGCTTTTGAATATTGCCCGCACCATCCGGACGGCACACGGCCCGGCTATGACAGGGTCTGCGACCGCCGGAAGCCGGGACCGGGCATGATCCGCGACCTGCTCAAGGCCTGGCCGGTGGACACCGCGCGCAGTTTCCTGATCGGCGACATGCCGCATGACATTGCGGCGGCGGACGCGGCGGGCCTGCGCGGCCACCGCTTCACGGGCGGCAGCCTGCTGGAGATGGTAAAGCCCCTGATCGGCTAGAGATACGGTTCCAGCCGTTCAAGCCCGACCCAGAAGCCTTCGCCCAGATTCTTGTGGCCCTGCCAGATTTCGGGAATGAACCAGGCATTGGGCGCGGTGCGCGCCATCACATCGCCCAGCCGGGCAAAATCAATGTCACCCTCGCCGATCTGAAGCCCCTCGCCGTCCACGCCTTTGGAATCGCCCAGGTGATAATGGCGGGTGTACGGCCCCAGCGCCGCGATGCCTTCGTAGAAATCGAAGCCGAAATGGTTGGAGGCCAGACGGGTGTGCGAGATGTCCACGCACATGTTCAGGCCCAGCTTTTTACACATGGCCGCGCTTTCATCGGGGAAGATGAAAATGTTCTGGTGGCGCTGGCCGCCGAAATGCCAGGGGAACGGGGCCATGGTCTGGGGAATGACCTCCACCCCTTCCATGTCCAGCTCGCCCAGGCTTTTGGCGAAGGTGGCGTAGAGCTGTTCCTTCTTGTCCGGCCCGAACGGCGCATCCATCGAAAAACCGCCGATGTTGCAGACGATGGGCGGGCGCGCCGTTTTCGGAAAATATCTCTTCAGGCTGCGGGTGATGTCGATGACCCGCTGGGTCTCGCGGATGGAATACTGGCGATACGTCTCATCGTCGGTCGCCAGATCCATCAACCGGCTGCCCTCGAACAGTTCAGGAGCGTGAACCACGAAATCAATGTCGAAAGGCGCGTCGAAATAATCCGCCGGATCGCGGTCCATGTCCGAATAGGACAGGTGGAACTCCAGCAGGTCGGGCTTGCAGCGCGCCAGAAACGCCTTGGCGTCGTGATAGCGCACCGGAATGCCCCAGGGGCGCTTGAATCTGTATTCGCGCGCCTTGGCCTCGCCGCTCTCCAGGTCGGACAGGAAGAAATAATCGTCCGCCTTCATCGCCCGGCGCGTTTTGGTGCCGATCAGGCGCGGCAGGTGGATCGGCGGCAGGCCCTGGCCGGGGCTGCGAACCAGCAGATCTTCGGCCCCGATCACCGCGCCTTCTGCCAGGGCGCGCGCCGCCACCACGCTCTTGCCCAGATTTTCGCGATTGATCAGCTCGCCCTGCGACAGAATACGCTGGCGCGGCATGTCCACCGGCCCCAGCGCCTGTTCCACCTCGCGGATCGCCGTCATCAGCGCCGCATATTCCGACGGCTCCAGGCTGGCGGCATGGTCGGGGCCTTCCATGGTGCGGTCCAGCGTGATGTGCCGCTCGATGATGATGGCGCCCAGCGCCACCGCGCCCAGCGTCACGGCATTGCCGCGCTCATGGCCGGAATAGCCCACCAGCGGATGCATTTCCCGCAGCCGTTCGATGAAACGCAGGTTGATGTTGTGCAGCGCCGCCGGATAGGTGCTCTGGCAGTGCAGGAGCGCGAAATCCGCGCCCTGACCGTTGAGGAAGGCGATCGCCGCCTCGATTTCCTGCGTGGTACTCATGCCGGTAGAGGCGATCAACGGCTTTTTTGTCGCCGCCATCGCCGCCTGTAGCGGCAGGTTGGTCAGGTCGGCCGAGGCCACCTTGAAGGCCGGCACGCCGAAACCGTCCAGTATCTTCACGCTGGTCGGATCCCAGGGCGTGCAGAGATAGAGAATGCCGACCTGGTTGCAGTAATCCAGCAGCCGCTTTTGGTCGTCCGTAGTCAGCTCGAACCGGCGCAGCAGGTCCAGCGTATATTCCACCGACAGGTCGTCTTCCCCGCCGGACAGGCTGGAGGCGCGGTACACCTCGTCCAGCTTGCGCATCTGGAACTTGGCGCAGTCGGCGCCGGACGCCTTGGCAGCATCAATCAGCGCGATGGCGCGGTCGAAATCGCCGTTATGGTTGTTGCCGATCTCGGCGATCACGAAACAGGGCCGGCCCGGCCCGACCTTGCGGCCGCCGATGGACAGGAAGGGCTGTTCGGGCTTGGTGTGCGACATCAGACGGCTTTCACGGCGGCAGGGGTTTGGGCGGGCGCATCCAGGTGACGCGGCACCCGCATCTTCCAGGATTGCAGGCCATCGGCGTCCAGCATCAGCCGTTCGCTTTCATAGCCGATCTCGCGCAGGGCGTTGACCAGGCGATAGCGCGCGAAAGGCGGCGCGAAGAACAGGAAATAGCCACCGCCGCCCGCGCCCAGGATCTTGCCGCCTTCCGCGCCATTGGCGATGGCGTGATTGTAGATGCGGTCGGTTTCACTGTCGCTGATCAGG
The DNA here is from genome assembly GCA_035714165.1 of Rhizomicrobium sp. Lineage (GTDB taxonomy): Bacteria > Pseudomonadota > Alphaproteobacteria > Micropepsales > Micropepsaceae > Rhizomicrobium. The sequence continues at coordinate 5,206 of DASTMN010000146.1, forward strand.
CTGGAGAACTGGCGCTTGGCCATCCAGGCCTCGTGCAGCAGATGGCCATATTCATGCACCTCGCCGCGCAGCAGGGCGCGGTGCATCTGGGCCGTCAATTCCTTCTGGCGCTGCGCCGCGCGGGCGGCATCGGGCGACGCCTGCATCCGCGCCTTCTGGTCGGTGTGGATCTTGCCGGAATGATGCCCCTTGCCGGTGTGGCAAAGCACGAAACAGGCTTCCAGTTCGCGCATGGTACGGTCTTCCAGCCGCAGCGGCACGATCACATTCTCGCCCGCGCTGAACTCCATGAAATTGAAGCCGCCGAAGGTGGTGGCATACTGGTCCTGCCAGCCGCCCGCGATGTTCAGCATCAGGCGTTCGGACTGGAAGGCCATCTCCGCGACCTGGTGGCGCGTCCAGGGATCGGTGCGGAAAGCATTGAAGCAGCCGATGATCGCCGCCGTCACCGCCGCCGAGCCGCCCAAGCCGGAGCCGACCGGAAAATCCGCCGCCACCTCCAGCTCGAAACCGCTGTCGGGACGGATCAGCGACACCACCGCATTGATCAGCCCGGTCTTGCCGTCCAGCGCCAGGCCCGACAGGTCATCGGCCTCCACCTCCACCTGCAAGTCGTGGGAATAGATGCGGATGCGGCTGTCGGTGCGCCAGCGCAGGGTGGCATGGGCGTATTTGGCGATGGTGGCGTTGATGACCACTCCGCCCTCTTTCGTGAAGAAATGCGTCAGGTCGGTGCCGCCGCCCGCGAAGCTGATACGCGCGGGCGCCCGGGCGCGGGCGAAGGTTTCCGCCTCTTCCTGGAGATGGAATTCGTCGCGGGTGCAGACCCGCACCAGCCGCCCCTCGCCATCCAGCACCGGCACGGCATGGACCCGGTGATCCAGCAGCTTGAGAATCTGCTCGCGCGGGGCGCTGGCCGGCGCATGGACGAAGTTGCGGTTGATGAAGCCGGTGATCGGCGCCGACAGGTCGCTGTCTTCCAGAAGATGGCGGCGGATATCGCCGTCGGTCAGGCAGCCCACCACCCGGCTTTGGCCGTCGCGCACGAAGACGATGCCCCTGCGATTGGCATTGAGCTTGTGAAAGACCTCCTGGATGGAGGCATTTTCGGCAATGACGATGTCTTCGGGCACGCCCGACATGGACAGGGTTCC
>DASTMN010000147.1:0-17126 GCA_035714165.1 Rhizomicrobium sp.
CTTCGCCGCGCGTTTCTGCGCGTACATGGCCTGGTCGGCGCGGGCCATGGCGGTGTCGGGATTGTCGCCCGCCTTCAGGTCGAACGCGCCATAGGCGAAGCTGACCGGAATGATATGGCCGTTCCACTGGGTCGGGGCGGCTTTCAGCGCCTCGGCCAGCGTGTCGGCCTTTTTCTGCGCCTGTTCCTGCGTGGCGTGGGAGAGCAGCACGCCGAACTCGTCGCCGCCCAGCCGTCCCACACAGTCGCTGTCGCGCACATGGGTTTGCAGCACGGCGGCGAAATGGGACAGCACCGCGTCGCCCGCCGCATGGCCCAGCGTGTCGTTGGTCTTTTTCAGGTCGTTCAGGTCGAAATAGATCAGCGCCGCGGGCGTGTTGTAGCGGCCGGTAAAGGCGATATAGCGCGTCAGTTCGCGCACAAAGGCGCGGCGGTTCAGCAGCGGCAGCATGCCGTCCTGGTCGGCGGCCTTTTCCACCTCGTCCAGGCGGCTGCGGGTCTCGCGCAATTCGCGGCGCAGGGAATCCACCTCGCTCATCAATCCCATGATGGCGTCGCGCACACGCGGGGTGAATTCGGATTCCGGGATGCCCAGCACGCTGGCCGGCATCACCCCGTCCACCGGGGCCACGGTGGCGGCGGCCTCGGCCCGGCGGGCATAGGCGGCGCCGGCCACGGAGCGGGCGGCGCGGGTGGAACTGGGACCTTCGATCTTCATCCGGACTGCCATTCTGGCCGGGAAATGCTATCCGGCGCCCGTTAAGACTGCGTTTATGATCCCAAACGAATGGTTAACGGCCCTTAAACTTGCGCTTTCCTTGGACTTTTTGCTGCCTATACTGCGCCGCTTCGCAGGTCAGGGCCCGTCATGGCGATTCGAAGCACTTCCCAAAAGACAGCGCGCCGCGCGGCAAAGCCTGCCGTCGGCATCATCATGGGCAGCCAGTCCGACTGGCCGACCATGCAGGCGGCGGCGCAGATGCTGGATGCGCTGGGCATCGCCTATGAAGCCAACATCGTCTCGGCCCATCGCACGCCCGACCGCATGGCCGCCTATGCCAAGGCCGCCACGGGCCGGGGCATCCAGGTCATCATCGCCGGGGCGGGCGGCGCGGCCCACCTGCCGGGCATGGTCGCCAGCATGACCACCCTGCCTGTGCTGGGCGTGCCGGTGCAGAGCCGTGCCCTGAAGGGGCTGGATTCGCTTCTCTCCATCGCCCAGATGCCGGGCGGCGTGCCGGTGGCGACTTTTGCGATCGGCGAGGCGGGGGCCAAGAACGCGGCGCTGCATGCCGCCGCCATTCTGGGCCTGTCGGATGCGCGCGTGAAAAAGACGCTGGATGCCTGGCGCGCCAGGCAGACCAGGTCGGTTGCCAGAAAGCCCAAATGAAAACGCTCGACAGGCCGATCCCGCCGGGCGGCACCATCGGAATCATCGGTGGCGGCCAGCTTGGCCGCATGCTGGCGCTGGCGGCGGCGCGGCTGGGCCTCAAGACCTGCATCTATAACGATGCGCCCGACGCGCCCGCCTTTCAGGTCACGCCGTCCAGCATCGCCGCGCCCTATGACGATCTGGATGCGCTGAGCCGCTTCGCCGAGCGCTGCGACGCCGTCACCTTCGAGTTCGAGAACCTGCCCGCCCATGCCATCGCCCATCTGGAATCCCAGGTGGCGGTGCGGCCGGGCGCGGCGGCGCTGGCCATGACCCAGGACCGGCTGACCGAAAAAACTTTTGTCGAAAGCCTGGGGCTGAAGACCGCGCCCTTTTTCGAGGTGTCGTCGGCCGACCAGGCGCGCGAGGCCTTCGCGCGCGTCGGCGGGCGCGGAATCCTGAAGACCCGCCGCTTCGGCTATGACGGCAAGGGCCAGCAGAAGGTGGCCAGTGCCGACGAGGCCGCCAGCGCCTTCGACAGTTTCAAGGGCGTGCCCGCGATTCTGGAAGGCTTTGTGGACTTCGCCTATGAGGCCTCGGTGGTGGCGGCGCGCGGCCATGATGGCGCGTTCGCCGCCTATGACCCGCCGCAGAACGAGCATGAAAACCACATCCTGCGCCGTTCCACCGTGCCGTCACGCCTGACGGTGGCGCAGGTGGGCGACGCCAGGGCCATCGCGCAGAAGATCGGCGATGCGCTGGATTATGTCGGCGTCTTCGCGGTGGAACTGTTCGTGGGCGCGGAGGGATCGCTGCTGGTCAACGAGATCGCGCCGCGCGTCCACAATACCGGCCACTGGACCATCGAGGCCTGCGCCGTCAGCCAGTTCGAGCAGCATATCCGCGCCGTGGCGGGCTGGCCGCTGGGCGATGGCCGCCGCCATGCCGATGCGGTGATGGAAAACATCATCGGGGCCGAGGCCGACGCCTGGGAATCCTTGAGCAAAAGCGGGGCCTTGCACCTCTATGGCAAGGCGCAGCACCGGCCGGGCCGCAAGATGGGCCATCTGACACGGCTAAAGCCGTTGACGAAAAGCTGACGGAAACCTAGTTTCCCGCGCCATGAACACCGCCGCGACCACCACCACCAAGACCAAGCCCCTCGGGGGCTGGTTCGCGCGCGCCTGAAACACGGGTTCAACGCCAGACACCAGCCCCGCTCCGAACGGATCGGGGCTTTTTTATTGCCGGAAAGGACATGTGATGAAGAACAAGAATGTCGCGATTGTGGGTGCAACAGGTGCACCCCGCGGCGCTAGCGAACGATAACCCGCTTCCAAGAGATATCCGCGGTGGCTCTGTGAAGCGCGGCGCCGCAATTCAATAAAGGACGCATGTGATGAAGAACAAGAATGTCGCAATTGTGGGTGCAACAGGCGCGGTCGGCCGTGAGTTTGTCGGCTGCCTGGAAAGCCGGGGCGTGCCCCTGGCCTCGCTGAAGCTGCTGGCCTCGGCGCGCTCCGCCGGCCAGACGCAGAGCTTTCGCGGCCAGGCCCTGGTCATCGAGGAGCTGACCGAAAAGAGTTTCGAAGGCGTGGACATCGCGCTGTTCAGCGCGGGCAGCGGCATTTCCAAACAGTATGCGCCCATCGCCGTGCGGGCGGGCGCGGTGGTCGTGGATAATTCCTCGGCCTTCCGCTACGACCCGGCCATTCCGCTGGTGGTGCCGGAGATCAACGCCGCCAGCATGAAGGATCATGCGGGCATCATCGCCAATCCCAATTGTGCCGCCATCACCAGCCTGGTGCCGCTCTGGCCGGTGCATCAGGTCAATCCCGTCAGGCGTCTTATCATCTCCACCTATCAGGCGGCGTCGGGCGGCGGCGCCGCGCTGATGGAGGAACTGGAACAGTCCACCCGCGCCTATCTCGACGGCAAGGCCTACGAGCCCAAGGTGGTGAAGTATCCTTACGCCTTCAATCTCTTCAGCCACAACACCGCCATCGACATGGCGACCGGCTATAACGACGAGGAGACCAAGGTCATCAAGGAGACCAAGAAGATCTTCGGCGACGAACGGATCGCGGTGTCGGCCACCTGCATCCGCGTGCCGGTGCTGCGCGCCCATTCGGTGTCGATGACGTTTGAATGCGAACGCCCTATCACCCCGGCCGAGGTCAAGGCGCTGCTGGAAAAGGCGCCGGGCGTGACAATCGTGGACGACTGGGCCAACAATTATTTCCCCATGCCCAAGGATGCCTCGGGCCAGGGCGATGTGCTGGCGGGCCGTATCCGCACGGACCTGTCCGATCCGTCGGGCAAGTCGATCAGCATGTTCGTGGCGGCGGATCAGCTTCTGAAAGGGGCGGCGCTCAACGCCGTCCAGATCGCGGAGCTGCTTTAAGACGCCCCATCCGTCGCAGCTCAGCTCTGCTCCGCAGACACTTCGCTGCGACACCTTCCCCCGCATTGGGCGCTCCGCGCTGCGGGGGAAGGAAGCCGGTGGCTATTTTGAGTCCGGTTTGCCCCAGCCGGCAAAGGCGGGGAAGTTCGACAGGGCTTCCTTGGCCTTGGCCTTGAACTTCTCGAACTGCATCACGTTTTCGATGCGGGCGGCCAGGAAGTCGTCGGTGGCTTTTTCGTCATCGGAGGTGTCGTTGAGCCAGCGCATGGCGGTCGCGCCATAGACCCCGGCCAGAATCCCGCGCTTGGTGTAGAAATTGAAATCGGTGGCGGTGTCGCCCGCCGCCCGCCACATCGCATCCACCGTCCGGTAGACCAGTTTCGCGCCCAGCGCCGCATGGATGGGCAGTGACAGCAGCGCGCCCGCCCGGCGCGCCGCTTCCTTGTTGGGCGCCAGCACCGCCAGCCGGGCCTTCACGGCGGCGGCGATCCGGGCGCGGATCTTCATGGCGGCCAGGTCCATCGCCGCCAGCCGTTCCTCCATCCGGGCGTCGGCCCATTCGGAATAATAGGCGACCAGTCCGATCGGCCCCTCTTCGAATAGCCGCGCCAGTTCGGCGGCAGACACGCCCGCTTCCTGACCGGCGCGGGTCAGCACCGTGTCGGTGAAGCCGTCAAAGGCGGCATGGGGCAGGGCGGCGGCCAGCACCGCATCCTTCAATGCGGTGTCGCTGGGCCGGGTGTTTTCGGCGTCCGCTGATTTTGGCGCGGCGGGCTTCTTGCGGGGCTTTTTGGGCGCGGGATTTTCGGAGTCTGACTGGGTCATGAGGCCGCCTGGAAATGCGCGATTTCGGATTCAAAGATCAGCCGCGACAGGTCGGCCATGCGCGAGACATACAGCCGCCCGTCCAGGTGATCGCATTCATGTTGCACCACCCGGGCATGGAAGCCGCGCGCCACCCGCTCGATCACCTCGCCCGCAAGGCCAAGGCCGCGATAGCGGATATGGGCGGGCCGCTCCACCCAGCCGCGCAGGCCGGGAACCGACAGGCAGCCCTCCCAGCCGCCTTCGGGGGCGGGGTCCAGGACCTGGATTTCGGGATTGATCAGCACCGTCAGGGGGGCGGTATGGTCGAACCGTTCCGCCTCGGACATGCCGGGATCGGCCCGTCCTGTGGGGGCCTGGAACACCACCACCCGCAGCGGCACATGCACCTGGGGGGCGGCCAGCCCGGCCCCGTTGGCGTCCCGCATGGTTTCGATCATGTCATTGACAAGATTACGGATTTCCGGCGCGCGGGGGTCGGGAACCGGCTTTGCGGCCTGGCGGAGGACGGGATGTCCCATGCGGGCGATTTTGAGGATGGCCATAGGGAGAATATGGGGCCAAGGCCCCGCCCCGCCAAGCAGAACGCCAGGAAAACACCGGCTTTCTCCCCCGCAAGGCGCAGCCTTTGGCGGGGGAGATGCCCGCCTCCCGGGCTTGCCCGGGTTGGCGGACAGAGGGGGGTAAACATGGAAAAGCGCGGGTAGACAGGCAAAAACCCTTCTGGTATCACCCGCGCCTCAATTTTCGACGGCAAGGAGCCGACTTTGCAGATCATCGTCCGCGACAACAACATCGACCAGGCCCTCAAGGCCCTCAAGAAGAAGATGCAGCGCGAAGGCATCTTCCGGGAGATGAAGCTGCGCGGCGCCTATGAGAAGCCCAGCGAGAAGCGCGCCCGCGAGCGCGCCGAAGCCGTGCGCCGCTATCGCAAGCTGCAGCGCAAGCGCATGCAGCGCGAAGGGTTGCTCCCCCGCTAGTCCGTATCTTCGGATTCTGAGGAAACCGCCCCTCCGGGCGGTTTTTTCTTTTTGGCGACATAGTAAGTCGCGGCCGCGCCCAGGGCGGCGGCGCCCAGCAGCAGCATCACCCCGGTGGGGCCGATCACCATGGTCTTTTCGGCCAGGTCGGTGGCGGTCTTGACCGCGTCTCCGGCCAGGCCCTGGGCTTTTGCCCGGGCTTTCTCGCGGCGTTTCTTCCAGAACATGGGCCTGATCTAGGTGCAGTCCGCGCAGACGGCAACCTCGACCGTCACATGGCTGAGGTCCGGGTAGCGCTGGCGCAGCGCGGCCTTGACCGTCTCGGCGCTGGTGGCGGCGGGCGCGACCAGCGACACGATCAGGCTGTGATGGCCCGGCCCCAGCCGCCACAGATGCAGGTCCGACACCCGCGCGCCCAGTTCGCTTTCCATATAGGCGCGGATTTCGCCCGACAGGCGCGGATCGGAATCGGCATCCAGCAGCACCAGTCCGCTGTCGCGGATCAGGCCCCAGGACCAGGCCCCGATCACGGCCGCCCCCACCAGCCCGCTGAGGGGGTCGAGGATGCCCAGCCCGTACCAGTAGCCCGCCGCCAGCGCCACGATGGCCAGCACCGAGGTGGCCGCATCGGCCAGGACATGCAGATAGGCGGCGCGCATATTGTTGTCATGCCCATGCGCGTGGCCATGCCCGTGGTCATGGGCATGATAGTCGTCCTTCAGGATCAGCGCCGTGACCAGGTTGACCAGAAGGCCGATCACCGCGATCAGCAGGGCGTCGCCATAGCGCACCGCGCCGGGGGTGACGATGCGCTGGAGCGATTCCACCGCCACCGCGATGGCGGTCAGGCCCAGGATGATGGCGCTGGTAAAGGCCGCCAGGTCGCCGAACTTGCCGGAGCCGAAGCTGAAGCGGGTATTGCCGGCATGGCGGCGCGCCAGCCAGTAGGCGCCCGCCGCCAGGCCCAGCGCCCCCACATGGGTGGCCATGTGTATGCCGTCGGCCAGAAGCGCCATGGAGCCGTAGAGCAGGCCGCAGACGATCTCCACCACCATGAACAGGGCGGTGAGGACGGCGGCGATGGTGGCGCGCGCCTCGGCGCGGCTGTGGCCCTTGCCCAGGAACAGGTGGTCGCGCGTCCAGGCGCCGTGGCTGTGCGGGTCCGGCGCGGCGGCATGGCCGTGGCCATGCGCATGGTCGTGATCGTCAGTATGGGTGCAATGGCCGTGATTGTGGCTCATGGCGGCAGTCTAGCGCGGGGGCATCCGCCGCGCCACAGGCTCTCCGACTCTGGATTCCCGCTTTCGTGGGAATGACAGATTGAGGTCCTTATAAATACAGCACAGGCCCTCCTCCCCTTCGCGCGCGTCAGCGCGCAGGAGGGGGAGGTGGCCGTAGCAACGCCGTGGGCGCAGGCGTAAGCCGAGCACTACGGCAAAGTTGCGAAGGCCGGAGGGGGTAGAATTACGTCGGCGGCGGGCCGTGCTGATAGCTCTGCACCAGCGACCCGGCGATCAGCCGCCAGCCATCCACCAGCACGAAGAAGATCAGCTTGAAGGGCAGGGAGATGATGACCGGTGGCAGCATCATCATGCCCATGCTCATCAGGATCGAGGCCACCGCCATGTCGATGATCAGGAATGGCACGAAGATCAGGAAGCCGATCTCGAAGGCGCGTTTCAGCTCCGACAGCATGAAGGCCGGGGCCAGGGTGGTGACGGCGATCTGGGCCGGATCATTGGTCGGCTTGGTCTTGGCCATGTCCGAGAACAGCTTGAGGTCGGCGCCGCGCACATGCGCCAGCATGAATTTCTTCATGGGCGTCAGCGCCTGGGTAAAGCCCTGCTCGGTGGTGACCTGGTTGTTCATCATGGGCTTGATGCCCTGATTGTAGGCGTCGGTCAGGGTCGGGGTCATCACGAACAGGGTGAGGAACATGGCCAGAGAGACGATCACCGCGTTGGGCGGCGACTGTTGCAGGCCCATCGCGGTCCGCAGCAGCGACAGCACCACCACGATCCGCACAAAGCTGGTCATCATGATGATGATGCTGGGCGCGATGGACAGGACCGTGATCAGCGCCACGATCTGGAGCATGCGGTCGGTGAAAAGGCCGCTGCCGTTCAGGTCTATGGTCAGCCCGCCGCCCGCCGCCGCATTGGCCGCCGGGGCCGCGGCCGCCGCCGCCTGGGCGAAGGCGGCATTGGGCGCCAGCACCGCCAGCAGCAGCAGGAAGGGCAGGAGGCGCTTGAAGAGGGTCATGACCGGGCCAATCACAGGCCGGTCTCCCCCGCATGCGGAGCATGGGCGGGGGAGGTGGCCGCGGCAGCGCCTGCGCTGCGAAGGCCGGAGGGGGGAGAGGTAATTCCGCTTTCGATCACCGTCGCGCCTTCGGGCGTGGACAGGACCAGGTGTTCGACCGTATCGCGGCGCACGATGAACAGCCGCTGGCGCGGCCCCACCATCAGGGTTTCCACGATAGCCAGCCGCTTGTCGGCGCTGGCGCGGGTGACGCCGGGCACACCGAAGCGCCGGGCAAGCAGGCCGGCGCCGCCGACCATGGCCAGCACCAGCAGCAGGGCGCCGAAGTATCGCAGGAGATCAACGTAATCCATGTGCGGGATTAACACCCGTCAACCTTAATCACGGGTTAAGCGGCGGCAGAATGTGCCCGGCAAAAACCTCCCGCCGTTAAGGCGCGCTTAAGCATGAGGGGCGCAGTCTGGCCACGCAATTGATGGCTAACAGAAGGTTACCGCCATGAACGTGCCTGACATCCCCCTGATGTCCATGCTGCGCGAGCGCATGAGCTGGCTGCACCAGCGCCAGGACCTGCTGTCGCAGAATGTCGCCAATGCCGATACCCCCGGCTATGTCGCCCGCGATCTCAAGCCGCTGGATTTCGACGAGGCGCTGAAAACCGTGCCCCACGGCATGCTGATGACCACCAATGCGCGCCATATCGCCATGACGCCGTCCAAACCCGGCAAGTTCGACGATGCGGTGGCCCGCAGCAGCACCGCCAATCCCAACGGCAACGCCGTGTCCCTGGAAATGGAGATGATCAAGGTCTCCGACACCCAGGCCCAGTTCGCCGCCGCCGCTAACCTCTATGCCAAGGCCATGTCGCTGATGAAGACAGCGATCGGCCGGGTCTGAAAACACAGGAGACGCAAGATGGATTTCTCGAAGTCTATGGCGGTCGCCGCTTCCGGAATGCGCGCCCAGTCCGAGCGCATGAAGATCATCGCGGAGAATATCGCCAACGCCAATTCCACCGCCGCCACCAAGGATGGCGATCCCTACCGCCGCAAGATCGCGACCATCTCCTCGGAGTTCGACCGCGAGCTGGGCGCCGCCACCGTCAATGCCGGCAAGCCGGTCATGGACCAGACCGCTTTCCGCACCCGCTATGACCCCGGCAATCCCAATGCCGACGCCCAGGGCTATGTGAAGCTGCCCAACGTGGACAGCCTGGTGGAGATCATGGACATGCGCGAGGCCCAGCGCTCCTACGAGGCCGACCTCAATGTGATGGATTCGACCAAGCAGATGCTGGCGAAGACGATTGATCTTCTGAACAAATAACCCCCTCCGGTTTCAGCTTCCGCTCGGCTCCCGAAAGGTCGCCTTCGCACGCTGAAACCACCTCCCCCTTGGATGCGCTGCGCGCAAAAGGGGGAGGCGGACCTGAGAAGGACAGAGAAACATGGCCATTCCCGCCGCAGCCGCCGCCGCCTATCAGGCCGCCGCACAGATCGGCACCGCGACCGCCTCGTCGGGCGTGGTGCCCGCCAATATTTCCGGTCCCGGCAGCTTTTCCGACTTCCTGTCGGGCGCGGTGCAGGATTCGATCAACACCATCCGCCAGGGCGAGCAGGCCGCAACCGCGCAGGTCCAGGGCAAGGCCAACCTGGTAGATGTGGTCAATTCGGTGAACGCCGCCGAACTGACGCTGAATACCGTGGTGGCGGTGCGCGACAAGGTCGTGTCCGCCTACCAGTCCATCCTCAACATGCCCATCTGAAAGACAGTCCTCATGGATCCCGCCTCGACCATTGATTTCGCCCGTTCCTCCATCCTGGTGCTGCTGGAGATCATCGCGCCCGCCATGCTGACCGCGCTGGTGGTGGGCCTTGGCATTGGCCTGCTCCAGGCCCTGACCCAGATTCAGGAACAGACGCTGGTCTTCGTGCCCAAGATCGTCGCCACCTTCATCGTGCTGCTGATCTGCCTGCCCTTCGCGGGCGCGGCCATGAGCGGGCTGATGAACGACGTCGCCGCGCGCATAGCCGCTTATTGAATGGAAAACCGGGCCTGCCGCTCTCGCTGCTTGAGGCCCGATTTTCGTAACGTTGTGGCGTCATGACGATCCATCTGCCCGCGCTGTCCGGCATGGTCCTGACCTATCTGCTGGTCTTCAGCCGGGTGGGCGCGATGGTCATGCTGCTGCCGGCGATCGGCGAGATGGGTGTGCCCGCCCGCGTCCGCCTGGTGCTGGCGCTGGCCATCGCCTTCGCCCTGACGCCGCAGGTGGCGGCCAACTATCCCAGCGCCGCGCCGCAGACCGCGGTGGCGCTGACCATCATGCTCGCACAGGAAGTCACCGCCGGGGTTCTGGTGGGGGCGATGGCGCGCATCATCATGAGCGCGCTGCAGGTGGCCGGTTATCTGATCGCCACCCAGACGGGCCTGGCCTATGCCCAGACGCTCGATCCCACCCAGAACACGCAGGGCGCGGTGCTGGGCAATTTCATGATGCTGCTGGGCACCACCCTGATCTTCATGACCAACCTGCATCACCTGGCGATCGGCGCCATCGCCGGAAGCTATCGCATGCTGCCGCCGGGCGGGCACCTGCCGACGGCGGACATGGCCCAGCTGACCATCATGCTGGTGTCGTCCTCCTTCGCGCTGGGCTTCCAGCTTGCCGCGCCGTTCCTGGTGTTCGGCTTCGCCCTCTATGCCGGGCTGGGCGTGCTGGCCAAGCTGATGCCGCAGATCCAGATTTTCTTCGTGGCGGTGCCGCTGAACATCCTGTGCGGCTTCCTGATCCTGATGGCGCTGATCGGATCGCTGATGACGGTGTTCCTGAATTACTATTCCACCCAGATGGCGGCGTTTCTCTAATGGCCTCAAGCAGCGAAGCGGTAGGCCAAGCATAAATGGCCGACGAGACCGACAAGGAACAACAGACAGAAGAACCGACAGCCAAGCGGCTGGAGCAGGCGCGCGAGAATGGCGACACCATCAAGTCGCAGGAAGTCAACGCGGTCATTCTTCTGGGCGGCGGCCTTCTGGCCATCGCCATGTTCGGGCCTTACATGGCGGCGGGCGTGGGCCGCTCGCTGCGCCTGTTTATCGAACAGCCGGAGATGCTGGCGGTGGATGGCGCGGGCATCACCGGCCTGATGACGGGCCTTCTGATCCAGCTTGCCTTCGCGCTGGCGCCGTTTTTCGGCGTCATGATGCTGGCGGGCCTGGCGGGCCATGTGATCCAGAGCCGCCCCACGTTCAATCCCGAAAAGCTGGCACCGGATTTTTCCAAGCTCTCGCCCTTGGCGGGATTCAAGCGCCTGTTCGGCGTCGAGGGCTGGATGAATCTGGTGAAAGGCCTGGCCAAGATGGCGATTGTCGGCCTCGCCATCTGGACCCAGCTCTGGCCCGAGCGCGGCATGCTGGAAGCCATCCTCACCCAGTCCACCGCCTCGGTGCTGGCCGACATGTCCCATCTTCTGTTCAAGGTGCTGATGGCTTCGCTGCTGGCGCTGGGGGTGATCGCGGGCGCCGATTATTTCTGGCAGCGCATGCAGTTCTACAAGCGCAACCGCATGTCCAAGCAGGAGATCAAGGAAGAGTATCGCCAGAATGAAGGCGATCCGCACATCAAGGCCAAGATCCGCCAGCTTCGCCAGGAACGCTCGCGCAAGCGCATGATGGCGCAGGTGCCGCAGGCCACGGTGGTGATCATGAACCCCACCCACTATGCCGTGGCGCTGAAATATGAGAGCGGCAAGATGGCCGCGCCCATCTGCGTCGCCAAAGGCGTGGACGCGCTGGCGCTGCGGATCAGGGCGCTGGCCGAGGATCATGGCGTGGCGGTGGTGGAAAATCCGCCCCTGGCCCGCGCCCTGCACGCCGCCATCGAGATTGACGAGCCGGTGCCGCCGGAACACTTCAAGGCGGTGGCCCAGGTCATCGGCTATGTCATGCGGCTGCAGGGCAAGCTGCCTGCGAGGGCTAGTTAGCTTAAGAGAGGGGAACCTGTTCCCTGTCTACAGCGGTGCGTTGTGACGCCAACCTTCGTGACGGCAAAATCGGGTCATGAAGTTGCAGCGCGTCAAGGTCCACAAAATCCTGTCCAGCCCGCTTTTCTGGGGCGGCATCTGCGTGGCGTTGATCAACAAGCTTGGCGACGTCCTGATCGCCCTTATCCAGAAGTCCTGACCCAAGTGATTCGTGGTTCGTTCCCGCCGTTAACAATCTGTGCAAAACGCACCGAACAGCGTTCAAAATCCCCATAAATTTTTCAGGAAAAACAAGTATTTGGGGGTTGGAAAGGATTGGTTAACCAAATCTTGTATCCTGCCGTTAATGAATGCGTCTCGATCCCTTTCGGCGACCCCTGTCGGCGTGCCCACCGGCGCCTGGCGCTGGGCTGCCCTGGCCTTTGTCCTGCTGGCGCTGGCCGCCGCCGGGCTGACCATTGCCGCCCCCCAGATCGCGGGCCTGGCGGGCTATGCCCTGCTGGTCGGCATCGCCGCCCTGGCGGGCCTGTTCCTGTATGCGGTCTGGCCGCGCACCTCCCGCGCCGGCCAGGACGCCCTGCGGGTGGCGGAAGCCGCCGCCAAGGCCAATGTCGCCTGGGCGATCACCGGCGAGGGCGGCGCGGTGCTGGACTGCAATTCCGTCTATCGCCGCATGGCGGGGGTGGGCGAACTGGAATCGCCGCCGCCGCCCGAACTGGCGCTGGCGGGCGAAACCAGCGCCGCCGTGCTCTATCGCCTGTCGCGTGACGCCGCCGAAGGCCGTCCGCGCGAGGAAACCTTCGCCGTGGTGCCGGGGCTGGAAATCGTCGCCGCCGTGCGCCCGCTGCCGGACGGCCAGGCCACCTGGTGGTTCACGCCGCGCCTGGCCGCCTCCACCGCGCCGCAGCCCAACCTGACCCGCGCCGTGCCGCGCGAAAGCCAGCTTGCCGTGGCCCCCGCGCCCGCCGTCACCGCGCCCGAACCGGCCGCCGCGCCCGCCGTGGCTCCCAATGCCGACCTGCTGCGCGACGCGCCGATGGGCGTGGCTTTTGTGGATGCGGGCGGCGTAATGGGCCAGGCCAATGCCGCGCTGGCGAAGTTCTTCGGCGCGCCGGACATGCTGGCGGGCCGTGCTTTCGCCGAACTGGTGGAGCCGGGCGAACGGGCGCAGGTGTCCGCCCTGATCGCGCGCGCCGCGTCCGGCGAGGCGGGCCTGCCCGCCATCGAACTGCGCCGCGCCGGGGCCGGTCCGGGTGAGGAAAGAATGGCCGAGCTGTTCGCCTCGCCCATGCCCGCCGCCGCAGGCATGGCGGGACAGGCGGTGCTGTACCTGCTGGACGTTTCCGAGCAGAAGGCGCTGGAGACCAAGTTCGCCCAGTCCCAGAAGATGCAGGCGGTCGGCCAGCTCGCGGGCGGCGTGGCGCACGACTTCAACAACCTGCTGACCGTCATCATCGGCAATTGCGAATTCCTGCTGATGCGCCATCAGGCGGGCGATCCCTCCTTCAAGGAGATCAACGAGGTTCACCAGAACGCGCTGCGCGCCGCCGCACTGGTCAGCCAGCTTCTGGCCTTCAGCCGCAAGCAGACCATGCAGCCCAAGATCCTGGCGCTGGGCGAGGTGGTGGGCGAACTGGCCCAGATGCTGCGTCGGCTGGTGGGCGAGGGCATCACGCTGGATGTCGAGCGCGGCAGCGACCTGTGGAACGTCCATGCCGACGAGGCGCAGCTGGGCAACGCCATCATCAATCTGGTGGTCAATGCCCGCGACGCCATGCCGAACGGCGGCGCGGTCACCATCCGCACGGCCAACGAGACAGTGAAGACCTCCACCGCCCTGGGCACCGCCATGATGCCGCCCGGCGACTATGTCCGCATCGAGGTGGCCGATACCGGCACCGGCATGTCCAAGGAGATCCAGAGCAAGATCTTCGATCCCTTCTTCACCACCAAGCCGGTGGGACAGGGCACGGGCCTGGGCCTTGCCACCGTGTATGGCATCGTCAAGCAGACCGGCGGCTATATCACGGTGGATTCGGAACTGGGCAAGGGCACCACCTTCAACATCTACCTGCCGCGCCACAAGGCCGAGGCCGCGCCCGTGGCCGTCGAAGCCGTGCCCGCGCCCGCGCGCGATGTCACCGGCCAGGACACCATCCTGCTGGTGGAGGACGAGGAAGCGGTGCGCAGTTTCGCGGCGCGTGCCCTGCGCATGCGCGGCTATAACGTGCTGGAAGCAGGCGGCGGCGAGGAAGCGCTGGAGATCGTCCAGGCGGGCGACCAGAAGATCGACCTGGTGATCACCGATGTGGTGATGCCCAACATGGACGGCCCCACCATGGTGCGCCATGTCAAGGCGCTCAAGCCCGGCCTGGCGGTGATCTTCATGTCCGGCTATGCCGAGGAAGCCTTCCGCCGCAACGACCAGTCCAGCGAGGACATCCACTTCCTGCCCAAGCCCTTCGGCCTCAAGCAGCTGGCCGCCAAGGTCAAGGAAGTGCTGTCCAGCCAGCCGGTTCACTGACCGGCCATCTATCCAAACCGGGACGCGCCATTTATGGTCCGGCCCATGAAAAGGCTTTCCCTACTTTTGTGCGCCGTCCTGCTGGCGGGATGCAGCGATCTTGACCGCTGGACCAGCCTGGAGCGCAGCGATGCGCCCGGCATGGCGGACGCCGATGTGATGGACGATGTGGCGCCTGCCGCCCCGCCCGCCACCCAGGCATCCGTACAGGCCGCGCCCGTGCCGCTGGCCGCCCAGCAGCCCGCCATCAATCCCTTCTGCCAGTCGGTGGCGGTGCAGGATGCTGCGGGCAGCGGCTTCGATACGGCGACACAGCAGCGCATGATCCAGCGCGGCTATGCCCAGTGCAACGCCATCTTCGGCGCGCGCTAGCTACTTCGCCGAAAAACGGAACTCGATCGTGTGCAGCCAGGTCTGGTTGGGCCCCAGCATCGTGCTGGGGAAGCTGGGGATGTTGGGCGCGTTGGGAAAGCCCTGGGCTTCCAGCGCCACCGCACCGTGCGGGCGATAGCCCTTGACCTCGCCCACCAGCGGCGGGGCGTAGTTGGCGGTATAGACCTGAAGGCCCGGCAGAGTCGTCCATTCCTCCATCACCCGCCCCGATTTGGGGTCCTCCAGCCGCGCCGCCAGCCGCAGCGTGCCCGCCGGTCCGTTCAGGGCGTAATTCTGGTCGAAACCGCCCGCGCGCTGGATCAGCGGATCGGGCGCATTGATGTTCTTGCCGATAGGCGTGGGCTGGCGGAAATCAAAGGCGGTGCCCTCGACCTTGCGGATTTCCCCGGTGGGTGTGTTGCTGGCGTCGCCCGGCGTGATGGCGTCGGCATTCACCGTCAGCAGATGATCCAGCACCGGGCCGGAGTCATCGCCCGCAAGGTTGAAATAGGCATGGTTGGTCAGGCTGATCGGGGTCTGCTTGTCGGTGACGGCGCGGAAGGACAGGCGCAGCACATTCTGGCTGGTCAGGGTGTAGGTGGCCGTGACCTTCACCGTGCCTGGGAAACCCATCGTGCCGCTGTGATCGTCCAGCTTGAGGATCAGGCTGGGTTCGGCGCCGTCCTTGGCCTCGGCCGTCCAGACCCGCTCGTCATAGGGCACATGGCTGCGGCTGCTGCCGGCGGTATAGCCTTCGCCGCGCCCGACGCGGTAGCTGATGCCGCCGATCTGGAAACGGTTGTCCTTGATGCGGTTGGCGAAGCGCCCGACGATCGCGCCATAGCGCCCCTTGTAACCGGGCGACACATAGGCGGACAGGCTGTCGAAACCCTGGGTGACATTGGCCATCCGGCCGTCGCGGTCGGGCACCCGGATCGAAGTGATGATCCCGCCGTAATTGGTGATCCGCACTTCCATGCCGCCGGCATTGGTCAGGACATACAGGTCCACGCCCTTGCCGTCCTTGCCGCCCCAGGCGATGCGGCTGACGCCCGCCTGGGCATTCAGGCTGGCCAGCAGCAGCAGGGCCAGGGCCGAGAGCAGGGTTGAAGACATGCGCAGCATCCGGTTCCCCCAATTTTTCCGACAAACTTAGCGACAGCCTTGCGGCTGCGCCATCCTGACGCTGCATCTTCGCAACTGCACATTACGCGGATGTTTGACCGGGCCGGATGGGCCTGATTAGCTGCGCCCGCTTGTGGCTGGCCAATTTCCGAGTCGGCCTTTTGGAGGATTCCCAGGAATGAAACGCATCGTATTTTCGGCGGCGCTGGTTGCCGCCCTGGCGGCGGGCACCTTCGCTGCCGTGTCGCAGAGCGCAGACCCCTATGCCAACAATGCCGCCGCCGGGAAGATGCAGTTCCCGCTGGCCGCGCCCGCGGGCGTGGACAGCAAGGCCGCCAGCAAGTCCTATCCGGGCGCGGTCAATTCCGGTCCGTTCGACATGACCAAGTGGAAATACGGCACCGCCTTCGAAGCGCCGGGCGGCGCCAAGATCTGGAACCCGGTCAAGCTCAAGATGATGAAGGGCGAGAAGGTCACGGGCGGCACGCTGTTCGCCTCCTCCGATCCGTCCACCTATTGCGCGATGGCCAATGCCGGTTACGACTTCATCTGGGTCGAACACCAGCACAGCGCCCGCAACTGGAACGAGACCGCCGCGATGTGGGCCGCCTGCCCGCATGCCAAGGCGGTGCCCGGCGTGCGCGTCGCCTATACCGACGAGCGCGAAATCCAGCATGCCACCGATGCCGGTGCGCTGGTCGTGGTCGTGCCCACCATCCGCTCCTATGAGGAAGCCCTCAAGGCCCGCGACTGGACCTTCTTCCCGCCGCTGGGCAAGCGCAGCCAGGGTGGCGGCCAGGCCTTCGGCGCCAACTTCTGGGGCGGCGTGCCGGGCGGCTATCGCCAGACCGCCAACGACAATATCGTTTTGATCCTGATGATCGAGACGCTGGATGGTCTGAAGGATGCCGACCGCATCGCCAAGATCCCGGGCGTGACCGCGATCTTCGCCGCGTCGGGCGACCTGTCCAACCACACCGGCTATCGCCAGGGTGACCCGGACTATGAGCGCAACATCAACATCGTGCATGACGCGGCGATCAAGGCGGGTGTCCGCCTGTGCGGCCCGCTGTCCTGGCGCGACCGTCCCGACTTCACCTGCTTCCAGGCGGGCAGCGAGACGCTGGCCATCGCCAACGGCGTGAAGGCCGAACTGGGTCCCTTGTGGAACACCCAGGGCAAGCCGGAAGCCGGTCCGTATGCGGACAAGAAGTAACGTCCTTTACGGGACACCCTGAAAGGAAAAGCGCCGCGGGCAACCGCGGCGCTTTTTTGTT
>DASTMN010000148.1:0-23489 GCA_035714165.1 Rhizomicrobium sp.
ATCCGCTGGTGGTGGAGCATGTTCCGTGCCGATGCGCTGGGGCTTTTTCCGCCGCGCACACTGGTTTCCAATATTGGTGAGGACGGCACGGCCACGCACAAGCCGTCGCGGCTGGTCCGCCTGCTGAAGCCCATGGAAGCACCCGCACTGATGCAGGCTGTGCCGGATTTTCCGCAGACGGTTATGGTGGACGATGCCGGTCAGCAAGCCGTCCGGGATTTCCTGCGGCGGTCCCAGCGGCCTTTCTGGAAACGCCTGCTGGCGGCAGGGGCGCGATGATGCTCCGCCGTTTCCTGGCAGCCCTGGGATGGTATCGTCCGCGCGGTTATACCTTGCAGGCTGCGCCCACCGCCCGTTATGCGCCCTGGCGTGTGCGGGGTACGCCGGGCGCGGCGATCTCACTGGGTAGTTATTGTATCTTTGAAGGCCAAATTGCCTGCGACCGGGCGGGTGCGAGGGTGGCTGTCGGCGACCGCAGTTTTGTGGGCGACAGTCTTATCGTCAGCGCATCCCAGGTCACCATTGGCAATGACGTGCTGATCTCCTGGGGCGTCACCATCGTGGATCATGACAGTCATGCCACGGCGTTCTCCCTTCGCCGCGACGATGTGATGGACTGGTATGAGGGCCGCAAGGACTGGAGCCATGTCGCCATCGCGCCGGTCACCATTGGCGACAAGTGCTGGATCGGATTTGGCGCAACCATCCTAAAGGGCGTCACGGTGGGTGAAGGGGCGGTCATCGGCGCCCAGTCGTTGGTGACCCGCGACGTGGCGCCCTGGACCGTGGTGGCGGGCAACCCCGCCCGCGTCCTGCGAACTTTGGAGCCGTCCTGATGCCCGCGCATGAAACCGTAAGCTGGGAAGAGGCGGTGCGCCGCCTGACCGCCGATCCGGACGCCGCCGGGCTGGTGCACGACTGCTATTACGATGCGCCGCTGGAAAAGGCGGCCGAGCGTTTCCATGCCAGCGATGAATGGCGGTCGGTTCGCAAGGTTATCGGCACGGGGCCTGGAATGGCGCTGGATGTGGGTGCGGGCAATGGCATCGTGTCGTATGCGCTGGCCAGGGACGGCTGGACGGTTTCGGCGCTCGAGCCCGATCCGTCCGATTTGGTGGGGGCGGGCGCGATCCGCCGCCTTGCCGCGCATGCCGGTATTCCGATCGCCGTGCTGGAAGGTTTCGGCGAACAGGTGGGCATGCCGCCCGCCAGCTTCGACTTGGTGATTGTGCGCCAGGTGGTGCATCACGCGCATGACCTTGACGGGTTCTGCCGCGAGATGGCGCGGCTGCTGAAGCCCGGCGGACGCTTCTTTTCGTTCCGCGACCATGTAGCCGATGACGAAGCGCAGAAGCAGCAGTTCTTCCGCGAACATCCCCTGCATCATCTGTATGGCGGCGAAAACGCCTACAGCGTGGCGCGTTACCGCGCGGCGCTGGAAGGGGCGGGGCTGGCAGTGGAAAAAAGCTGGGGCCATTTCGCGGCGCCGTTCAATTTCGCCCCCACCAGTCCGCGTCAGGTTGTGCGCGGTGTGGCGGGCAAGGTTCTTCCCGGCCCGCTGGCCGATGCTGCGGCGGCCCTGCTGGGCGGGCCGCTGTATCCGCCCGTGGGGGCCTTGCTGTCGCGACTGTACCGGCATCCGGGACGGCATGTGGCGTTCCTGGCGCGCAAGCCATGAGCCTTTCGCTCGTCACCGGCGCGGCCGGAGCCATTGGCGGTCATGTCGCACGCCAGCTTGCGGCGGCGGGCGATACCGTGATCGGCATCGGTCACGGCGTTCCGGTTTCGGATTTGCCGCTGGCGGGCTGGATCAATGGTGACATCACCGCTGAAAATCTGGGTGTCCTGGCGGCGCGGCATGGCGTTCCCTCGCGGATCGTCCATCTGGCGGGCGGCTCCAGTGTCGGCCCGTCGCTGGCCGCGCCGCTGGAGGATTTCACGCGCACAGTGGGGGCCACGGTGAACCTGCTGGAATGGGTGCGGCTGCATGCGCCCGATGCCGCCCTAGTGCTGACCTCCAGCGCGGCGGTCTATGGCGATGCCGCCAGTGTGCCGATTCCCGACCACGCCACCCGCGCGCCGGTCTCACCCTATGGCGTCCACAAGGGCATGATGGAGGCCGCCGCCGCCAGCTGGGGCGCCAACTTCGGCCTGCGCGTGGCGGTGGTGCGCCTGTTCTCGGTTTATGGTCCCGGCCTGCACAAGCAGCTGGTCTGGGAAGTGCTCAACCGGTTGGCGCGCGGTGAGCGCACATTGTCCCTGGGGGGCACGGGTGCGGAAACCCGTGACTGGCTGCATATCGCCGATGCGGCGCGGGTGCTGGTGGCCGCCACGGCGCATGTCTCCGCGCTGGCGCCCTGTTTCAACGGCTGCACCGGCACGCCGCTCAGTGTGCGCGACACGGTACTGGCGCTGGCGCGGGGTTATGGCGCGGTGGTTGAATTGCAGTTCAATGGCCGCAACCGCCCCGGTGATCCGGTGCATCTGGTGGGCCGGCCTTCCACCGGCCTATTCGCCACCATCGCGCCGGAACAGGGGCTGGCGGATTTCGCCGCCCACTTCGCGAAGGGCCGCTGACCCGTCAGGCGGCCGCCGCCGCGAACAGGCTTTCCAGCCTTTGGGCATAGATCCGCTGTTCGGCAAGGTTCTGTGCCGCTGCCGCATCCCGCATGGCGGCATCGGGCATGGGGGGCAGGTGTGCGGCCTCGCCCAGGGCGCGGGCACAATCGGCGGCGCTGTGGCGGTCGAAGAAGATGGCGCGCCCTTCCGCCTGTTCCCGGTGCACCGCCAGGTCAGACAGCAGCATACGCGCGCCCAGGGCCTTGGCTTCCTCCACGGTCGTACTCCACCCTTCGAACAGCGACGGGTTGAGCAGGGCGCGGCTGCCCGCGACCAGAGCCAGCAGGTCCGGATAGGGGATGACACCCAGCATCTTCACCCGCCCCGCCAGCGCAGGGTCCGCGACGGCGGCCGCCAGCTTGCCTGGGTATCCGCTGTCGCGGCTGTCCAAGGCCTGTCCAGACAGCGCCAGGGTGATGTCGGCGCCCTGCTGAACGGCGCGCGCCATGCCCTCCAGCGCCAGCAGGTGGTTCTTGTGCTGCCAGAACTGGTTGGGCAGATAGATGTAGCCGGGGGCCAGGCCATGGCGCGCCTGCGCCGCCGCGATGGCGGCCTCATCCACCGTCAGGGTCGGGCGCACCGTAAAGGGCACCACCGAAAGCCGCGCCGGGCTTTGGGGCATGAAGGCGCGGATATCCTGCAGCGCCGCCTGGCTGGACAGCATGACATGGGCGCGGCGCGTCAGGCGGCAGCGAAACTCCAGGTCGCGCTGCATCCGCTCGCGGCGCGAGAAGAGATGCGGCAGCAGCCGGTGCTGGGCGTCGGGTATCCAGGACACCGCCGGCGCCGGCAGGGGGCCGAGATAATTGGTCGTCTCGAAGACCAGGTCCGTGCGCGCGCCGGACAAGGCCCTGGCCAGCGCGGCGTGGCGTCCGCCGATCAGGATGCGCGGGTGGGTAAAGCGGCGGAAGGGCGGAAGCGTCAGAACCGTCTCCGCGCCGGCCGTGCGCGCCTGATCCGCGAATTTTCCGGGCAGGTCCGGCGAACTGAACAAAGCGAATTGCAGGTTGGGCGCGAAGGCCTGGGACACCCGCACCATGTTGAGAAAATAGTTCCAGCCGCCCAGCCACTGGGTGCGCGCATCCCAGACCACGGCAATCCGCAAGGGCTTTGCCATCGCGCTCAGGACTCGTCCAGCACGCGCAGGAGATACTGGCCGTACTCGTTCTTCTTCAGGCGTTCGGCGGCAGCGGCAAGCTGCTCGCGGCCGATATAGCCCTTGCGGAAGGCGATCTCCTCCGGGCAGGCGATCTTCAGGCCCTGGCGCGCCTCGATCACATGCACGAATTCCGAAGCCTGCAACAGGCTTTCGTGGGTGCCGGTGTCCAGCCAGGTATATCCGCGCCCCAGCTTTTCCACCGACAGGGCGCCCGCTTCCAGATAATGCCGGTTGACGTCGGTGATTTCGTATTCGCCGCGCGCCGAAGGCTTGATGTCCCTCGCCACATCCAGAACCGTGTTGTCGTAGAAATAGAGGCCCGTCACGGCATAGTGGGAGCGGGGCTTTTCCGGCTTCTCCTCCAGCGACAGGGCGCGCCCGTCGGGGCCGAACTCCACCACGCCATAGCGTTCGGGATCGCGGACCGGATAGCCGAACACTACCGCGCCTGTCTGGATTGCGGCGGCCCGCTCCAGCATCGCCGTCAGCCCGTCGCCGAAGAACAGGTTGTCGCCCAGCATCAGGCAGCAACTGTCGGTTCCCACAAAGTCGCGGCCGATCACGAACGCGCGCGCCAGCCCATCCGGTTCGGGTTGCTCGGCATAGGACAGCGACAGGCCCCATTGGCCGCCATCGCCCAGCAGGGCGCGGAAGCGCGGCACGTCTTCCGGCGTGGTGATGATCAGGATATCCCGGATTCCCGCCAGCATCAGCGTGGTCAGCGGATAGTAGATCATCGGCTTGTCATAGACCGGCAGCAACTGCTTGCTGACGACATGCGTCACGGGATGCAGCCTGGTGCCGGAGCCGCCTGCCAGGATGATGCCTTTCACGCCTTTTCTCCCAGCCGTTGGGTGCGATATTCGCCCGACAGCACGCGCGCCGTCCATCCAGAATTGTCAAGATACCAGCGCACGGTCTTTTCCATTCCGCTCTCGAAGCTTTCCGACGGCGCAAAGCCCAGCTCGCGCGCGATCTTGCTGGCATCTATGGCATAGCGCAAATCATGTCCCGGCCGGTCGGTGACGAAGCTGATCTGCTTGGCATAGGACCGGCCGTCCTTGCGGGGACGCAACCGGTCCAGCAGCGCGCACAGGGTTTGCACGACATCTAGGTTGCGACGCTCTGCGCCGCCGCCGATGTTATAGACCTCGCCTGGAATACCCTGCTCCAGCGCGGCCACGAGGGCGCGGGCATGGTCTTCCACATACAGCCAGTCGCGAATGTTCTCGCCCTTGCCATAGATGGGCAGGCTTTCGCCCTTCAGAGCCCGCACGATAGTCAACGGGATTAGCTTTTCGGGAAACTGGCAGGGGCCGTAATTGTTGGAACAGTTGGTGGTGATCACCGGCAGCCCGAAGGTGTGGTGCCAGGCCCGCGCCAGGTGGTCGGAGGCCGCTTTGGAGGCGGAATAAGGCGAGTTGGGCCGGTATTGGCTATCCTCGCGAAACAGGCCGGTCTCACCCAGGCTGCCATACACCTCGTCTGTGGAGATGTGATGGAAGCGGAAGGTGCCACGGCGGGCTTCGTCCAGGCCGCGCCAGTAATCGCGCGCCGCTTCCAGAAGGCGGTAGGTGCCCATGATATTGGTTTCGATGAAAGCGGACGGGCTGTCTATCGAGCGGTCCACATGCGACTCGGCAGCCAGGTGCATGATTGCGCCGGGCTGTTCCTGTTCCAGCAGTGCCGCCACGCCCGCGCTGTGGCAGATGTCGAGCCGGGCGAAGCGGTAGCGGGGACTTTGCGCCGCGCCGCCCAGGGATTCCAGGTTGGCGGCATAGGTCAGTTTGTCGAGATTGACGACGTCATGCGCCGTATGCGCGATCAGGTGGCGGATGACCGCCGATCCGATGAAGCCCGCGCCGCCGGTGACGATGATCTTCATGGCTTAATCGAAATGCAGGATGTGGACCTGATCCGTGGACCGGGTGCGATACACATCTACCCGCGTCGCCCCAAGATTGGTTAGCATCAGGCGGTAAAAGCTGCGGCCGATCTGCCAGCGGATATAGGGCCGTGGTGTGGAGTCGGCCGTGCCGTTGTCCAGATTCCGCAATTCGACCTGGGTGTGTTCTGTGTCGGGCGGGACAAAGAAGCGGATTGCGATTTTGTCCGCGACGCGCCTGGCGGCGGCAAGGGATGCTTCCGGCGAGGACAGCATCTCGATGACATGGGAATAGACCGCGAAATCATAGCGGCCGGTTAACCCCGTCAATGCCTCCACGTCATCATTGATGAAACGGAT
This sequence comes from Rhizomicrobium sp., assembly GCA_035714165.1. GTDB lineage: Bacteria > Pseudomonadota > Alphaproteobacteria > Micropepsales > Micropepsaceae > Rhizomicrobium. The sequence continues at coordinate 6,024 of DASTMN010000148.1, forward strand.
ATTCGGCATGCCCGCAAAGGCCTTTTTGCCAGCTGACAGCAGCGGTTCCGAAAAATCCACGCCCGTATAATCGAACGCCAGCCCTTTTTCCGTGAAATATTCCGCAAGCTGACCGTTCCCGCAGCCGAGTTCCAGCAGCCTTAACGCCTTCCCGCCGGACGAGGACTTGAGGACATCGGTCAGTACAAGCTTGGAATCCACCGATGGGGCGCCATAGGTCTTCAGGTACTTGTCGGCGACGTCTGCGGAAAAACTGCTCCAGGAATCGCGTAGCGTGCTCATGGTCCGGTCTTTCGCACAATTCGGGTTCCGAAACGCTTGATGGCGCGCAGAACCGCGAACACTTTCTGTCGACCAGTCTGGCATTCCCGGAAGTTGTTGAACAGCGGCAGGGGGGCAATCTCCAGGATGGAAACACTTTCAAGAGGGGTGGGAGGTGTTGTCATCACAGCACCTTGCGAAGGACGTGGCGCGCCCATTGCAGGGTGCCGAGCAGCCAGCGTCCGGGCAAAGACCGTCCGATCCGGGCCTTGAGCGCCGATCCGTGCTGCAGGAAGAAGTCCGGCGGCGTGTCGCCTGTCCCGCCTTCGTGCATCTGGCGGTAATAGTCCTGCAGGCCGACACGGGTCCGCTCGACATCACGGTTCTTGCGTGCCGCGAACACCGCGACGGCTTCGGGAATATTCGCCACGATGAAGGAACGTCCATGTGTACGATAGATGTTCCGGTCAGCCGGCAGGGCGAAAGGATATCGGCCGAGCACGAACAGGGCGGATGTGAGGATGGAAAATCCTTCGGCGGGATAGAAGCTGCGGAACAGGTCAGGCGAAACTTGCCAGAAACCGTGATCCATGAAACCGTTGGTGGGAGTGGCATGAACCACTGCGCCGCCGGGCGCGGTCAGGCCGGACAGGGTCCGAAGTGCCGTCGGCGCCTCGAAGATGTGTTCAAGTGTGCCGGAATCGTAAATCAGGTCGTAACTGTGCGGAATCCGCTCTGCGAGGTGAGGATCGTTGAGGTCGCCGACAATGTTGGCGCCCTCATAATCGGAGACATCCAGGCTGTCGACGTCCGCGAAGCCGAGATGATGGAAGAAGCTTTTATGGTCCGAGAATCGTGCCGTGTGGTCGCCGGACGCGCGCTGGTAATCGGCGTCCCGGAAGTTCAGCGTGGGCACGCCCAGAGTCAGGACACGCGCCTTGCGGGATGCGCTTTGCGCCACGCGGGCCAAGACCAAGGCGTCGTAAATCAACATGCCCATTGATCGGCTCCACAGTGGGGCATCACACGCGTTCCGTGATCCATTTGCCCGGGAAGATGATGTGGCCTGGCCGGTCCTGGCGGTACCCGCGGGTAAGGGTGTTCTCCGACAGTTCCTCAATGTCGAACGAAACGACGCCTTCGACATTCTGCAATACCGCTTGCGGCGTACCGGCATTGATATCCACGGAGTAATGTCCAGCTTTCAGAAAGAAAGCCGGTATGCTCATGGTGCACCGATAGTTGCCCGGCTCCGTCACCTGCGTGACTTCGTGGCCATCGGTATCGAACGTACGGAACACATCAATATAATTGCGCGAAACATTGGCGGACATCTGCAGGCCGTATTGCCTTTCCCGCACGACATATTCGAAGGCGATGCGGATATCGTCGTGAATGTCAAAGGTGGTGGAAGCCATGCCCTCGCCATTTGTGATGCGCGCACCGGTTATGCTGACAGCACGGCCTTCGACTTCTTCTAGTGCGACCTGATGCGAAGAGCCTGCCAGCATCTTGCCGTATCCCTCGACCGCCTGCTCGACTTCTCCCACCAAAGCGACCTGGCCGCCATCCAGCAGCACGCCATGGGTGCAGAGTTCCGAAATCGCACCCATATTGTGGCTGACCAGCACGACGGTGCGGCCGGAACGGGCGACATCGCCCATCTTGCCCAGGCACTTCTTCTGGAAGGCGGCGTCGCCCACCGCAAGGACTTCGTCCACGAACAGGATTTCCGGTTCCAGGTGTGCCGCCACGGCGAAGGCCAGGCGGACGAACATGCCGGACGAATAGAACTTCACCGGTTGGTCAATGAAGCGGTCAATCTCGGCAAAGGCGACGATTTCGTCGAACTTGCGGACGATCTCCGCCCGCTTCATGCCCAGGATCGCACCGTTGAGGAAAATGTTTTCGCGGCCCGACAGTTCGGGGTGGAAACCTGTGCCCACTTCCAGCAGCGACCCGACCCGGCCGTGGATTTCGGCAAAGCCGGTGGTCGGTTCGGTGATGCGCGACAGCACTTTCAGCAGCGTACTCTTGCCGGCGCCGTTGCGGCCGATCAGGCCCACAACCTGGCCTGCCTTGACGTCGAAGGAGATGTCTTTCAGCGCCCAGAAGTCGCCCTTCTTCCTTTCCGGTCGCGGGCGGAAGGGGGCGGTGAAGGCGCCGGTCAGAACGTCGCGCAGCGACTTGTAACGCGCGCCGCCGGTCTGGATGGGATAGCGTTTGCCCAGGCCTTCGACACGGATGGCGATGTCGCTCATCAGCGGCCACCCGACCCGATGGCGTCGGCGAAGGTGCGCTCGCGTCCCCGGAACCAGAAGATACCGGTCACGAACAGGGTAACCGAAATGCAGACCGAAGCCAGCAGCATGGGGGAAGGGCCGGGACCGACGCCCAGCAGCGCCCAGCGGAAGCCGTCAATCACGCCGGCCATGGGGTTCAGGCCGTACAGCACACGGTACTTTTCCGGCACCAAGCTGGAGGAATAAACCACGGGCGACAGGAACATCCAGATCTGGCTGAGAAAAGGCAGGGCGTAGGCCACGTCGCGATATTCGATATTCAGCGCGGAGAGCCAGTAGCCGACACCGAGTGCGGTCATCATCATCAGCATCAGGAATACCGGCAGGAAGACGATGTTCGCGGTGGGCGTCACGCCATACCAGGCCATCATGCCCAGGAAGAGCAGGAACGAGATGGCGAAATCCATCAGTGATCCCACGATGGAGGCGGTAGGCACGATGATGCGTGGAAAATAAACACGGCTGATCAGGCGCTGGTCGGTGACCAGGCTGTTGGCGGATTCGCTGATGGAGCGGCTGAAGACCTGCCAGGGCAGCAGAGCGCAGAAGGCGAACAGGGGGTAGGGTACGCCGTCCGAGGGCAGCTTGGCCAGGCGCCCGAAGAACAGTGTGAAGACCAGGATCAGGGCGATGGGTTGCAGCACGGCCCAGACCACGCCGATGGCGGTCTGCTTGTAGCGCACCTTGATGTCGCGCCAGGTCAGGAAATAGATCAGCTCGCGGTAATGCCAGAGTTCGGCCAGATCCAGGAACCGCAGGCGGCCGCTGGGCTGCAGCCGTACAGTCGGTAGCGTCGAGTCAGACATGTTGCTGTCGTGCCCTTTGCAGACAAAATTCTGCTAAATCAATGCCTTGAGAGACGATTTCCCGGGCACCGGGGCTTTTTACACGACCGGCGTGACGGGGACAATGCCATCTCAGCCGTGTGCATAGGGCGCGAAGGCAGCCCGCATCGCGGGCGTCACGCTTTCAGGTGTGAAGTAATAGTTTGTCAGGGCGTAGCGCGTGCCGACGTTGATCGGCATGCCGCGATGAATGGTGCTGCTGTCGAACAGGACCAGGGTTCCGGCCGAAGCGGGCAATGACACGGCGCGGGCGGGATCGCGCGCCAGAAGCCGGGCAACCTGTTCCTGGGTGATGCGGCTGGCGGGCGGTGCATCCAGCCGTCCGACAAAGGTGTCGCGTACCACGTTTAACATGCGCTGCGATCCGGGCAGGAGCTGGAACGGGCCGTTGTCGGGGCTGACATCGCTGAGATAGATCATGGATTTATACTGGAAATAGAAGGCGTCCCGGTGCCAGCCCTGGCCCGACCCCAGGTTCCCCGGCTTGGCGGTCAGCCGTGCCGCCAGCGTACTGAAATTGGTGAGCGGGCCGCGGCGATAGGCTTGCCCGACGTCACGGCAGAACGGGTCGTCGTGAAATGCGCGAATGGCGGGGGAAGCCCGCTCACTGCCGAAGATCCGGCAGTCCGCGCCGGTCTTGTCTTTCTGCAGGGCTTCGGGCTGATCATGGATGATGCGATCAATGTCCGCGCGCAGCGTGGCGCATTGGTCGGCGGTGTAATAACCGGGGATGACAACGTAACCCGTCTGCCGCAGTTGCCGCACGATGGTGTGAATGCGCCCGTCCGCAATGGGCGCGGGGCGCAGCGCGGACTTTATGCTGGACTTCAGGTGGCCGTAAAAGGCGCTGGCGGTTGCGGACATCGCGGTCATGGGATCGCCTTCAACACGATCTTGGGGCGGTGCGATTGTCTACGATTTGCGGATCACAATGCAAGAGAGCCAGGTTTCGCGCCAGGCGCCAAGCTGGTCCACCGGCACAATGTCGTTGGCCGCGCCATCGCCCTGCCAGTCATAGCGGCGGGCTTTAATATCAAACCCGGCCACCAGGACTTCGACCGGTCCGGCGCTTTCGAAAAGCGAGATGACGCCTTGTGGCGTGTACCGGAAATAATCCCCGGGGCTTTCATGGTATCTTTGTGCGAACGGGACGATGGTGATGCACAAACCGCCCGTTTTCAGCAGCGTGAGCAGGTTTTCCGCGGCGATCCAGGGCCGGGCGAAATGCTCGAATACGTTGTTGCTGTAGACGATATCGAAGCTTCCGGGGAACTGCGGGTGGGACTCCAGGAATGTGCGTGTGCAGAGGTTACCCGAAAGTACGCGCGGGCCGGCGGGTTCAAGGTCCACTCCGTAATAATCGTACTTGGCGTCAAACAGTGCCTTGTTGCGCGCATACAGGGACGGGTTGAAGCGCAAAGGTCCGTCATAGCCGAGCAGATAGCTCAGTCTTCCATCCCGCCCGCCTACGTCCAGGAAGCGCAAGCCGCTTCCTGATGGAGCCTGCTCGCCAAGGACATACCTACGCGAGACGTCCTCCTTGTCGAGATCAAAGGGCTGCGAAGGCGGCAGCGAAAAGTCGCCGACCCGGACATGCAGATCCATGACCAGCCGGCCCCTGCGGCGAGGGTGGGTCTTGGTCAGCCTGCGGATCAGCTTTTGCAGCATGTCAACGACCCTTCACCAGCCTCCGTAGCCCGCGGAAAAATGCTGTGGCGCGTATTTTCTGCTCGACGTCCTTTGCCGCAAGGGGGATTTTGCGGGGCGGCTGGGGCGCATCCGCGGCCAGGTCCATTTCCGGATCGGTCATGGCCGTCAGGCCTGCAAGTTCTGCGTCCGGCTTCGTGCGCAGCTGGTCAATGAACGCGCCGATATCTTGCTCCACCCGGTTCTTTCCAAATGCCAGCCCGTGATGGCGGCCCATGCGGATGTCCAGCATGCTGTCGCTGATCGGCAGGGGGGAAAGGGTGTCCGTGCCGAACAGGGTTTCCAGGTTCCGGCGCAGCGTGACGATGGTGTCGGCGGTCGCGACCTCGGCGCGGGCCGCGCCGCCCATGCCGGCGCTGGCCTGTAGCGCCGCCAGGATCGCCTGCGGAAACTGGTCGTAGTTTTCGATCTGATAAAAATAGGGCGCGGTCCGCAGGGCGGGTGACAGGATTGAGCCGATGCAGGCCATGCCGACCACGGGCATTTCCATCGCCCAGGCATAGGCGGCGACGCGGCAACGCCGTTCGTCCGGCGCGGAATGCACGAAAATCCGGCTGGCGCCATAGAAGTGCGCCAGCGTGTGCATGTCCAGCGGAAAGGGGTAATCGAACGGCATCGTCAGGAAGGTGAAAAGCTGGCGCTCCGACGGATCGAACAGGCTTTCATACTGGGCCCGCAGGCCGGAATCGCCGGCCGGCGGCACCGGGCAGACGAATAGCACACGCAGGCGGTGGCCCTGGTCGTACAGGGCGCGCACGGCGCGGAAGAATTCCGGTATGCCCTTGAAGGATACGGCGCGTGCCACGAACAGGATATCCCAGAACTTCTCGCCGTCTTTCGGCAGGAAAAAGGGCGGGACGAAATTGCAGGCGTCCTGCGGCACCAGCGGCGGCGCGGGCGTACCGGGCAGCGCAATCAGATCCTCGCTTCCCGCCATGTGGAAATCGAACAGCGGGTTGTAGCGGAAGCGATAGTCGTGCCAGTTGTGATGCAGCCCCACGACATAGCGGCTTTTCAGATTCTCGATCGCCGCCACCAGATCGGGATAGCGCAGGATCAGGTCGTCACGTTCGCCGGTGGTAAATGTCACCACGCCACGGCGGTCGCCTTGTGGCGCAAGCAGCAGACAGGCCATCAGAAGCTCCGCACGGCGGCGATGATCTGATCCTGCGCGTCCGCGGCGAGGAAGGGATGCATCGGCAGACTGAGGATTTCATCCATTGCGGCCTCGGTTTGCGTCATGCCGCCGTGACCCAGCGCCACCCGGCCCTTGTACGCCGCCTGAAGATGCACCGGCAGGGGATAATGCACGGCGGTGCCGATGCCTGCCTGTTTCAGATGCGCCGTCAGCGCATCGCGCTGGCCGCTGCGCACGACATAGAGGTGATAGGCATGCGCGACGCCGGATTTCACCACCGGCACTGACACGGCATCGCCAAGAGCCTGATCGTAACGGGTGGCGATTTGCCGGCGCGCCGCAATCTCGGCATCCAGGTGTTTCAGCTTCACCGCCAACAGGGCGGCCTGCAGTTCGTCCAGCCGGCTGTTCACGCCCTCCAGATCGCTGAGATAGCGTTCGCGCCAACCATACTGGCGCAGGGCGGCGCAGCGCGCGGAAAGTTCAGGATCGTTGGTCACGACGCCGCCGCCATCCCCGAACGCCCCCAGATTCTTGGTGGGATAGAAGCTGAAGGCCGCCATGTCGCCCATCGTGCCGGCTTTTCGTCCATCAAGCATCGCGCCATGCGCTTGGGCGCAGTCTTCGATCAGTGCGGCGCCGTGGCGCGCACAGACATCGCGGATCGCATCCACGTCGCAGGGATGGCCATAGAGATGCACGGCGATCACGGCCCTGACGGGGTGGCGCTTCAGGCTGTCGTCCAGCTTTTGCGGATCGAGCGTATAGGTGTCGGGACTGATGTCCACCAGCAGGGGGGCGGCCCCGGTCATCTCGATGGCCGCCACGGTGGCGACGGCGGTATGCGAGACGGTCGCCACGCTGTCGCCAAGACCGATGCCCAGAGAACGCAGCGCCAGTGCGATGGCATCGGTGCCGTTGGCGACGCCGATGCAATGGGCCGATCCGTTCCAGGCGGCGAAGGCGGCTTCGAACGCCTCCAGTTCCTTGCCCAAGATATACCAGCCGCTGTCCAGGACGCGGCGCACGGCGGCGTCCAGTTCCGCCTGATAGGCGGCGTAATTGTCACGCAGGGACAGGAAGGGGATGCTCATCGGGCGGTCAGCTGTCGGAATTGGGTCATGTCCCGCACATAATCGCTTTCGTCATACAGGTCCGATGTCAGGACCAGGCACACGGCATTGGGTGAAAAGCCGTCCAGGTCCAGCCAAAGCATGGGAGGCACATACAGGCCCTGCGCGGGATTATCCAGCAGCACGGCCTGCTGTGACCGCCCGTCATCCACAGTCACCCGGCATCGGCCCGCCAGCATCAGCAGGAACTGATGCTGGGCCCGGTGGGCATGGCCGCCGCGCGGCGCGTCGGATGCGAGGTCGTAGAGGTAGAAGACCCGCCGGGGTACAAAGGGTATCTGGTCCCCTGCCTGGGCGAAGCTCAGTTTGCCGCGCGCATCGGCGATAACAGGCAGGGGAATGATCCTGTGGGACATGCGTCAACCTGCTTTGCGGGGCGTTCTGCGGCTCAGCTGCGGGCGATGGCGCCGCGTTCCAGGAGGCCATCCTCGATCAACTCCATCAGGGCGTGACCCATGGTGATATGGCCTTCCTGGATGCGGCCCGTTTCGGTATCCGGCACGATCAGGGCGGCGTCGCATTCGGCCAGCGCGGGGCCGCCGTTGCCGCCCAGAAAGCCCAGGGCGGTGATGCCGCGTTCGCGCGCCGCCTTCAGGGCGCGGATCACATTGGGCGACTTGCCCGATGTGGTGATACCGATCAGCACGTCGCCCTTGCGGCCCAGCGCCTTGACCATGCGCTCGTAAAAGACCTCATAGGAATAATCGTTGCCGCAGGCCGTCATGGCCGAGGAATCCATCGCCAGCGCGATGGCGGGCAGGCCGTCGCGGTCCACATGCGGGCGCAGGCGCACCAGCAGTTCCGCCGCCAGATGCTGGGCGTCGGCGGCGGACCCGCCATTGCCGCAGAACAGCAGCTTGCCGCCATTGGCGATGGACTCGATGCAGATGTCGGCCAGCCGCACCACATTCTCGCAATGATCGGCCATCAGTTTCTGCTTCACCGCGATGGAGCGGCGCAGCATGTCGCGCACATATTCCGTGCGGGCCGCCGTCTCAGAAGTTGCGGGCTTGTCCACCATCCACCGTCCTTTTCAATCGCCTTGCGCCGGCCGCGGCTTGCCCAGGAACCAGGTCCGCGCCCCGCCATCATAATGCACAAGGCCCGATTCCAGATAGTCGAACCCGAAATAGGCCTTTATTTCGTCTAGATTGGTGAAGACGTCCGCACCGTATTTCTGCACACCCGGCGCATAGGTCATCAGCAGGTGTACCAGATAGGTCTGGGGCAGGTCGCGCTTCAGGAAGGCGATGAAATCCGGCAACTGTTCCAAGACATACCAGGTGATTTCGGCCATGACGATGACGTCGGGCCGGACATCCCGGATCAAGCCGTGATCCGACAGCGTCCCGGTCATGAAGGTGGTTTGCGGATGGCGCGCTTTTGCCTTGGCGATCGCCGTTTCGGAAATATCCAGCCCGAAGGAGTCATAGCCCAGCGCCGTGGCCTTGGCCGCGAAATCCCCGAAGCCGCAGCCCAGTTCCAGCACCCGACGGCAGCCGTTGCGCGCCTTCAGCCGCGCCAGCAGGTTCAGCGCGACCGCCTTTTCGGAGGCAAATTCCTCGCGCGTGGTCTGCTCCCAGGGATCGTCGAAATCCCGGTACATGGTCTCGAAATCGCCGACCAGCTTGCCGTCGGCGATGACGTAATCCTGATAGCGCGGGTGCTTGGGCATGGCGCCTCCTAAAGCACCGACCGGCCGCCGTCCATGACGATATTCTGGCCGGTCATGTAGGACGAGGCGTCGGAACAGAGGAACTGCACCGCCGCGCGGTATTCGTCGGGCCGGGCCATGCGGCCCATCGGGATCAGGCTTGTCAGGCGGGCCACAAAGGCGTCGCCCTGACCATTGAAGACTCCGCCCGGCGACAGGGCGTTGCAGCGCACACCCTGCGTCGCCCAATAGGTCGCCAGATATTTGGTCAGGCCCAAAAGGCCATGCTTGATGGCCGAATAGGTCACCGGCTTGACCGGCTGTTCCATCTCGTTGGCCACGTCGTCGCGGCGATAAATCCGCTGGTCGGGCGCGAACACCGACAGGTCGGAAGCGATGTTGAGAATGACGCCGCCGCCATTTTCCGCCATCTGTGCCCCGAAGACCTGGGCCGTCAGCATGGCGCCGGTCAGGCCGACCGAGACCTCGATGTTCCATTGGCCCAGCGGAAAGACCTCCAGGCGGGAACCATTGGCCACGCCGGGCTGGGCCGTCACCTTGGCATCAATGGCGGCATTGTTCACCAGGATGCCGATGCGGCCCAGCGTGGCGGCGGCCTGCCGCACCATCTCCGGCTGGGTCACGTCCAGAAGCAGGGCGCGGGTCTGGGCGCCCGGCACCGACTTGCACACCTGTTCGCAGGCGGCTTCCGCCCTGGCCAGGTCAATGTCGGCCAGGACCACGGAAGCGCCGGTTTCGGCCAGGGCGATGGCATGCTGGGGCCCCAAAAGGCCGCCGGCGCCGGTAATCAGGGCGGTGCGGCCGGTCAGGTCGAAGGGCTGGGGCAGGGAAAGCGTCATGGGCATGTCCTAGCGCAACTGGCCGCCATCCGCCACGACGATGCCGCCGGTGATGAAGGACGCGCGGGGCGAGGCCAGGAAGACCGCCAGCGCCGCGATTTCGTCCGGGTTGCCCAGCCGGGCTTGCGCCACCTCCCGCGCCAGCATGGCCTCGACCCCGGCTCGATCCTCGCGCAACTTGCGGTCCCAGGTGCCACCCTCGAACAGGATGTTGCCCGGTGCGATGGCGTTGATCCGCAGACCCTCCGCCGCCAGCGGGCGGGCCAGCCCCTTGACCGCCGCGTTCAGCGCCGCCTTGGCCGCCGAATAGGCGATGGGCGCACCCAGTGCCGCCAGCCCGGCGATGGAGGAGATGCAGATGATCGCTCCGCCCCGATTCAGGCGCGGCCGCGCGGCCGCGATCATGTTCAGGCTGGTATAGAGGTTTTCATCCAGCACCCGCCGCCACTCGGCTTCGGTTTCTTGCCCCGGCGGGACGGAGCGGCCGCTGCCGGCATTGCAAACCAGGATGTCCAGTCCGGCATCGCCTGCGGCGGCATTAATCATGGCGGGAGCTTCTACGGCGGCATCACCGGCATGAAGCGTGCTGCCGGGCATGGTGGCCGCCGCCGCTTCCAGGCCGTCCCGGCCCCGGGCCGCCAGCGCGAGACGGCAGCCTTCGGCATGCAGCGCCCGGGCGATGGCAAGGCCGATGCCCCGGCTGGCGCCGGAGACGAACGCGACCTTGCCCTCCAGCCCCAGATTCATGCCGCCTCGATCCACCCTTTGGCCATGTCGCGGTATTTCGCGAGCGCGCCGGCGTGATCGCCGTCGGCGGCGCGCGCCGTTTGCAGGATGTAGAAGCCCCGATAGCCGCGCGTCACCAGATCGGCGATGGTCGGCCCAAGTCTGGCGTTGCCGGTGCCCAGCGGCACGGTGGTGCCGCCCAGGACACGGTCCTTGATATGGACATTGAGGATGCGCGGGAAATAGGCCGCGATCTCCTCGGCGCTGTCATAGCCCAGCGCGGCGCTGTTGCCGATGTCGTAATTGACGCCGAACTGGCCTTCGGGAAACCTGCCGATGAAGGCGGCCAGCCGCGCGGCGGGATAGTCGCACTCAAACACCACCGCCAGTCCGCGTTCCTTCAGCCATGCGGAGCGGCTGGAAAACTCCGCGATCACACAGGCTTCCTCGTCCGGCGTATGTATCGCGCCATTGTCCACCAGCGGCACCACGATGAATTTGATGCCGATGGCGGCGCTGGCTTCGGCCACCGCCTCGAACTCGGCCAAACGCTGCGCGCGTTCGGCGCCGGTGACGCGCCAGAAGGGCATCTGCATGAAGATGTCGCCGGTCAGCGACACCACCCGCACATCATGGGCACGACACAAGGCCCTGATCTCGGCCTGGCCCTCAGCCGTCATCAGCGGATTTTTCATCAGCCGGTCGTGATCCAGCGTCCATTCCATCAGCCGGATGCCCAGCGCCTGGGCGGCGGGAAATTCCTCCCGCCATTTATCCCAGGGGAATGCTTGGATCTTGCCGTCCACCTGGGGCGACAGGCGCCCCTGCATGAAGCCGATTTCGGCCATTATTTCTTGCTCTTGAAGCGGTAGGGTGTGGGCGCATCGCCCGTGGCGGCGCTGCCCGCCGCGTTCCAGGCCTTGATCTGACCGGCGATGTCCACGCCGGTATTGGCGCTCCACTTGTCCAGCACCTTGTTGAAGACCGGGCCGACCTTGCCGTCGCCGATGGCCTCGCCATTGATGCGCGTCACCGGCAACATGCAGAAAGGCGTGCCGGTCATGAAGGCTTCGTCGGCGGTGTAGATGTCATAGGGATCGAGATTCTTCTCGACCACCGGGATGCCCAGCTGCGGCGCCAGTTCCTTCATCACATAGTCGCGCGATATGCCGCGCAGGATGTTGCGGCCTTCGGGCGAATAGATCACGCCATCCTTGATGGTGAAGAAATTGTCGCCCGTGCCCTCGGCCACATAACCGTCCGGGTCCAGCAGCAGCGCCCAGTTGTCCTCGCCCTCGACCTGCGAGGCTTCGATATTGGCCATCAGGTAATGGATGCGGCTGCGGTTCTTGATCTTGGGGTCCAGCAGCGAGGCCGGAATGGCGCGCTGGCTGGTGATGACGGCGTTGATGCCCTTGTCGAACAGATGGCCCATGCCCGCCACCGTCCAGCGCAGCGGAAAGTCGGCGATGATGACGTTGGGCCCCTTGGGCAGGGCGACATTGTTCTGGTAGATGCCGAGCAGGCCGCGGCTGACGTCAATCATCAGGCGGTGTTCGTCATCCGGTCCCATCAGATGCTCGTTGGCGTCTATGGTCTGCTGGCAGGCATTTTCCATCTCCTCGATGGTCATGGTCAGCGGGATGCGCAGGATGCGGAGGCCGGAATAGAGCCGCTCCAGATGTTCGCGCAGCTTGAACTGCGTCTTGTTGAAGGAGCGGGTCATCTCGAACACCATGTCGCCGAACATCAGCGCGGAGTCGTAGATGGAAATCTTGGCTTCCGTTTCCGGAACCAGTTCGCCGTTGAAATAAACGACGCGGCCCTTGCTGGTCATGCGGTGGCTTCCTGCTTCTTATGAATGGTGTCGTACCAGGCGATGGTGTCCCGGATGGTGAAGGTCGGGTTGCGCGGGTACAGATATTCGTAAAGCGACTTGATGAAGTCGTATTGCTTCTGCGTGTTCACATCGAGCACCACATCGGGACGGGCGATGTCGGGCGGGCATTGCGGCGCGCCGACCGGATAGCGCGGATTGACCTGTTCCTGCCGGGCGTAATTGTAGAAGTTCAGGTGCGGATGCTCGTTCCGTTCCGCGTCATGGCGGGTCTTCCAGACTTCTTCCAGCGCCCAGAAATCCACCGCTTCGGCGCCGATGCCGTCGGGATAGCCGCTGGCGCAGGCCTGGGCCAGATTGGTGGTGAAGACGAAATCGGTGGACAGGTGGAAGTCCACGATCCGGTCAATCTCCGCCGGCTCGGGCGTGGCGTTGTCGGCGGGCAGGCGCAGCACAATATCGGCGTCGTGCGCCTTGGCCGCCTGGTAATAACGGTCGAGCAGATCGTCCTGCGAACCGCGGAACACCGGCACGCCCATGCCTTCGGCCAGCTTCACCAGCACATCGTCCTCGGGGCGCTGGGTGGTGGCCATGACCACGGCATGGGGCTTTTTCGCCCGCTTCACCCGTTCCAGGATGCGCGCCAGCAGCGGCGCCCCCGCCAGGTCCATCATGGATTTGCCGGGCAGCCGGGTTGACCCCATGCGCGCCTGAAGGATCAGAACAATCCGGGGGGCGGGAGTTTTTACGGCGGTCATGGCTGGCTCACAGGCGGCGCGGGACAAATCCCGCGAATCCGGGTGGTTTATGCCCCATCCCAGGCGCTTTGGATATGGTGACAATTCCGCGCGTTTCGCCCAATTTGTTGGGGAGCGCCCAGCCAGAGCTACCATCCGTGGAAAAGGAATACCGGTTTTTTGTGGAATTGACGGAGGCGGTCGAGCGGTTGCGGGCGACGCTGGTCCTGTCATCCGGCGACCTTGTTCATCGCGGCCTGGATCTGTCACATGCCTTTGCCCGCCAGCTTTATTTCGCTGGCGCGGCGGATGATGGCCTTTACGGAATGTGGGCAAGTGCTCGCGGCAAGGCCGCTGCCCGCCTCTCGCTCTCTTCTTCCGCGGTGGCGCTGCTGGCGCGTAGCTGGTTCGGGCCGGTCCCGGCGCGGGCGGTGACGCCAGCGTCCCTCCGTTTGCGATCGTTAATTGCCCCCTTGCGGCTGCTGGCGGGCCGGGGTGGCGTCAGGCCACAGGAAGCTCCGAAAGGCCCGCCGATCCTGTTGTTCGCCCATTCCTTGCGTTTTGCCCGTTTTCTGGCCCCGGTGGCACAGCGGTTGGGCGCGCGTTGCGCCTATCTTGTCGCCGCCGGGGATGCCGCCACGCGGCAATGGGTGGCGGAGCAGGGCCATGCGGCGCGGCTTTACCATCCCGCTCCGGCCGGGCTGCGCCGCAGCGGGGCGGTGCTGGCGCGCCATGCGCCGGGACTGGCGTTGCTGGCCGAGGAGATCGAAGCCGCGCTGACCAACTCCGGCGCGCGGGTGGTGCTGGTGCCGGAAGGCAATGCGCCCGTGGATGACATTGTCGCCCGGGTGGGCCGTCATCACGGCATCGCCGTGGCCTGCCTACAGCAGGGGTGGTCGCCCCTGATCCATACCGGCTTCCGCAATATGGGCTTTGCCCAGATGCTGGCATGGGGGCAGGGGTTCACCGAGGCCCTCTCCTCCTTCAACCCGGGAGTGGAATTTGTCCCGGTGGGCAACATGCAGTTGCCTGACGCGGATTCCGTGCCTGGGCAGAGGTCGCGCGGCGCGGCCTTTTTCTGTCAGGGCAGCGGTTCCTGGACCACCGATGCCCATGAAGCGGTGCTGGTGGACCTTGCATGCCGGGTCGCGAAGGCGTTGCCTGACCTGCCCGTTTTCATACGGCCTCATCCCGTCGCGCCCTTCGACAGGCATATCCGCGAAAAAATCGCCGCCGTGCCGAATGTCCATTTGAGCGATCCGGCGCACCAGCCGCTGGCGGAACTGCTGTCACAGGTCTCGGTCGGCGTCTCGATCTATTCCTCCACCATTCTGGAATGTTTGGCGGCGGGCATCCTGCCGGTGATCTTCAGCATAACCTCCATGCCGCGCTATGTGCCCGACATCGCGGCGGAAGGGGCTGCGCTGGACGAACCCGATCCCGACACGGCTTTCCGGCGTCTGGTGGAGATGCTGTCATCGCCGGAACTGCCGCGCACTTTCGCGGCGGGCATGGAACGGGCGCGGGCGCGGTATTCCGCGGCTCATGGAGCGGCAGCCCAGGCGCGGATTGAAGGCGCGCTGGAACGTCTCCTGGCCGTCCCGAAGGGCGGTTTGACGGACGATTTCCCCGCCAATTGAGATATTCGGCAAGCGTGGCGGGTTTTCGGCCCTGGTTTCGCGGCAGAGCCATCCCTGTTACGTCGCTGGAGCGCCCTTATGGCTCTTCAGCGCGGGCATCCAGAAAAGTCCCGGAACGCATGTGCGGCCTCCCTTGCGTCCCTGATTTGCAAGTGAATGCCGTCATTTGTATGCGCGCCGCCGGGTATCATAATATTCAAGTGACAGGCGCGGGGGGACGCGGTGCGAACCGCGGCGCGAAGCTGTACGAGCTGCGCACTTTGCGACAGCACAGGCTCAATGGGCATTTCGAAGAAGACCGGTCTGATGCCGCGTTCTTCGGCCTGGGTGATGAGTGCGCGCAATTCGTCCATGTGCCGCGCCAGCGCGTCGTTTGGAATGGGACGCTGCAGCTTCGCAGCCGTATCTGCGATCAGGCCGGCGCGCTGGCTTTCGGTGAGATCGGGTTCCGGTGCCTCGCGTTCCGAACCTCGCAACACGCCATATAGCACGCTGAGGGGCTGATAGCTCTTGCGAAGAGCGAAGATGTAGCGTCGCAAGGAGAAGGCCGGCTCGTCGAACGTCTGGCGCAGCAGGGTGTCATCTGCGGCGTCAGACAGCCGGTTGATCTCGATGAATATGTGGCGCGGCGTCGCCGGACTTCGGATCGCGATGGCCAGTCCGGTCAGGGCATTGCCACCGCTAAGCGCCAGATTGGTGAAACCCGGGCCAAGTGCGCCAGCAGGCATGCGCTGGGACATGGACGATCCGGCGATTATGTTGGGTGCGGGTGTTCCATACACGTAATTCTCCACAAACAGCCGGTTGGTCAGGGCGGCGGACGGTGCCTTGTGAAAAGTCGGTTGGAAAATCTGGATGACCGCTGCGTACAGTGTGGCGGCGGCCAGGGCCCATAACAGGGTGTTGCGGATCAGCAGCATGTTTCAGAACTGGAAGTAGATGAAGGCGGCGCCGGGCCCGGAATTGAGCGCGATCATCACCAGCATCAGGCCGAATACAGCTGGCCGCAGACCATGCAGGGACACGGGGCAGGCGCGCTGCCGGAGGTAATGGATATGATAGGCGACCACAGGTGAGCAATAGAGCAAGATCATCATGGGGCCGCCGAGCGTGGGCCTGATATGCAGATTGGTCTTCAGCGTGGCCACGAACTGCAATACCTGGGAGAAGTCCGGCAGCTTGAACAGCAGCCAGCCGGCAGTCACCACGGAAAAAACCAGCGCCATGCGTATGGCCCGCACGATTGCTGCGCCGGACTGGTAGAAAGCGGCGCCGGACGCCAGGCGCTCCAGCATGAGCGCCATGCCATGCCATGTGCCCCAGGCCGCATAGCTCCAGGCCGCGCCATGCCATAGCCCTCCCAGCAACATCACGGTCATGAGATTCAGGTAGGTGCGGCCCCGCCCTTTGCGGTTTCCGCCCAGCGGTATGTAAAGATATTCACGCAGCCAGGTGGACAGCGAGATGTGCCAGCGCGTCCAGAATTCGGAGAATGTTTCGGCGATATAGGGAAAGCGGAAGTTCTCCGGCAACTCATAGCCGAACAATCGCGCAAGCCCGATCGCGATCAGCGAATAGCCCGCGAAATCGGCGAATATCTGGATGGAATACCCGAACAGCAGCACAAGCAGATTGAGGGCGGAGAGGCCGGTGAAATAGGGATATTCCAGCCAGAAGGTCTGTTCCTGCAGATTGTCGGCGATCACCGATTTCAGGAAGTATCCGATCAGCAGCGCCTGGCAGGCGGCTGGCCAGTTGATGTCGCGAAAGTCATGGCGATGTATCTGGGGAAAGAATTCGCGGGCCTTGACGATGGGGCCCGCGATCAATTGTGGAAAGAAGGTCAGGTAAAGCAGCGAGCGGACGCCATAAATGGCGTTATTCCCATCCTGTTGGGGCCGGACGATACCTGGTCCCATCCGCAGCAGGTCTATCAGCAGGCTGACGCCGTGAAAGGTGTAGAAGGAGATGCCTATGGGCAAGGGAATTGCCAGGAGGAAATGGCCGATGCCATCCTCGCGGCGGAATGCCGCCAGATAGAGAAATCCCGCATATTTGAAGAATGCAAGCAGCGACATGTTGGCTGCCACGCCCAGTCCCGCCCAGCCGCGCTTGGCGGCAAGGCTTTTGGCGGACATGACCTGCTGGCTGGTGAAGATGGTGATAGCGGCCGAGATCAGCAGCAGGCTCAGGAGCCAGGGTTCGTTATAAGCGTAGAAGAAAAGGCTGGCCGCCAGCAGCCAGCCGATCTGCCATGCCCCGTTGGTGCGCGGCAGGTAATAGCCCGCAAACACAACCGCCAGGAACAAAAAGAACCCGGCATCTGTGAACAGCATATCCCGCCCCTTGCGGCCCCGGCGTTTCTATACGGTGTCGCGGCGGACTGACAAAGTCCCCAAGCGACTGTTTCCGGTGAAAAAAGCCGTATGGCAGCCGACATTTGAGATATTCTGGATTTTGGTCCATGTAAGGGCCGATTTCCATGGAACCCTGTCCATGTCGGGCGTGCCCGAAGACATCGTCATTGCCGAAAATGCCTCCATCCAGGAGGTCTTTCACAAGCTCAATGCCAATCGCAGGGGCATCGTCTTCGTGCGCGACGGCCAAAGCCGGGTGGTGGGCTGC
>DASTMN010000149.1:0-13726 GCA_035714165.1 Rhizomicrobium sp.
AATCCGGAAAGCGTGGACGACCTGTTCTTTGTCGCCGACGGCAGTGGCGGCCATGCCTTTGCGTCCAGCATCACCGAGCACAATCGCAATGTGGCGCGCTGGCGGGCGCTGGAACGCGGCGCGCCCATTCCCATCGAGGCCAACGACCGGCTGGAAAAGGCTCCCGTCCCGGTGCCGGAGGCCGCCGACCAGAAACTGCCGGCGGCCGCGCGCAAGCGTGTGAAGTGATCGCTGGCCAAAGGTGACAAGGGACGAGCCGCGCGGCTAAAGTCGCGCGCCCCGCGGAGCCTCGCATGACACTTTCCAGCATGACCGGATTTGCCGAAAGCACGGGCAGCCATGACGGCCTGCACTGGCGCTGGGAGGCCAAGAGCGTCAATGGCCGCGGGCTGGACCTGCGGCTTCGCACGCCGCCCGGTTTTGACGGGCTGGAAGCCCCGGCCCGGCGGCTGGCGGCGGAGCGTTTCCAGCGTGGCTCGTTCCAGATCGCGCTGACGGTCGAACCCCAGGACGGCGTGCGCGGCCTGACGGTGGATGCCGCCGCGCTGGCCAGCGCCGTGAAGATCGCCCGCGAGATCGCGGCCGAAACGGGGCTGGCCCCGGCGCGGGTGGACGGGCTGCTCGCGCTCAAGGGCGTGATCGTGCAGGACGAAGGCGCGGTGCTGGACGAGACGGCGCGGGCGGCGCGCGACGCCGCTATCCTGGTAAGCCTGGCGCTGGCGCTGGACAAGCTGGTTCAGGCCCGCGCCAATGAAGGCGCCAAGCTGGCGGCGCTGATGACGGCCCAGATGGCCGAGGTGGAACGGCTGACCGCCGAGGCGGGACGTCTGGCCGCCATCCAGCCGGAAAGCCTGCGGGCGCGGCTGGCGGCGCAGGTGCAGGAATTGCTGGACGGCCAGTCCCTGCCGCCGGAACGGCTGGCGCAGGAAGTGGCGCTGCTGGCGGTCAAGGCCGATGTGCGCGAGGAACTGGACCGGCTGGCGGCGCATGTGCAGGACGCCCGCGCGCTGATCGCCCAGGACGGCGGGCGCGGCGGCGCGGCGGGGCGCAAGCTGGATTTCCTGGCCCAGGAGTTCAACCGCGAGGCCAATACGCTGTGCTCCAAGTCCGCCGACATCGCATTGACCCGCACGGGACTCGCCTTAAAAGCGGTGATCGACCAGTTCCGCGAGCAGTCCCAGAATGTTGAATAAGCATGTCGAATGACCAGATATCCCGGCGCGGGCTGATGCTGGTCCTGTCCTCGCCTTCCGGCGCGGGCAAGACCACCCTGTCGCGCCGCCTGCTGGACGCGGCTCGCGGCATCGCCCTGTCGGTGTCGGCCACCACCCGCGCCCGCCGTCCCACCGAGCGGGAAGGCGTGGACTATTACTTCGTCACCATGCCGCAGTTCGAGACGATGATCGCCGAGGGCGCCTTCCTGGAGCATGCGCGCGTGTTCGGCAACCGCTATGGCACGCCGCGCGCCGTGGTGATGGACGAGCTGGCGCTGGGCAAGGATATCCTGTTCGACATCGACTGGCAGGGCACCCAGCAATTGAAAGAGAAGATGCGCGACGATCTGGTGAGCATCTTCATCCTGCCGCCCAGCCATGCCGAACTGGAGCGCCGTTTGCGCAACCGGGCCGAGGACAGCGACGAGATCGTGGCGGGCCGCATGGCCAAGGCGGCGGACGAGATCAGCCACTGGCCGGAATATGACTATGTCATCGTCAATACCGATGTCGAAAAGGCGCTGGCCGATATCCAGGCCATCCTGAATGCCGAACGCCTGAAGCGCAGCCGCCAGACCGGCATTTCCGAGTTTGTCGGCCGCCTGACATGAACTGGATCCTGGTCCTGGGCAGCCTGGCGGCGGTCGCTTCCACGGTGAGTTTCGCGCCCCAGGCCTGGAAGATCATCCGCTCGCGCCGGACCAAGGATATTTCCACCGCCATGTATCTGGTGACGGTGCTGGCCTTCACCCTCTGGTGCGCTTATGGCGTGTTGCTGGGACAATGGCCGCTGGTCGTCTCCAACGCCATCTGCCTGTTGCTGTCGGGCTTCATCCTGCTGATGAAGCTGCTACCGCGCCGGGGCAAGGAGGCGGTGGCCGACATGGTGGACCCGAAAAAGTAGGCCACCGGCGCGCTAAAGTTCCCGAAGTTCCCAAAGGCTGCTAGGGTGGCGCAAAAGGGGACCCCAATGACCATTTCACGCCGAATCCTGATGGGCGGACTGCTTTCGCTGACGTCGCTGCCTGCTGCCGCGCAACTGAACCTGCCCGGTGGCGCGTCGGGGCTGCTGGACCGGGTGCAGGGCATGCGCCGCGCCCCGACCGGTGGAAGTTCGGCCGGCGGAAGTTCGGGCGGTACGGGTGCGGGCCTGGGTGCCGGGTTGGGCCAGAACGAAATCGGGCTGGGCCTGAAGGACGCGATCAAGGTCGCCTCGCGCCGTGTCATCGGCCAGGTTGGCAGGCCGGATGGGTTCTATGGCGATCCTGCCATTCGCATCCCGTTGCCGGGGCCGCTGGAGCGGGTGCGTGAGCCGCTGCGGATGGCGGGGGCCAGCGGCATGCTGGATGACCTGGTGCTGCGGATGAACCGAGGGGCCGAACAGGCCGCGCCCAAGGCGCTGAACATCTTTGTATATGCGGCGTCCAACATGAGCTTTTCGGACGCGCGCGGCATCCTGACCGGGCCGCCGGATTCGCTGACCCAGTATTTCCGCCGCACCACCTCCACCTCGCTCAACGGCGAGTTCCAGCCCATCGTCCGCACCGCGCTGAACGGGGCGGGCGCGATGCGGGTGATGCAGTCGGTGCAGTCCCGTGCCGGCAGCCTGCCGTTCCTGGGCCAGTCGCTGGGCGGGTTCGACCTTGTCACCTTCACGGTGGGCCGGGCGCTGGACGGGCTGTTCCACTATCTGGGCACGGAAGAAGCGGCGATCCGCGCCAATCCCGCCGCGCGCAGCACCGACCTGCTCCGCAAGGTGTTTGGCTAGGAGTGACCAGGCCGCTTTAACGCGCGGAAGTTTATTTTGATCGCGCTAACGCGCGGAAGTTTATTTTGGCCGCGCTAACGCGCGGGCCAGGGCCGCGAATTCGGGAATGGACAGTTCCTCGGGCCGCCGGGTGGGCGCGATGCCCGCTTTTTCCAGCAGCGCCTCCCCGCCCAGCGGTTTCAGCGACTGGCGCAGCATCTTGCGGCGCTGGCCGAAGGCGGCGGCGGTGATGGTTTCCAGATCGGCCAGCAGGCACGGCGCAAGCGGTTCGGGGCGTGGTTCCAGCCGCACAATGGCGCTGGTGACGTTGGGCGGCGGCACGAAGGCGCCGCGATGGACGTCGAACAGGATTTTCGCCGTGCAGCGCCACTGGGCCAGCACCGACAGGCGGCCATAATGTTCGGTATCCGGCTGGGCGATGATGCGCTGGCCCACTTCCTTCTGGAACATCAGCGTCAGGCTGGCCCAGACCGGTGGCCATGCAGGCACGGTCAGCCACTTTATCAGTAGAGCCGTGCCGACATTGTAGGGCAGGTTGGCGGCGATGCGGACGCCCTGCGGCAGGATCGCCGTTTCATCCAGCGCCAGCGCATCGGCGCTGATCACCTCCAGCCTGCCGGGATAGGCGGCGGCAATCTGCTCCAGCGCCGGAAGGCAGCGGGCGTCGCGTTCCACCGCGATCACCTTGTCCGCGCCTTCGGCCAGCAGGGCGCGTGTCAGGCCGCCGGGGCCGGGGCCGACTTCATAGAAGGTGCCGCCCTGCAATGGTTTGTCTGCCGCGCTGTGCGCGGCGGGCGGCCCCGCCGCGCGGGCGATCCGCGCCGTCAGGTTGAGGTCGAACAGGAAGTTCTGTCCCAGCGATTTCCTGGGCGCGAGGCCGTAGGTGGCGATGACCTCGCGTAGCGGCGGCAGCCCGTCTTCCATGTCAGGCTCCGCGCAGCCGGGCGTCCGCCATCTGCGCCGCCATGCGGATCGCCGCGATCATGCTGCGGGCATCGGCTTTCCCCGTGCCCGCGATGTCCAGCGCCGTGCCGTGATCGGGCGAGGTCCGCACGATGGGCAGGCCCAGCGTGACATTCACCCCGTCCCAGAAGCTCAGCGTCTTGATCGGAATCAGCGCCTGGTCGTGATACATGCACAGCGCCGCGTCATAGGTCTGCCGCGCCTCGGCATGGAACAGGGTATCGGCCGACAGCGGCCCACGCACATCGAAGCCCTGCGCCCGCAGCGCCGCCACGGCGGGCGCGATGATCGCGGCTTCCTCGCCGCCCAGCATGCCGTCCTCGCCCGCATGAGGGTTCAGGCCCGCCACGGCCAGGCGCGGTTTTTCAATGCCGAAGTCCCGGCGCAGTGCCGACAGGATGATTTCGCCCGCATCGCAGAGCGCCGCGCGGGTGATGGCGGCGGGCACCTGCGCGACCGGCATGTGGATGGTCAGCGGCACCACCCGCAACTGGTCCGAGGCCAGCATCATGACCGCCTGCGGCGCGCCGGTCAGGTGTTGGAGGAACTCGGTATGGCCGGGAAAGCCGAAGCCCGCCGCATTCAGCACCGCTTTGTGGATCGGGGCCGTCACCAGCGCGCCCGCTTTGCCGTCCATGCAGGCGGCGACGGCCATTTCAATGGCCTGGATCACGGCGGGGGCGTTGGCGCTGTCGGGCTTGCCGGGCACAGGCGTCACGGGCGCGGAGGTCGGGATCAGGGCATCGCGATGCGTGGAAAAAAGACGCGCATCGCCCACCAGCTTCAGGGGCCGCGTACCAATGCGGCCGCCGAAATGGTTGAAGGCCGCCAGCGCGACGTCCGGCCCCACGCCGGACGGCTCTCCCATGGTGATGAGGATGGGCGCGTCGCTGTCAGCGGATAAGGGCATCGGGCTTGCTGTCGTCCCGCACCTGAATGTTGGCGGCGCGCTTGAGGTCGCGCAGGTAGCGGCGGGCCAGCGCGGCGATCTGGTTCTGGAAGAGCTGGTCTTCCACTTCCTGGCGCGTGGGCATGACATAGGCGGTCTGCTGCACCACGCGCTGGTCGCAACGCGCGATCAGTTCCACGCCCGCTTCCGACTGGAACGGCATGGCGACGTCACCGGGCTGGCTGTTCTTCATGGCCGCCTGAATCTGGGGGCTGAGTTCTTCCAGCTTGGCATTGCCCAGATTCATATAGACGGTGCCCTTCATGCGGCCATGCATCTCGTCCATCTGCTCGCAGCTGGAAATGCGCTCGCGGATCTGGGTGGCGACGTTGATCACCTGCTCCAGCTCGGACTTGGGCGCATTGGGCGGCAGCGGCAGCAGCAGGCGCGCCAGCGGCAGGGTTCCGGCGGGGCCGGTCGGCCCCTTGGGCGCTTCGGCGATCTTGGTACCCAGCGGTTCCTGCCGCGCCCGCAGCGCGATCACATACCAGCCGCCGGCAGCGCGGATGGGCGGGCTGATGCTGCCCGGCTGCATCTTGGACAGGGCTGCGTTCAGTTCCGGCGCGAGCTGGCCCTCGATGATCCAGCCCATGTCGCCGCCGGACGCGGCGGTGGGATGCTGGCTGAACTGGCGCGCGATGATGGGGAAGGGCGCGCCCTTCTTCATCTGGTCCAGGATTTCCTCGATATCCTTGCGGACCTTGGCATCCTGTTCGGGATTGTCCACCGGCAGGAAGATTTCCAGCACATGGAAGCGGGGCTTGT
The DNA here is from genome assembly GCA_035714165.1 of Rhizomicrobium sp. Taxonomy (GTDB): domain Bacteria; phylum Pseudomonadota; class Alphaproteobacteria; order Micropepsales; family Micropepsaceae; genus Rhizomicrobium. The sequence continues at coordinate 5,660 of DASTMN010000149.1, forward strand.
GCGCGCCTTCGGCATGGCGGCGCATTTCGGCATCCACCATGTCGGGCGTGATGGTGACGCGATCGCCATATTCGTCCTGCACCGCCTTCTGCCAGGCGATGGCGGCGGTGATCTGCGAGCGCATCGCCTCCTCGCTGGCGCCGGCGCGCTTCAGCTGGTCGCGCAGCTGCTCGATGGTGAAGCGGTTTTCGGAGATCATGGCGTTGATGCGCCGGTCCACTTCCACCGGGCTGACGGTGATCTTCTTCTTCACCGCTTCCTGGAGCTGGATCTTCTCGGTTTCCAGCTGTTCCAGAATCTGGGTGCGGATGCGCTTGCGCTGGGGCGGGGTCAGGTTGGTCAGGCCCGATGTGGCCAGATAGAGCGCCATGCGCTGGCGCACCTCGAAATCGGAAATGGATTCGTCGTTGACGGTGGCGGCGACGGAATTGAAGTCGTCCGGATTGCCCACCGGCTCCGCCTCGGCCTGTTCGGTTTCGGCCTCGGGCTTGGCGCTCGCCTTGGTGCCCGCCGGGGGGCTGGCTTCGGCCGCGCCGGAAACGGCGGGCGGGGTCGCGGATTTCGCGGCAGCGGGTGCGGGCGTGAAGGCTGCGCCCTGTGCCGTGGGCCGGGCGGACGAAGCGGCGGCGGGCGCGTCGGTGGTGGGGGGCGCGTCGGTATCCTCGGCGGCCTGCGCGCGCGCGGCATCCGGCTGCGCGGTGGGCGGATCGTCGCTGGCGGTGGGCGCGGCACCGGGTGCCGCATTGGTCGCAACCACGGGCGCGGGCGGCTGCGCGCCGGGCGGCGGCGTGACCGCCTGCCTGGCGGGCTGCTGTTTGGCAGGCTGTGGCGCGACGGCGGGCTGGGCGCTCATCGGCGCAGCGGCCAGTACCAGCGCGGCAGCGCCCAGCATCAGGGTGGTGGCAATTCGCATGGTCAATCTGATCGTTGGCCGGCCGTTGGAGGTCTGTTGTTGTACAAAATCCGGTCGTTGTACAGCATGCGCCCTCGCAGCGGCGCGCGCCCCCTAACCCGCTGCACAGAATAAGCTATTTTGCGCCGCAATCAATGGTTACGCACCGGTTCGGACTGCGGAAAGCGGCCCTTTACGGGTGGCTGAGGGCGAAAACGTCGCGGGGGAACAGGCTGAATGGCTGAATCGGCGTATCCCCGGTTTTCAGGCTGAATCGCAGGATCACCGAGGTGGAGGGCGGCAGGCCCAGCACGGCATCGCGGGTGAACTTGCGCCGGTAGGCCAGCGAGATGGCCAGGCATTCATCCTCATAGCCCAGGCCGTATTCGGTATTGAGGAACTCGCCCTTTTGCAGGTCGCGCTGCCCGGCGATGAAAACCTGCCAGTTGCGCCAGACATTCAGATCCATCTGGGCGTTGAGTTCCTCGCGGCTGGGCAGGCCCAGCAGCAGCGCCGAAGGCGGCAACTGGACATAGGAAAGCTGGAGCGAGGAGCGGGCATAGGTGCCGGTGACATAAACTTCATGACGGCGCACGGTGCCGTTGCCCCGGTCCACCGCGATGCGGTCGGTGATGTCCAGGTGCGGGAACTTGACCGAGAAACTGCCCACAATGTCCGAGGCGGTGCCGCTGTTGCCGGAGAAGGCGGCGAACAGCGGATCGGGCTTGAGACGATAGGTCTGGCCGACCATCGCCTCGACCTTGCCGCCGGGCAGGATCGCCTGGGCCATCAGGCCCGCATTGGCGCGGGGTCCGCTCTCGATCAGGTCGTAGCCGGGCACTTGGTTGAAGCTGAAGACATTGTTGTCGTCGAATTCGAAGTCGTTGGAATCCTCGATCCGCAGCCCCGCCGGATTGCCGCCATAGGGCTGGGCCACCACCTGCGCGATGGGTTGCAGGATATACGAGCGGCCCGCGCCGCCGCTGGCGATGAAGGGCCAGCGCCAGTCCAGCGCCGCGAAGCCGGTGCCGCGATTGATATAGCGGTCGCTGGCGGGCGCCGCGCCGATGGTGGGCGTTTCCATGCGATAGGCGTCGCCGCGCCCGTTCAGCACGAAGGTCCAGATCTGCCCGTTGCCGAAGATGAAGGGCCGCTTCCAGTTCATCTCGCCGGTCAGGCGCTGGTCGTTCAGGCCGTTGGGGCGGCCGATGGATGCGCCGTTGACGTCGAACCGGAACGCGCCGCCGCCCACCTTCTTCACCGGGATGAAGGACACTTCCAGCTTGGGCAGGATGTAGGGGAAGGTCGAGGCGATGTCGGTGGAGCGCAGGCCCTGGAAATAATAGCTGGTCAGGGCGAAGCGGCTGCGGCCCGGCGTGCCTTCCACGAACAGGTCGCTCATCAGCCGGTCGAGGAAGGAGATGTCGTAATAGCGCATATAGGCGCTGTTGGAGGTGTGCTGGACGTCGAAGCCCGCGCGCCAGGCGCCACCCAGCCCGGTGCGGCCCGAGCCGAAGATATGGCCATAGGTCTGCGGCCCCGGTGTGCCCGACAGGGTGCCGTTGCCATTATAGGCGCCGCTGCCCTGCAGCCACAGGCCGCCGCTGTTCCAGCGCAGGCGGTATTCGGCCTGCAGCATCTCGCCCCCATCAGTGGAGAACATGGGCGACAGGGTCAGGTCCTGGCTCTGGCTCAGGGCGACATAGAAAGGCGTGCGGGCGTAATAGCCGATGCGGGTGGAGTTGCCGACTTCCGGCGTCAGCAGCCCGCTGGCGTATTTCACCGTGGGGTCCGGCATCGAAAGGAAGGGAATCCAGGCCACCGGCACGCCCGCCAGGTCTATCGAGGCGTTGCTGAAACGGACGCGATGGGCCTTCTGGTCATAGACCACGCGTTCGGCCTTGACCCGCCACAGCGGCGTGCGCTTGCCCGGCTGGTTGCAGATCTTGCAGGGGCTATAGACCGTGCTGCGGGTGACATAGGTGTCGCCGTCAATCCGCTGGGCACTGCGGGCCGCCAGGCGGCCGCTCTTGCCGATCAGCGCGCCGAAGCCCGACAGCGCGCCATCGCGCATCCGGTCGGTCAGCACCACATGGTCGGCAAAGGCGACATTGCCGGCGGCGTCGGTGATGCTGACATTGCCGCGCGCCGTGACGCGGTCATTGGCCTGGTCGTATTCCACGCGGTCGGCCAGAAGGGTGCGGCCGGAATCGGAGATTTCCACCTTTCCGACCGCCGAGACGGTGCTGGTCTCGTTGTCATAGATGATCTCGTCGGCCTGGAGCAGCAGGGGTTCGTTCGGCCGCGGCGCGGCCGTTTTTTGCGGCTGGGCGGCCACAAGGGTGGGCAGCAGCGCGCAGAACGCCGCCGTCAGCAGGAAGCTCGGCTTCATCAGCCGTCCTCCTGCGAGAAGACGAGAGTCATGCCGATCAGGATGGATGCGATGGCGGGCGCGGTCGCCGCCAGCAGGATCGGCACCGCACCGCTGCGCCCCAGCACGGTGGTGAGGTCCTGGAAGAAATAGACGCCGAAACCCGCCGCCGCGCTGAACAGGATCACCTTGCCGATGCCGCCCTCGCGCCCGATCCGCAGCGAAAAGCTGGCGGCCATGAAGACCATCGCCGCGAACAGCGCGGGCAGGGCATAGAGGGTATAGAGATACAATTGGTACCGGTTCGCCGAAAAGCCCGCCGACTGGGCAGCGCGGATATAGCCCGGCAGGTCCCAGAAGGACAGGGTGTCGGGCGAGGCGAAGCTTTCCTGGATCTGCTCCGCCGTCAGGGTGGTGGGCAGGCGGTAGCTGTCGTGATGGACCGGCTTGCCGGACTTGTCAGAGACCCAGGCATTGTTCAGCACCCAGTGATTGTTCCGCAACTGGGCGTTGGCGGCGTCGATGCGGCCCTCGAAACGGTCGCCGGGGCCGTAAAGGAAGACCAGCACCTCTTCCAGATGCTCGCCCTGGCGGGCGACGCGCAGGGCATGGATCACCGACTGCTGCTTTTCGTCGCCCTGGCGCAGCCACAGCCCGTTGATCGAGACCGACAGCGAGGATTCCTGGCCCTTGACGTAGCGCGCTTCCAGCCCGGCGAATTCCGAGAACATGCGGGCGGAGACCGGCGTGAAGACCGTCACCGTGGCCACGCCGATGAACACCGCCACGGTCAGCGGCGGCAGCAGGAAGTCCCAGGCCGAGACGCCCGCCGCCCGCGTCGCCACCAGCTCACGATTGCGCGTGAGGCGCACGAAAGTGAACACGCCGCCCAGCAGGATGGCGAAGGGCAGCATCTTCTGGCCCAGGTTGGGAAGCTGCAGCACCGCCATGCCGATCACCACCGGCGTTGCCAGATTGTGCGCGGCGGTGCGGTTGAGCAGTTCCACGATGTCTATCGAAAAGGCCAGCGCCAGGAAGACGCCATAGACGATGGCGACGCCGATCAGGAATTGCACCGCCAGGTAGCGGTAGAGAGTCCAGGACCAGCTCATGCCGCCAGCGCCTCGCGGTTCGGGCGGCGGCGCGCCAGGATGGCGGCCGGGCTGTAACCCATCAGCACCGCCAGCGCGCCCGCCGCGCCCAGCAGCGGGATCAGGTAGAACAGCGCGGACAGAATGGCCTCGCGCTGGGCCAGGCCGGTGATGCCGTAACCGGCGATGCGCAGGCCCGCCGCCGCCAGGCTGGCCAGGGTCAGGCGCAGGGCGACGCTGCCGCGCTGGCGGCGGCCGCGCACCACCGCCGCCAGGGCGATCAGGCCGAAGGCGATGCAATAGAGCGGCTGGCTGAGGCGGTTGTGCGCCTCGGCGAAGAACTGGCCGCGCGTGCGCTCGTCGATATTGGGTTCCTGCGGCCAGAGCAGTTCGGGCAGATAGCGTTCGTTGGTCTTGCGCACCGTGGCGCTGGCGGGGCCGGAGAACTGGTCCAGGTTGATGGTGTTGCGCTGGAAATGCAGCACCAGCAGCTTGGCCCCGCCATCCTCGGCCTGTTCGAAGGTGCCGTCCTCCATGATCAGGCGCGCGCCCGCCGGGGTCTGGGCCAGCATGCCGCGCTCGGCGACATAGGTGATGGGCCGTTTCTTGTCGCGGTTGTCGTGCACCAGGATGCCGCGTATTTCGCCGCCACGGCTGAGTTCGCGGATGAAGACGGTCAGGCCCTGGGCCGGCGTGTTGAAGTCGCCCTCGTTCAGCAGCGCGCCCGCCACGTCGGCGCGGATGTCCATCACCTTGTCGCGCAGGGCGCGCTGGCCCAGCGGCATCAGCCACAGGGCGCAGACCCAGGTCAGCACCATCACGATGCCCGCCGCCGCCAGCACCGGCGCGGCGAGCTGGCGCAGCGAATAGCCGGCCGAGGCCATCACCACCAGCTCGCTGTCGCCCGCCAGCCGCGACAGCGTCACCAGCGCGGCGAAGAAAAAGGCGATCGGCATGATGATCATCAGCGGCGTGGGCAGCATCAGCAGGATCAGGTAGAGGAAGGTCGGCGCCGACTGGCCCCGGTTGATGACCAGGTCCAGCAGCGGCAGGATGGTGACCAGCCAGATCACGCTGGTGAGCAACAGGGTCAGCAGCGCCACCGGCCCCAGAAGCTGGCCGAGCACATAGACGGACAGGCGCGGGAACCAGCCCGGCCTGAACGCCGCCGGGGACGCTGCCCCGTATGCCTGGCGCACGCCTGCCATGCCGCCTGTGTCCGCCCTTCTTGGAATGACTGCCGGATTCGCCCTAAACTGGCCCCGGAACAGGGATTTTAGCCGTCCCCCACCCCGGAAATATAGAGAGAAAGTGCCCCATGCAGATTTCCTTTGTCGCGCCCGTCACCGCTTCCGGCGAGGTTTCCAGCGGGGCCTGGGTGGTCGGGGCGGTGGAAGGCGGCGTCCTGCTGCCGGCGGCGGCGCGCGCCGACAAGGCCAGCGGCGGGGCGATCACCCGCGCCCTGAAATGCTCGAAATTCTCCGGCAAGGCGGGGGAGGTGCTGGAAGTGCTGGCCCCGGCGGGGCTGAAAGCCTCGCGCCTGCTGCTGGCGGGGCTGGGCAAGGCCGAGGCGCTGGATGAAAAGGGGCTGGAGACGCTGGGCGCCCAGATCCTGGGCCGCCTGAACGCGGCGGGCGAGACCGCCGCCACCTTCGACCTGGACCTGCCCAAGGGCAGCAAGGTGAAAAAGCCCGAACTGGCGGCGCATCTGGCCTTCGGCGCGGCGCTGAAAAGCTATGCCTTCGACAAATACCGGACCCGCAATCTGGACGAATTCCGGCGCAGCATGAAGACGCTGCGCGTCGCCACGCCGGAAGTCGCGGCGGCGCGGAAGGCGCATGCGGGGCTGGCGGCGGTGGCCGACGGCATCTTCCTGGCGCGCGACCTGGTGAACGAGCCGCCCAATGTTCTTTATCCGCAGGAATTCGCCCGCCGCGCCAAGGCGGCGCTGACCCGGCTGGGCGTGAAGGTGGAAATCCTGGGCGAGGCCGAGATGAAGCGCCAGGGCTTTGGCGCGCTGGTGGGCGTGGGCCAGGGCAGCGACCGCGAAAGCCAGCTTGTGGTGATGCAGTGGAATGGTGTCCCCAAAAACAAAAAGTCCGCCCAGCCCGTCGCCCTGGTGGGCAAGGGCGTATGCTTCGACTCCGGAGGCCTGTCGCTGAAGCCGGGCAATGCCATGATGGGAATGAAGGGCGACATGGCGGGCGCCGCCGCCGTCACCGGCGCGATGCTGGCGCTGGCGGCGCGCAAGGCCAGGGTCAATGTGGTGGGCGTGATCGGGCTGGTGGAAAACATGCCGTCGGGCGGCGCGACGCGCCCCGATGACGTTCTGACCACCCTGTCGGGCCAGACGGTGGAGGTGCTGAACACCGATGCCGAGGGACGGCTGGTGCTGGCCGATGCGCTGACCTACACCCAGCGCCGCTTTTCGCCCAAACTCATCATCGACCTGGCGACGCTGACCGGCGCCATCGTGGCGACGCTGGGCTTCGAACATGCGGGCGTGTTCAGCAATGACGAGGAACTGGTGCGGCGCATCCAGTCGGCGGGCCGCTATACCGGCGAGCGGGTGTGGCAACTGCCGCTCGATCCCTTCTATGACCGGATGATCAAATCCAAGATCGCCGACATGAAGAATATCGGCGGGGCCAATTCGGGCGCGATCTCGGCGGCGCAGTTCCTCAAGCGGTTCATCGAAAAGGATACGCCCTGGGCGCATCTGGATATCGCGGGCGTGGCCTGGCAGGACGGCGAGCAGAAGCCGACCATTCCCTCCTGGGGCACCGGCTGGGGCGTGCGGCTGCTGAACCGGCTGGTGATCGAGAATTACGAATGACCGAGACGCTGTTCTATCACCTGGAGCGCCGCGCCCTGGAGGATGTGCTGCCGGGGCTGGTGGAAAAGTCGCTGCAGCGCGGCTGGCGGGCGCTGGTCCGGGCCGACAGCGCCGACCGCTCCGACGCGCTGGATACGCTGCTCTGGACCTATGACGATGCCAGCTTCCTGCCCCATGCCCAGCAGGGTGACGGCGAGGCGGCGTGCCAGCCGGTGCTGATCACGCTGGAGGAGGGCAATCCCAATTCCGCCAACATCGTCTTCTATGTCGGCGGGGCCTTGCCCGCCGACTGGTCCGTGCTGGCCGATCTGTCGCGCATCGTGCTGCTGTTCGACGGCCGGGACGGCGCGGCGCTGGACGCGGCCCGCGCCGCATGGAAAGACGCCAGGGCGGCGGGGCATGACGTGACCTACTGGAAGGAAAGCCCTTCCGGAAAATTTGAAAAACAGAATTAGAAGACCGAGGACCGCGTGGGCTTTATCAATCCCCTGATGATCGGCAGTTTTCTCGTCAGCCTGGCGATCGCCTATCATTCCATCCGCACCGGCCGCTCGCCGCTCTGGCTGCTGGGCCTGGCGGTGGCGTCCTTCCTGAGTTTTTTCGCCACCATCGCGGTATGGATCGCCTATCTGTGCCTTGCCGTGATCCCGGACCTGATGCGGTCCACTTCCGCCCGGCGCTTCGCCGACAATATGGTCAATGTTGCCGATCCGGGCCGGGCCTATCGCGAGAAGAAGCGCAATGTGGAGCTGGTGGGATCGGTGGATTCCAAGCGGGCGCTGGCCGAGGAATGTATCCGTACCGGCCGCTTCGCCGACGCCATCGAACTGTATGAAAGCGCCATGCAGGGGCCGCTGGGCGAGAACGACCCGGCCCT
>DASTMN010000150.1:0-2927 GCA_035714165.1 Rhizomicrobium sp.
CATTGGCGGGCAGGGACCATAAACCACCGCCATGCGGGCCATCGAAGCCACCTGGGACAGCACGCTGGGCATCGCCAAGCGGTACGAGCGCCACATCTCGGCGCTGTCGCTGGCGGGCGGCTTTGCCTTCGACAGCTGGGCGTTCGGCAGCATCGAGCGGCCCGAAACCCAGGCGGTGTTCATCGTCTACCTGCTGGTGGCGGGCATCACCATCGCCATCCTTCATGTGCTGGAATCGCGCGGCGAGGACCGCCGCCCGTCCGACCGCCTGCGCAACATCCTGGTCTTCGTCATCCAGTTCGCGCTGGGGGCGCTGCTGTCCGGTTTCTGCGTGTTCTACATCCGCAGCGCGTCCGTCACCTCGTCCTGGCCATTCCTGCTGGCGATGGCAGCGATCTTCATCGGTAACGAGTTCCTGCGCCGCTATCACAGCCGCCTGGTTTTCGTGGCGCTGCTGTTCTTCTTCTCGCTCTATTCCTACGCTATCCTGCTGGTACCAATTCTGATCCGCCGCATCGGCCAGGGACCCTTCCTGATCAGCGGCGCGCTGGCAGTGGCGATCTTCTTCGTCTACATGCGGGCGCTGTCGCGGCTGGGGCATGAGCGCTACCGCACGGCGCGGGCGCAGGTCGCGGTGGGGGTGGCGGTGATCACGGTGCTGGTCAATGCCGCTTATTTTCTGCGGATCGTGCCGCCCTTGCCGCTGGTGCTGACCGATGTGGGAATCTATCACGGCGCCAGCCGGGTGAACGGCAACTATCAGGTGGCCGAGGAGCAGGAGCCGCCGGAATGGCGCGCCTTGTTCGGTACCTATCCCATCCTGCATGTCCAGCCAGGATCGAAGCTCTATCTTTATAATGCGGTGTTCGCACCGCGCGGCCTGCGCGCCCGCATCGTGCATGACTGGCAACGGCTGGATCCCGCCACTAGGGGCTGGGTCAGCCAGCAGCGGATCGGCGTGGACATTGTGGGCGGCCGCCAGGATGGCTACCGCTACTACACCACCAAGACCGTGCGTCCCGGCCAGTGGCTGGTGAAGATCGAGACCGCCGATGGTCGCGCCATCGGCCGGGTCCGCTTCGGGGTGGAGGAGCAGGCAGTTCCGCCGGCAACCACTGTCAGAGTGCTGAAATAGTCCGAATTGAGTCCGTGGCCGATCTGAAGGCTTTGCGTCCATCAGGAACGAGATGAGGTAGAACATGTTCTTTCTCTGGCATTGGCTTGCAAGCCACCCCTGGGAGATTGTCGGCTATACGGGCACGGTAATGTTCGGCTCGCGCTTCATCATCCAGTGGTACAAGAGCGAGATCGTGGGGCGGAGCGTCATTCCGGTCGCCTTCTGGTATCTCAGCCTAGTGGGCGGGACGGTGAGCTTGGCCTATGCCCTCCACATCCAGAGCGGACCTTTCATCGCCGGACAGGCCGGTGGGTTGCTGATTTATGCGCGCAACCTGTTCCTGGTGCATCGGGATCGGCGGGAATCCGCGGCATAGGGTCGATGCAAACTTGCATCCGGACGCCATCCGGCCTATTTCACACCCCGGATTTGGGATAGCCATAATTGTCCACTAATAAGACTGTTATATCACATCTGCGGCGCCTGGAAGCCGAGAGCATCCATATCATGCGCGAGGTGGCGGCCGAGTTCGCCAACCCGGTGATGCTCTATTCGGTGGGCAAGGATTCCGCCGTCATGCTGCACCTGGCGATGAAGGCCTTTTATCCCTCCAAGCCGCCATTCCCCCTGATGCATGTCAACACGACGTGGAAGTTCAAGGAGATGATCCAGTTCCGCGACGAAACGGTCAAAAGGCTGGGGCTGGATTTCATCGAATATATCAACCAGGACGGCGTGGCGCGCGGCGTCAATCCGTTCGACAGCGGATCGTCCCTGCACACCCAGGTGATGAAGACCGAAGCGCTGAAACAGGCACTCGACAAGTACGGCTTTGATGCGGCCTTCGGCGGCGCGCGCCGCGACGAGGAAAAGTCCCGCGCCAAGGAGCGCATCTTCTCCTTCCGTACCGCCAGCCATGCCTGGGACCCCAAGAACCAGCGCCCCGAACTCTGGCGCGTTTACAATACGCGCATCAACAAGGGCGAAAGCATCCGCGTCTTCCCGCTCTCTAACTGGACCGAGCTGGACATCTGGCAATATATCCTGGCCGAGAATATTCCCATCGTGCCGCTCTATTTCGCCAAGAAGCGTCCGGTGGTGGAACGCGCCGGCACGCTGATCATGCGCGATGACGAGCGCATGAAGCTGCTTCCCGGCGAAAAGGTCGAGGAAAAGCTGGTCCGCTTCCGCACCCTGGGCTGCTATCCGCTGACCGGCGCGATCGAAAGCGACGCCGATACGCTGGAAGCCATCGTCACCGAGATGTTCACCGCCCGCACCTCCGAACGTCAGGGCCGCCTGATCGACACCGACGAAAAGGCCTCGATGGAGAAAAAGAAGAAGGAAGGGTATTTCTGATGGCCTTCTGTCCCATGTCATGGCGGGCCGCCCAGCCGGACATCCAACTCTCCCGCAGCGGCATGGATGGCCGGATCAAGCCCGGCCATGACAGGAGTGGCGCATGAATGCCCCTGCCACCGACCTTCAGAAGTTTCTCGCCGCGCAGGAAAAGAAAACCCTGCTGCGTTTCCTGACCTGCGGCAGCGTGGATGACGGCAAATCCACCCTGATCGGCCGCCTGCTTTACGACACCAAGCTCTTGTTCGAGGACACGCTGGCGTCACTGGAAAAAGACAGCAAGAAGTTCGGCACCACCGGCGAAGATATCGATTTCGCGCTGCTGGTGGACGGGCTGGAAGCCGAGCGCGAGCAGGGCATCACCATTGATGTCGCCTATCGCTTCTTCGCCACCGACAAGCGCAAGTTCATCGTTGCCGATACGCCCGGCCACGAACAATATACCCGCAAT
>DASTMN010000151.1:0-2124 GCA_035714165.1 Rhizomicrobium sp.
CATTGGCGGGCAGGGACCATAAACCACCGCCATGCGGGCCATCGAAGCCACCTGGGACAGCACGCTGGGCATCGCCAAGCGGTACGAGCGCCACATCTCGGCGCTGTCGCTGGCGGGCGGCTTTGCCTTCGACAGCTGGGCCTTCGGCAGCATCGAGCGGCCCGAAACCCAGGCGGTGTTCATCGTCTATTTGCTGGTGGCGGGCATCACCATCGCCATCCTGCATGTGCTGGAATCGCGCGGCGAGGACCGCCGCCCGTCCGACCGCCTGCGCACCATTCTGGTTTTCGTCATCCAGTTCGCGCTGGGCGCGCTGTTGTCCGGCTTCTGCGTTTTCTACATCCGCAGCGCCTCGGTCACCTCGTCCTGGCCGTTCCTGCTGGCGATGGCGGCGATCTTCATCGGTAACGAGTTCCTGCGCCGCTATCACAGCCGGCTGGTCTTCGTGGCGCTGCTGTTCTTCTTCTCGCTTTATTCCTACGCCATCCTGCTGGTGCCGATCCTGATCCGCCGCATCGGCCAGGGACCGTTCCTGATCAGCGGTGCGCTGGCGGTGGCGATCTTCTTTGTCTACATGCGGGCGCTGGCGCGGCTGGGGCATGAGCGCTACCGCACGGCGCGGGCGCAGATCGCGGTGGGCGTGGCGGTTATCACCGTGCTGATCAATGCCGCCTATGTCCTGCGCGTCGTGCCGCCTTTACCGCTGGTGCTGACCGATGTGGGCATCTATCACGGCGCCAAGCGGGTGAACGGCAATTATCAGGTGGCGGAGGAGCAGGAACCACCGGAATGGCGGGCGCTGTTCGGTACCTATCCCATCCTGCATGTTCAGCGGGGATCGAAGCTCTATCTCTACAATGCGGTCTTCGCGCCGCGCGGCCTGCGCGCCCGCATCGTGCATGACTGGCAGCGGCTGGACCCCGCCACCAGGGGCTGGGTCAGCCAGCAGCGCATCGGCGTGGACATTGTGGGCGGTCGCCGGGATGGCTACCGCTACTACACCACCAAGACCGTGCGGCCGGGCCAGTGGCTGGTGAAGATCGAGACCGCGGATGGCCGCGCCATCGGCCGGGTGCGTTTCGGGGTGGAGGAACAGGCGGTTCCCCCGGCAACCACCCTCCGCACCCTGCGATAACCGGCACCTTGCATCCGGCCGCCATCCGGCCTATTTCACACTCCGGATTTGGGATAGCCAGAATTGTCCACTAACAAGACTGTTATATCGCACTTGCGGCGCCTGGAAGCCGAGAGCATCCACATCATGCGCGAGGTGGCGGCCGAGTTCGCCAACCCGGTGATGCTCTATTCGGTGGGCAAGGATTCCGCCGTGATGCTGCACCTGGCGATGAAGGCCTTTTATCCCTCCAAGCCGCCATTCCCCCTGATGCACGTCAACACGACGTGGAAGTTCAAGGAGATGATCCAGTTCCGCGACGAGACCGTCAAAAGGCTGGGGCTGGATTTCATCGAATATATCAACCAGGACGGCGTGGCGCGCGGCGTCAATCCGTTCGACAGCGGCTCGTCCCTGCATACCCAGGTGATGAAGACCGAGGCGCTGAAGCAGGCGCTGGACAAATACGGCTTTGACGCGGCCTTTGGCGGCGCGCGCCGCGACGAGGAAAAGTCCCGCGCCAAGGAGCGCATCTTCTCCTTCCGCACCGCCAGCCATGCCTGGGACCCCAAGAACCAGCGCCCCGAACTCTGGCGCGTTTACAATACGCGCATCAACAAGGGCGAAAGCATCCGCGTCTTCCCGCTGTCCAACTGGACCGAGCTGGACATCTGGCAATATATCCTGGCCGAGAACATTCCCATCGTGCCGCTCTATTTCGCCAAGAAGCGTCCGGTGGTGGAACGCGCCGGCACGCTGATCATGCGCGATGACGAGCGCATGAAGCTGCTGCCCGGCGAAAAGGTCGAGGAAAAGCTGGTCCGCTTCCGTACCCTGGGCTGCTATCCGCTGACCGGCGCGATCGAAAGCGACGCCGACACGCTGGAAGCCATCGTCACCGAGATGTTCACCGCCCGCACCTCCGAACGCCAGGGCCGCCTGATCGACACCGACGAAAAGGCCTCGATGGAGAAAAAGAAGAAGGAAGGGTATTTCTGATGGCCTTCTGT
>DASTMN010000152.1:0-1578 GCA_035714165.1 Rhizomicrobium sp.
TGGGGTTCGACCAGCCGGGCCCTGACCACGGGTTTCGGCCTTGTCATCGGCGGGGCGCTGGGAAACCTGATAGACCGGCTGCTCTATGGCAAGGTCGCCGACTTTTTCCACTTTCACGGCTTCGGCTATGACTGGTATGTCTTCAATATCGCCGATGTGGCGGTGACCCTGGGCGCGGTGGCCATCATCTATGATGTGCTCAAGCCCGAGCATCCCCCGGCGGCCGAGCCGGACACAAAACCGGATCGTGAGGCCAGGTGATGGTTCAGTTGATGGGTTCTGACATGCGCGCCGTGAAGACGCTTGCCGCCGTCCTGCTGCTTGCCGGGGCCGCCGCCGGATGCGGCAGCCTGCGCGAGGCCGCCGGCCTGGCCAAGAAGTCGCCCGACGAGTTCGCGGTCAGCACCAAGGCGCCGCTGATCATCCCGCCCGATTTCAACCTGCGCCCGCCGTCGCCCGGCGCGCCGCCCACCAACACGCTGGACCCGGCCAGCAACGCGCAGGTCGCGCTGTTCAGCAATGCCGATCCGCAGACCGTCGCCAACAACATGACCGGCAACTATACCGGCGGCGAGAAGATGCTGCTGGCCAATGCCGGGGCGCAGAACGCCGATCCGGGCGTGCGCAGCAAGCTGAACTTCGACCGCCGCTCCTTGCAGCAGGCGGACCGCAGCTTCACCGACCGCGTGCTGGGCACCGGCGCCACCGCCGATACCGGCCGCCCGGTCAATGCCGATGCGGAGGTCAACCGCAATCGGGCCGGCGGCAGCGCCGCCGCCACGCCCAGAAAAGAAAAGAGCGGCGGCTGGTTTGACTGGTTCTGATTTTTCCAATCGGGGCCGGGTCTTTGCCGCCGCCCTGCTGACCGGCCTGGCGCTGTGCGCCTCGTCGCCGCTGTCGGCCCAGATTCCCGCGCGGGGCGATGCTGCGCCCGCGCCGCGCCAGAGCACCACCTTCCAGTTCGCGCTGGCCAACGGCATGCAGGTGGTGGTGATCCCCGATCATCGCGCCCCCGTCGCCACCCAGATGCTGTGGTTCCGCGTCGGCGGGGTGGACGATCCGCCCGGCCTGTCGGGCATCGCGCATTTCTTCGAGCATATGATGTTCCGCGGCACCAAGGCGGTGCCGGGCGACGGCTTCGCCCAGACGGTGTCGCGCAATGGCGGCGAGAGCAATGCTTTCACCAGCCATGACTATACCGCCTATTACGAGCAGATCGCCAAGGACCGGCTGCCGCTGGCCATGCGGCTGGAAGCGGACCGGCTGATGAACCTGACCCTGACCGAGGCGACGGTGGGGCCGGAGCGCGACGTGGTGCTGGAAGAGCGCCGCATGCGGGTGGAGAACGATCCGCAAAGCCTGATGAACGAGCAGATGATGGCGGCGCTGTACCTGTCGCATCCCTATGGCCGCCCGGTGATCGGCTGGGCCGAGGAGATCCGCCGCATCGACCGGGTCAACGCCCAGGATTTCTATCGCCGCCATTACGCGCCCAACAACGCCATCCTGGTGGTGGCGGGCGATGTGACGCCGGAGGAAGTCCGCAAGCTGGCCACCGAGCATTACGGCAAGCTGCCG
>DASTMN010000153.1:0-9144 GCA_035714165.1 Rhizomicrobium sp.
AGGAAATCCTCGAGACCCTGCTGCCGCGCAACCTGACGACCCAGATCCTGGCCGCCCTGTACGAGAACCAGGCCGGCTTCTTCGGGGCGCAGATGGCCGCGATGGACAACGCCACGCGCAACGCGGGCGACCTCATCAACAGCCTGACCCTGCAGTTCAACCGCAAGCGCCAGGCCCAGATCACCACCGAACTCATCGAGATCATCGCCGGCGCCGAAGCGCTCTGATCCCGACCCGCCAGACATTCCGACACGGACACGCATGATGACCGACACCACCGCCCCCAAGAAACCCGCCGCCAAGAAGCCGGCCGCCCCCAAGAAGGCCGCCGCTGTCGCCGCCGTCGGCCAATCCGCCGGCACGGGCAAGATCGCCCAGGTCATCGGCGCCGTCGTCGACATCGAGTTCGAGGGCGCCCTGCCGGCGATCCTGAACGCGCTGGAGACCCAGAACGTCGACCAGAAGACGGGCGAGCCCTTCACCCTGATCCTGGAAGTCGCCCAGCACCTGGGTGAGAACATGGTCCGCGCCATCTCGATGGACACCACCGAGGGTCTGACCCGCGGCCAGGCCGTCGTGGACACCGGCAAGTCGATCATGGCGCCGGTCGGTCCGGGCACCCTGGGCCGCATCATGAACGTCGTCGGCCAGCCGATCGACGAAGCCGGTCCGATCAAGACCACGGAATACCGCCCGATCCACCGCGAGGCCCCGACCTTCGAAGAGCAGTCGACCTCGTCGGAAATCCTGGTCACGGGCATCAAGGTCATCGACCTGATCTGCCCCTACACCAAGGGCGGCAAGACCGGCCTGTTCGGCGGCGCCGGCGTCGGCAAGACCGTGACCATGCAGGAACTGATCAACAACATCGCCAAGGCGTACGGCGGTTATTCGGTTCTGGCCGGCGTGGGCGAACGCACCCGCGAAGGCAACGACCTGTATCACGAGATGATCGAGTCCAACGTGAACGTGGACCCGGCCAAGAACAACGGCTCGACCGAAGGCTCCAAGTGCGCCCTGGTTTACGGCCAGATGAACGAGCCCCCCGGCGCCCGCGCCCGGGTCGCCCTGACCGGCCTGTCGATCGCTGAATATTTCCGCGACGAAGAAGGTAAGGACGTGCTGCTGTTCGTCGACAACATCTTCCGCTTCACCCAGGCCGGTTCGGAAATGTCGGCTCTGCTGGGCCGTATCCCGTCGGCGGTGGGCTATCAGCCGACGCTGGCCACCGAGATGGGCAACCTGCAAGAGCGCATCACCTCGACCAAGAAGGGCTCGATCACCTCGGTCCAGGCCATCTACGTCCCCGCGGACGACCTGACCGACCCGGCGCCCGCCGCCTCGTTCGCCCACTTGGACGCGACGACCGTTCTGAACCGCGACATCGCGGCCCAGGCCATCTTCCCGGCCGTGGACCCGCTGGACTCGACCTCGCGCATCATGGACCCGCTGGTCATCGGTGAAGAGCACTACACCGTCGCCCGCCGCGTTCAGGAGATCCTGCAGCAGTACAAGGCGCTGAAGGACATCATCGCCATCCTGGGCATGGACGAGCTGTCGGAAGACGACAAGCTGGTCGTGTCGCGCGCCCGCAAGATCCAGCGCTTCCTGTCGCAGCCCTTCTTCGTGGCCGAGCAGTTCACCAACTCGCCGGGCAAGTTCGTCGAGCTGCCGGACACCATCCGCAGCTTCAAGGCGATCGTGGACGGCGAATACGACCACCTGCCCGAGCAGGCCTTCTACATGGTCGGCGCCATCGAGGAAGTTGTGGCCAAGGCCGCGAAGATGGCGGCCGAAACCAGCAAGGCGGCGTAACATTCAAACCCTCATGGTGCGCCCGTCGAACCATGGGGACACAACCTCATCCTTCGACAGGCGCAGGATGAGGAGGAGCGAAAATGGCTGAGAAGATTTCCTTCGACCTGGTCTCGCCGGAAAAGCTGCTGCTGTCCGGCCAGGCCGACATGGTCACGGTGCCCGGCACGGAAGGCTATATGGGCGTGATGGCCGGTCATGCCGCCACCGTCACCACCCTGCGCGCCGGGATGATCGACGTCAGCAATGACGGCAAGGACGACCGCTATTTCATCCGTGGCGGCTTTGCCGAGATCAACCCGGCCAAGATCACCGTGCTGGCCGACGAGGCCATCCCGATGAGTGAGCTGGACCTGGCCGTGCTGGACCAGCGCATCGCCGACGCCGTGGAGGACGAGATCGCGGCCAAAACCGATTCCGAGCGCCAGCGCGCCGCCCAGTATCTGGACGACCTCAAGCTGGTCCGCGCCGTTTTCTAAGACTTTGCGGCGTCAACACCTTGGCGGCGGCCCGTCTTTGGCGGGACGCCCGGTTCTGTTATAATAATGTCTTATGAACCAGGGATGCGTATCGGCATGACGGTCGGCGCCGTCTACAAGCAGGGCTGGACGATGGACGATGTCCATTGGAACCTGTTCGACCCCAGCAAGGTCGAACCGCAGGTTCTGGCCGCCATCAAGGCCGCCGCTCTGGTGGAATACAATGCCCCCGATTATGTCGGCTATCTCAAGCGCGTGTTCCAGGGCAGCCCCGACACCATCGCCGCCATCGAGCAATGGGGCCATGAGGAAAGCCAGCATGGCCGCGCCCTGGGCCGCTGGGCCGAAATGGCCGATCCGTCCTTCAGGCTGGAAGACGCATTCGCCCGCTTCCGCAAGGGCTACACCCCGCCCCATTTCAGCGGCGACGGCGAGGTGTCGGTGCGCGGCTCCCGCAGGGGCGAAATGATCGCGCGCTGCGTGGTCGAAAGCGGCACCAGCTCCTATTACTCGGCCATCCGCGACGCCACCGGCGAGCCGGTGCTGGAGGAAATCGCCGGACGCATCGCCGCCGACGAATACCGCCATTACAAGCTGTTCTACGACATCCTGCATCTCCAGCCGGAACCGGACCTGGGCTTCTGGAAAAAGCTCTGGATCGCGGTGGGCCGGGTGCGCGAAAGCGACGATGACGAACTGGCCTATGCCTTCTACTGCGCCAATGTTCCGGCGGCGGAAGAAAGCGCCCGGCCCTACAGCCGCAAGACCTATTCACGCCTGTCGGCCACCGCCTCCATGTCGGTCTATCGCCGCAAGCACATCCAGAAGCTGGTGCAGATGGTGGTCAAGGTGGTGGGCGCCAATCCGCATGGCTGGCTGGCCAACACGGCGGGCGCCCTTCTGTGGCGCCGGCTGCAGTCCAAAACCGCCTAAACCGGCTCGAAGGTGCCGGTCGCCGCATTGCGAACCAGCAGCTTTCCCGACGCCACGCCGAAATAGGCGCCGTGCAGCGAAAGCTCCCCGGCCTCCACCGCGGCTTTCACAAACGGGAAGGTCATCAGGTTCTTCAGGCTGAGTTCGACCGACGCGAACTCAAGCTGATGCAGATAGGCATCCCAATCGGACTTGGGCACGCTGATCGCATCGGCGGCGGGCGCGATCTGGCTCATCCACTTGCCGATGAAATCGCTTTCGGTGAGCGGCGCGGAATCATCGGCAAAGGCCTTGATGCCGCCGCAGAAGGCATGCCCCAGCACCACGATGTGCCGAATGCGCAAGGCCCGCACCGCGAATTCCAGCGCGGCGCTGGCGCCGTGCTGGCCGCCGCCCGCCTCATAGCGCGGCACAAGATTGGCGACATTGCGCGCCACCAGCAGTTCGCCGGGCGCGGCATCGAAGATCACTTCGGGAGATACCCGGCTGTCCACGCAGCCGATCACCATGATGGAGGGCGATTGACCGGTGTCGGCCAACTGCCTGTAACGCTCCTGCTCTTCCACGAAACGCCCGTCCAGAAACGCGCGATAGCCTTTTCTGAGTCGATCGGGAAACATAGCCTTCCTCTATGGTCGCGCGGCCTGACGCTTCGCTATGCTGGGCCGACGCTCGTCAATTTCTGGTCGCGCGGCCTGACGCTTCGCTTCGCTACGCTGGGCCGACGCTCGTCAAGCCTTCCGCTTCACCATCATCTGCTTGATCTCGCCGATCGCCTGGGCGGGGTTCAGCCCCTTGGGACAGGTATTGGCGCAGTTCATGATGGTATGGCAGCGATAGAGGCGGAAGGGATCTTCCAGGTCGTCCAGCCGCTCGCCGGTCTGCTCGTCGCGGCTGTCGATCAGCCAGCGATAGGATTGCAGCAGCGCCGCCGGGCCCAGATAGCGCTCGGAATTCCACCAGTAGCTGGGGCAGGAGGTGGAGCAGCTGGCGCAAAGGATGCACTCATACAGGCCATCCAGCTTGGCGCGGTCCTCGGGCGTCTGCTTCCATTCCTTTTCCGGCTCCGCCGTGCTGGTCTTGAGATAGGGCTGGATGGAGGAATACTGGGCATAGAAATTGGTCAGGTCCGGCACCAGGTCCTTGACCACCGGCATGTGCGGCAGGGGATAGACCGACACCGCGCCGGTGCAGTCGTTGATCGCCTTGGTGCAGGCAAGGGTGTTGCCGCCCGCAATGTTCATGGCGCAGGACCCGCACACGCCTTCGCGGCAGGAGCGGCGGAAGCTCAGGGTGGGATCGATCTCGTTCTTGATCTTGATCAGCGCGTCCAGCACCATCGGGCCGCAGCTGTCCAGGTCCACCGTATAGGTGTCCATGGTGGGATTGCCGCCATCGTCCGGGTTGTAGCGGTAGACCTTGAATTCCTTGGTACGCTTCGGCTTCTTGCCGTTCGCCGCTTTTTCCGCCGGCCAAACCTTGCCCTTCTTCACCCGGCTGTTCTTGGGCAGCATGATTTCGACCATTACCGGAACTCCTGGACCGTGCTGGGTGATTTGCGGCGCATTTTGGCATGGCCGCCAAGGACGGAACAACCCGCCAGGACAGTCGGTTATGCGACTATTTGTTCAAACACCCATGCGATTTCCGCAGGGGAGTCTTTCAGCGTTCCACTGATCACCAGCTGCTCGGCCCGGCGCACCACCGGCCCGCCCAGATAGACGCTTTCCTCGACCTCCAGATGGCCGCCCCCGGCGCGGAACCGCCAGCCCTCGCCGCCCGGCAGCTTGAGCAGCATCCCCCCGCCTTCCAGCCGCGACACCCGCACATCGGGATGCACATGGAAGCGCACGGCATAGCCCAGCCCGGCAGCCGCCTTGCCCGACACCGGCACCAGCCTGTCGCGACCCGTCACCATCAGGCCCTGCGGCGACAGCGTCACCTGGCGCTCATGGCGCAGGCCGAAGGCCTCGGCATAGGCATCGTGCGCCGCCTCGATGCTCCAGCCCTGCGCGGTTTCCAGGCGGCGGGAGACCGGGGCCAGCGGCCCGCCCGTCAGGCGCGGACCCAGCAGGTCGCGCGGCAGGCCCGCCGGCAGGATGGTGGCGCTGGAGGTATCCGCCAGGGTCAGGGTGGAATGGGCGGCGGTGGCGCGCAGCGCCCAGTTCCAGCTGGGATGGGTCAGGCCGCCCGCCCCGCAATTCACGATCAGCCGGTCGCTGCCGGAACTCAGTTCAAAGGCGCAGAAACCGGCATGGGCCTCCAGCGCGAAGGGGCCGGGCGGCACCCCGCCACAATCCATCAGCAGCAGCGTGCGGGAGGCCGACAGGCGCTGGTAGCCGCTGTGGCGGGCATGCTGGAAGGGCTGGCCGCGTATGTCATCGCGCGCCAGCAGGCCCGCGATCATGCGGCCGTCGCTTTCCGTGCCGCCATTGAAACAGGCCAGCCCGCCATCGGCATGTCGGAAGAAGCGCAGCATCGGCGCCATGCGGTCATGGGCGTTGCGCAGCACATGCGGCGGTTCCTCGCCGATGGCGCTCAGGGCTTCCATCACCATGATGACATGGCGATAGGCAGACAACAGCGCCTCCGGCGAACGGCTGACATGGCCGCCATCGGCCAGAACCTGCCGCTCGATCTCGGCTTCCAGCCGCTTGAGGCCGGCCTCCATGCGCCGGGGGCTGTCATCCAGGCAGATGCCCGACAGGGCCAGCACGGCGGCCGCCTCCAGCCGGGGCAGCCCGTCGGGCGCCTCGCCGCAGATGCGCTCCAGCATCCGGGACTGTTCGCGCAGCGAGACGAACAGGCGCGAGCGCCACATCGGCTCGGAGTTCAGAACCACCAGCCGTCCATGGCTGAAGATGTGCGCCATGCGCCGGGCCAGGATGTGCGGCGACCAGACGGGTTCGGAATATTTCGCGTGGCGCTTGACCCATTGGCCGATCAGGTTGGTGGCCAGCCTGCGGGCATTCTCGCCGCCCGCCGTGGACAGCGCGGGCAGCCAGTTGAAGCTGTGAAGCGCCTCATGCCAGGTGGCCGACGGCGGCTTGAGGTCGAAGACCGACACGCCGTCCGGCACATCCACGGTCACGCCGTGGAAACGGAAGCGGCCGCGCAGCAGGCTGTCCGCGTCTTCCAGGCGGCGCGGCTGCGCATCCCAGGGATGAAAGACGATGTGATCGGCCAGCGGCCCGCCCAGCAGGCGGCGATAGAGCCAGTTGCGGCGGCCCCACACCCGCAGCGGCGCAGCAGCGCGAAAGGCGGCGGCTTTCGCAAGCTCAGGCAGGAGCGGCAGGAGCTGCTGCGCCCGCACAGTCAACCTCTCAGGGCCCGGATATTGGCGGCATACTGTGACGGCCCGCCCTGGAAGGCGGCGGTGCCCGCCACCAGCACGGTGGCGCCCGCGGCGATGACGCGCGGCGCGGTCTGAGGCGTGATGCCGCCATCCACCTCCAGTTCGATGGCGCGGCCGGTCTGGTCGATGCGCCGGCGCGCCGCCTCGATCTTGCGGAGCTGGCTTTCGATAAAGACCTGCCCGCCGAACCCAGGATTGACACTCATTATCAAAACCAGGTCCACCAGATCCATCAGGTTGTCTATCGCCTCGATGGGTGTGCCGGGATTGAGGACCACGCCCGCCTTCTTACCCAGCGACCGGATATGCTGGAGCGTGCGATGGACATGCGGCCCCGCTTCGGGATGCACCGTCAGGCCGTCCGCGCCCGCCGCCGCGAAGGCGTCCAGATACGGGTCCACCGGCGAGATCATCAGATGCACATCGAACGGCTTTTTGCCGTGCGGCCGTAACGCCTTCACCACCGCCGGCCCGATGGTGATATTGGGCACGAAATGGCCGTCCATCACATCCACATGGATCCAGTCGGCGCCCGCCGCCTCGATGGCCTCGACCTCCGCGCCAAGCCGGGCGAAGTCAGCGGACAGAATGGACGGCGCGATTTTGACGGTTGAAACCATGACTTTAAGTGCCGTATTCCGGTCCGGCTTGCAACGCTGGCCGGTGTCGATTCGCCCTTTTCCACGGGACCGATGTTCCGGGCCATGCGGCCGAATGCGATAGCTGCCCCGCGCAAGCTTCCATTGACTAGCCGGGTCCCACACCTAAACTCCGGCCCGGTTCGATTTTGACGTTATTCCGGAAGGCTTTGATGGCGGACAACCCGCAGACCCCCGGCAACCCGGCAGCCGGGCGGCCCCTCTCTCCCCACCTGACCATCTATCGCTGGCCGGCCACGATGATGACCTCCATCACGCACCGCATCACGGGCGTGGGGCTGTCGGTCGGCATCCTGATCCTGGCCTGGTGGCTGATCGCCATTTCCACCGGCCCCGACGGCTGGAACGCCTTTCACGCCGTGATGAACACGCCGCCCGGCCTGCTGGTGCTGTTCGGCATCGCCTGGGCGCTGGGCTATCACCTTCTCAGCGGCCTCCGGCACCTGGCCTGGGACCTGGGCTACGGCTTCGACAAGACGGTGGCCGAGCGCAACAGCATCCTGATCTTCGGCCTGTCCTTCCTGATCGCGGCGGGCATTTTCGTGCTGGTCTGGACCGGCCATGCGGGGTACCTGCAATGAGTTCGCTCCAAACCCCGCTGCATCGCGTGAAAGGCCTGGGCGCTTCGCACAGCGGCACCGGCCATTTCTGGCGCGAACGCATCACCGCCGCCGCGCTGGTGCCGCTGTCGCTCTGGTTCCTCTATGCCGTGCTGGGACTGGCGGGCACCAATGTCGTCACCGCGCTGCGCTTCCTGGCCATGCCGTGGAACACGCTGCTGATGGCCGCCTTCGTGGTCACCGCGCTCTATCATGCCGCGCTGGGACTTCAGGTGGTGATCGACGATTATGTCCACTCCGCCGGTACCAAGATTCTGCTTTTCCTGCTGGTGCGCTTCTGCGTCATCGCCGCCGGCTCGACCTGCCTTTTCGCCTTGCTGCGCATCGCCGCTTTCTAGGACATCACCATGCCCGCCTATAACATTGTCGATCACACCTTCGATGTCGTCGTTGTCGGCGCGGGCGGCGCTGGCCTGCGCGCCACGCTGGAATGCGCCCAGCGCGGCCTGAAGACCGCCTGCATCACCAAGGTGTTCCCCACCCGCAGCCATACCGTGGCAGCGCAGGGCGGCGTGGCCGCCAGCCTGGGTAACATGGGCGAGGACAACTGGCGCTGGCACATGTACGACACCGTCAAGGGATCGGACTGGCTGGGCGACCAGGATTCCATCGAATATCTGTGCCGCAACGCGCCGGAAGCGGTGTACGAGCTTGAGCATTTCGGCATGCCCTTCTCGCGCACGGATGAAGGCAAGATCTACCAGCGCGCCTTTGGCGGCATGACCAGCAATTACGGCCAGGGCATCGTGCAGCGCACCTGCGCCGCCGCCGACCGCACCGGCCATGCCATGCTGCACACCCTGTACGGCCAGTGCGTCAAGCACGAGGTCAATTTCTTCATCGAATATTTCGCCCTCGACCTCATCATGGAAGACGGCGCCTGCCGCGGCGTGATGGCCTGGAACCTGGACGATGGTGCGATCCACCGCTTTCGCGCCCACAAGGTGATCCTGGCGACCGGCGGCTATGGCCGCGCCTATGCGAGCTGCACCGGCGCCCATACCCAGACCGGCGACGGCAATGCGATGGTGCTGCGCGCGGGCCTGCCATTGCAGGACATGGAGTTCGTCCAGTTCCACCCGACCGGCATCTACGGCGCGGGCTGCCTGATCACGGAAGGCGTGCGGGGCGAGGGCGGCATCCTGCGCAACAGCGCGGGCGAGCGGTTCATGGAGCGCTACGCGCCCTCCGTGAAGGACCTCGCGCCGCGCGACATGGTCAGCCGCGCCATGACCATCGAGATCCGCGAGGGGCGCGGGGTGGGCCCGAACAAGGACCACATC
>DASTMN010000154.1:0-7090 GCA_035714165.1 Rhizomicrobium sp.
TTTCAGCGGCGATGAAGACGCCTTCAAGGGCTGGCTGAAAGTGTCCTGGTCGCGGCCCAGCGGGGCGGAGCTGGAAGCGGTTGAGACCAAGCTCAAGGGCCTGAAGCTGACCATCCGCAACGCGCCGCTGCAACAGCCCGAGGCCTTCGCGCCCTGCCTGTTCACCGGCCGGCCGGGCGTCGAGGAAATCCTGATCGGCCGGGCTTACTAAAAGCGGTTTCCGCTGCGCGGCCACGGCTCGCAGGCGATCCCATCTTCGTCACGATCAAGCCACGGCCAATAGCCGGGGGCGCCCTTGCGGGCTGATGCAAGCCCGATCCATCGGGCCGACGCGCAATTACGCATCGCCAGGAGATGCTTGAAGGTCATAACAGGCGGAAATGGACTGAGTACCAGTCCCAGGAAAACCACCAGGAAAAGGACAGACGGCGCGGGGTGCATTGCGGACTTGAAAAAGCCGCGCCACCATAAGCGGCGTTCATGCCCACGCGTTACGGCGCTGAATTTCGCCTGAATGTCTTTCAAGTCCCGACTGGGATCGTGCCCTTCCCGTACAAGCCAGTTGTCCGGGCTGTCCATGGCGGTCGATTCAGTGCATCGCCAAAAAGGCCAGCAACAGCGCCAGGCCGGTGGCGGCGGCGGGCATGGCATAGCTGCGGCGGCGCGGATGGAAAATCCATTTGCGCGGACGGCGCACTTCATACAGTCCCCAGCTATCCTGATACATGTCCGCCCTCGCCTCTTTGCCGGACGATGCTAGGAAGCGGCAGGTTACCGGGGCTTTAATACCCGTGCCAAAATGCGCCGGACCCGGCAGAGCCGGTCAGGGCTGGGCCTGTCGAGGTAAAGCCGACTGGCGGTCGCCGCCGGGATAGCGCTGCACAAAGGGCGGCCGGGCGGGCATGGACAGGATCAGCCCGCGTATGTCCACATCCTGCGGCCCCGCCATCGCCCCGCTGTCGCGGTCCACCACATGCCGCTGGCGTTCCTGCATCGCGTAGTAGCGCCGCTTGCCTACCTGGTCGGGACATGCCGGGCTGTCATCGCCCCAGCGCAATTCCACGCAGTTGTACGGATCGAAGGACATGGCGAACAGGCGGCGGGTCACGTCATCGAAGGTCAGCGACACCGGCCGCTTGTCGCTGGACAGATAGGTGGTGACACAGCGCGCGCTCATCCCGTCATAGGCCATCAGCAGGTCGGCTTTCAGGTCGGTGCCGTCATAGACGATGCGCGGATCGCGGTTCAGCCACAGCCGTACCATGCGCGCCAGTTCGTTGCGGAATCCCACAAAGCCCGCCCGCAGCCGCGTGTCGCGCGAGGGCGTGGCATAGCTTTCCCACACGCTGTCGTCGCTGCTGTAGATATTGTCCGGCAACCCGCTGGGATGCAGCCGCGCCGCGATGCCGTTGGCGACCGCCTGCTCCACCGCCTGGCGGCGGTCCTCCAGGTCGTTGCACAGGCTGCGCATCGCCGCCTGCACCTCATAGATGGGATTGAAGTCGGCGCGCCCGCCCGATACCGCCACCCGCGCATATTCATAAAATCCCAGCCGCGCGCCATTGTAGGAAAAGCGCGCCTTGGCCGGATCGCCCGACGGATTGGGTTCGGTGCCGTCATACTGGACCAGCGAGAAGTCTGCGATCTGCGCATTCGCCGCCAGCACATAGCGCCCGCCCACCAGGCTGTGGCCGTTCCAGTGCGCCCCCACCAGTTTCAGCGGCCGCCAGTTCTTCAGGCCCCAGCCCAGCGCCGCGGGGCCGCGCCCGAACTGCGGGCCATAGACGCTGCGGGTAATGGTGAAATCGGGATGGGCGTCCATGTAATGGATGCGCCCCGCCGCATCCACCTCATAGACCACGCCGATATGGGCGTTGGTGTCATAGATGACCGTGCCGGGGCGGATGCTGCCCGGTTGCAGCGCGGGCGAATAGAAATCCGCCGGGATCGCGTTGTCTTTCGCCATGTCGGTGCGGAAAGTGGCGGAATAGACCACGCCCAGCATGGCGCGGATCGCGGCGGGGCCATTGACGCCCGCGCCATTGTCCACGATCCCGGCCCGCCCGGCGATGCGATTGGAGGTGCCGCCGAAGCGCGTGCCCGCCACCCCGCTGACCCAGGAAAAAGGCAGCCCGTTCTTCCAGGCGTAATAGGCGCGCAGCAGGTAGGGCAGCTTGGCGCAGTCCACGTCGATGTCGAGAAAGGCCTGGTCGCTGCCGCGATAGGGATTGGCGGGATCGCGCAGACAGCTTTGCGAGGACGAACAGCCCGACCGCCCGATGGCGGTGACGAAGGCCGAATAGCCCCGCTCGTCATTTTCGTCCCAATGGTCCTTGGTGACGCGCCAGGTGACGGACGGCGCGGCCTGGGCAGCCACACCCGCCATCAACGTCAGCAACAGTGCAAGAAAGAGCGCGCGCATCCCCGCAAGCTAGCAGCCGGGTGTGGCGATGGGGCGGCAAGACGGCCCGCTTGGTTAACCCGGCGGATTTACCGGCGGCAGGCGGGCGGGTTGACCAGCGGCGCCAGGCGGCGGCCATCCATCTCCACGAACGCGCCACCAATCCCGCCGCCGGTCATGGGATTGCCACCCGGCTGCGCCTCCTGCCGGCGGCCCAGCGGAATGGCGATGCCATCCGGCACCGGGACCGGCGGCGCTGCGGCATCGGCCGGGATCACCGGATGGCCGCCGGCATCGGTTCCGGCGGCATAATCGGCCCCCGCCGCCATGTCCGCACAGGGACCGGGCCGGGAATCCAGCAGGTTGCCGCCGCCCAGCAGCGGATCGGGCATGGTGGGCCGCGAAATCGGGCCCGCAAAGGCAGCGGATGCCCCCATGCAGGCCAGCAGGAACGCCATCCAAGCCCGGCGGACCAGCGCGACATTTAATTGCGTGCGTTGCATTGCAATACCCTGAATTATGTCGTGACAGCGCGGCCCAAAAACAGTATCAAACGAACCAATAAAAGAACGTGACCGCACAGAACGGCCAAGTTCGGGGAGAATTACCCAAGGTTTAAAGGCCGGAAGCCCAGCTTCCGGCCTTTTTCTTTAGGCGCCGCCGCGCCGGCGCGATGGGGGATATGGCAATGCTCGACCGCCTGTTCGGCCTCAGGGCCAATGGTGTCACGCCCGGAAGCGAGATCGTGGCCGGAACCACGATCTTCTTCACCATGGCCTATATCCTGTTCGTCAATCCGCAGATCCTGTCGGCGGCGGGCATGGACCGGGGCGCGGTCTTCATGGCCACCGCCCTGTCGGCGGCGCTGGTGACGGCGGCGATGGGGCTAGCCGCCAACCTGCCCATCGCGCTGGCCCCCGGCATGGGCCAGAACGCCTTTTTCGCCTTCACCGTGGTGCCGCTGCTGGCGGGCGACTGGCGGCTGGCGCTGGGCTGCGTGTTCGTCTCCGGCATCCTGTTCGTGGCGCTGTCGGCCAGCCCCGCCCGTGAATGGCTGGTCAACGCCATTCCCCAAAGCCAGAAGCGCGCCATCGGCGCGGGCATCGGATTCTTCCTGGCCCTGATCGGCTTTCAGGGCGCGGGCTGGGTGGTGGACAGCCCCGCCACACTGGTTCAGCCCGGTGCGCTGTCAGACCCCAAGGCGCTGATCGCCGCGCTGGGCTTATTGGTGATGGCGGCGTTGTGGATACGCGGCGTCACCGGCGCGGTGCTGATCGGAATCCTGATGGCGACGGGGGCGGCGCTGGCCCTGGGCCTTGTGCCCCTGCCCGCACTGGCCGCGCCCATGCCCTCCATCCTGCCGACCCTGGGCCAGCTCCAATTTTCCGGCGTGGCATCCGGCAGCGTGCTGACCGGCGTGATCCTGGTCTTCCTGCTGCTGAACCTGCTGGATGCGTCCGGCACGCTGACCGCCGTGGGCCACCGCGCCGGACTGATGGAGAATGGACGGCTGAGAAACGGCCGCAAGGCGCTGCTGACCGATGCGGGCGGCACCGTGCTGGGCGCGGTGCTGGGGACCTCGCCCGTCACCGCCTATATCGAAAGCGCGGCGGGCCAGGACAGTTCAGGCAGGGGCGCGCGCACCGGTCTGGCCGCCGTCACCGTGGCGGTGCTGTTCCTGGCGGCCCTGCCCTTCGCGCCGCTGGCGGGCGCGGTGCCCGCCTATGCCACCGCGCCCGCATTGATCTTCGTGGCGGCGCTGTTCATGGCCGACCTGAAGGATGTGGCATGGGACGACATGACCGAGGCGCTGCCCGCGCTGGTCACGGCGCTGGCCATTCCCTTCACCTTTTCCATCGCTGAAGGCATCGGCATGGGCTTCATCGCCTATGCCGCGATCAAGACCCTGGCAGGGCGCTGGAAGGACGTCGGCGCGGGCGTGGCGGTGATCGCGCTGGCCTTTGCCGCGAAAGTGGCGCTGGGAGTCTAAAGCTCCAGCCAGCCGAAGCCGATAAAGGCATAGAACACCGCCCACACCACCAGGGCGATGCCGGTGGACCAGAGCATCTTCTTCTTCAGCATGGGGTTGAGCGGCGCGCCGGTTTCCGGATCGCGTTCCGATCCCAGCCCCACGGGCAGAAGACAGAACAGCACGATGAACCAGATCACCGCAAAGGCGCTGAACACCACCACATAGTGCAAACCGGCGGCAAAGGCGGCGTCGCTCATTCTAGATCTCCGTCACCAGCACACGTGTCATCGGCTTCTTGCCCCAGGCATCATGGGCGGCGCGGCGCGCGGCGCGGCGCACCGTTTCGGCCAGTTCGTCCGGATCGCTGCGCCCCAGCTTTGCGGTGGCCTGTTCCACCGCCTTCAGCACCGCTTCGGCCACCGGCTCCGGCATGCCTTCGCCCAGCACATTGGGCGCACCCGCGATGCGGCCCTTGGCATCCAGCACCAGCGACACCACCAGCAGGCCCGCAAAGCCCATCGCACGGCGGTCCTTGGCCAGCCCCTCGCCTTCGGCCACCAGCACCCGGCCATCCAGATGCACGCGGCCCGACGGCACCTCGTCGATCAGTTCGGCCCGGCCCGGCGCCAGCCGGAACAGCTGGCCGTTCTCCGGCACCAGCGCCTGCGGCACCTGGAGTTCGCGCGCCAGCCGGGCATGGGCCACCTGGTGGCGCATCTCGCCATGCACCGGCACCGCCACCTGGGGCCGTATCCAGCGATACATTTGCGCCAGTTCCTCGCGGCAGGGATGGCCGCTGACATGGACGAAATGATCCTCCGCCGTCAGCAGCTCAATGCCGCGCGCCGCCAACTGGTTCTGCATCTCGAAGATCGCCAGTTCATTGCCGGGAATAACGCGGCTGGAGAAGATCACCGTATCGCCTTCGGCCAGATGCACATGCGGATGGCTGTCGTTGGCGATGCGGGCCAGCGCGGCGCGCGGCTCGCCCTGGCTGCCGGTGCACAGATACAGCACCTTGCGGGGCGGCAGGTCCGCCGCCTCGGTCTCGTCCAGGATTGGCGGAAAGTCCTTGAGATAGCCGCATTCGCGCGCCGCCGACACCATCTTCTGCATGGAGCGGCCCACCAGCGCGATATGGCGGCCATGCGCGCGGGCCGCGCGGGCAATGGTGTCCAGCCGCGCCACATTGGAGGCAAAGCCGGTGACCGCGACGCGGCCGCCCAAGGTGCCGACCAGCGCGGTCAGGCTCTCGCGTACCTGCGCTTCCGAGCCGGAGGTACCCGGCACCAGCGCGTTGGTGGAGTCGCAGACCAGCGCCAGCACGCCTTCCGCGCCCAGTTTTTCCAGCCGCGCGACATCGGTTTCCTCGCCCAGCATGGGATTGGGATCGATCTTCCAGTCGCCGGTATGGGTCACCGTGCCCAGCGGCGTGCGGATCGCCAGCAGGTTGGGTTCGAGGATGGAATGGGTGATGGAGATGAAATCCAGCGTGAAAGGTCCCAGCACCAGATTGCCGCCGACCGGCACCTGCTGCACCTTCACCCGCGAGGACAGGCCCGCCTCGTCCAGCTTGCTGGCGATCAGCCGCGCCGTGAAGGGCGTGGCATAGACCGGGCAACGCAGCGCAGGCCACAGGTGATGGATCGCACCGATATGATCCTCATGGGCATGGGTGGCGACGATGCCCAGGATATTCTCGCGCTGTTCGACCAGGTAGCGCACATCGGGCATCAGCACATCCACGCCCGGCACCGCGCCCTCGCGCCCGAACAGAACGCCGCAATCCACGATGATCCATTTGCGGTCGCCCTCCGGCCCGAAGCCATAGGCGTTGAAGTTCATGCCGATCTCGCCCGATCCGCCAAGCGGCAGGAACACAAGTTCGTCGCGGGGTGAAAAGCGGTTCATCTATTTGCCCGTGTTGCGGGCATGGATCAGCATCAGCCCGCGCATGGTCAGGTCGGGGTCCACATGCTCGATGGCCGGAATGTCCGGGCGGAACAGGTGCGCCAGGCCGCCGGTCGCCACCACGGTCATCGGCCTGCCATACTCGGCCTTGATGCGGGAAATCAGGCCGTCAATCAGGCCGACATAGCCCCAATAGACGCCCGACTGCATGGCGGGCACGGTATCGCGCCCGATCACCGTCTGGGCGCGGTGGATGGCGACGCGCGGCAGCAGCGCGGCGGCCTGGTGCAGCGCCTCGATGGACAGGTTGGCGCCCGGCGCGATCACGCTGCCGTCGAAATCGCCATTCTCGGCCACGATGTCGAAATTGGTGGCGGTGCCGAAATCCACCACGATCACCGCGCCCTTGTAGCGCTCATGCGCGGCCACCGTGTTGCAGAGCCGGTCGGCGCCCACGCTGGCCGGGCGGTCGGCATTGATGCCGATGCCCAGCTTCACGGCGGGATCCTTCACCACCAGCGGTTCGCATTTCAGATACTGGCGGCACAGCGCCCGAAGATCGAACAGCAGCGCCGGCACCACCGTGGCGATGATCGCCTGGTCGAGATCGCGGAAGGTAAGGCCTTCCAGCGCCAACAACTGGCTCAGCCAGACGGCATGTTCGTCGGCGGTGCGGCTGACCTGGGTGACGGCGCGCCACTGGGCGCGCATGGCCGTGCCGTCATACAGCGCGAAGACGATGTTGGTATTGCCGGCGTCGATGGCGAGCAGCATCAGAAATAGACCTCTCCGGCGGTGATGGCGCG
>DASTMN010000155.1:0-8746 GCA_035714165.1 Rhizomicrobium sp.
CAGATCTACGGCATTCTTTATTCGGAACGGCTGGAGGTGCCCGCCGCCGTCCATGCGGGCGAACTGATCCGCGCCGGGGCGATCGGCAAGGTGATCCAGACCATCAACATCGCGCCGCACCAGATCGTGCAGAAGGGCGGCGATGCGGGTGGGGCAGGGGTGCGGCCGGACTGGTTCTGGGACAATCGCCGCTATGGCGGCATCCTGTGCGATATCGGCTCGCACCAGGTGGACCAGTTTCTCTATTATACCGGCAGCGCCTCTGCCGAGGTGGTGGCGTCGCAGGTTTCCAACATCCGGCACCGGCAGCATCCGCGCTTCGAGGATTTCGGCGACATGACCCTGCGCGGCGATGCGGGCTTCGGCTATGTGCGGCTGGACTGGTTCACGCCCGCCGGTCTGGGCACCTGGGGCGATGGCCGCCTGTTCGTGCTGGGTACCGACGGCTATATCGAGCTGCGCAAATACGCCAACGTCACGGTATCGGCGCAGGGCAACAACCTGTTCCTGGTGGACGGCAAGGGCGCGCGGTTCATCGACTGTTCGCGGGGGCCGCTGCCTTTTGGGGCGCAGTTCGTGGCCGATGTGGCCGAGCGCACCCACACCGCCCAGGACCAGGCCAAGGCCCTTTTGGCGGCGGAACTGGCGATCCGGGCCCAGATGCAGGCGGTGCGGGTGGCGCTGAAAGAATCATGAAAAAGGCGGGCGCCGTGTGAACCCCGACCGCCGCACGGCGTTATGCATGGGGCCTCCCCAGAAGAAGGAATTTCCATGTCCACCATTCGCAAGCTCACTGTTGGATTTCTTGTCACCACGCTGACCGCCGCTATGGCCGTTGGCCCGGCGCTGGCCGCCAGCGGCGCCCTGAAGGGCAATGACGGCTCGGCCAAGGGCACCGTCACCGTCACCGGCGCGCCCAAGGGCGTGGTGCTGCGGATCGAGGCCAGCGGGCTGACGCCCGGCTGGCATGGCGCGCACTTCCACGAAAAGGGCGATTGCAGCGATGCCAAGTTCACCAGCGCCGGAAGCCATGTCCATGGCGCGGTGCCCAAGGTGGTGCATGGCCTGCTGAACCCGGAGGCCAATGATTCCGGCGACCTGCCCAACATCTATGTCGGCGCCGACGGCAAGGCCACGGTCGAGCTCTATTCCAGCCTGGTGCTGCTGAACACGGGCGGCGCGCTGCCCGGCCTGCTGGATGCCGACGGTTCGGCGCTGGTGATCCATGCCAAGCCGGACGATTACAAGAGCCAGCCGATCGGCGGCGCGGGCGACCGCGTGGCCTGTGCGGTGATCCGGTAAGGCCATCGCCATGTCTGCAACGGCGGCGGCGGGCTATCCCGCCGCCGCTTTTGTTCTATAGTCACCGCCAACAAGAACAGCACAGCAGGGCGGGGCAACCATGACCGACGGGCTCAATCGCGGGCGCATCTTCATCCTGGCGCTGCTGGCGCTGTTCACGGCGGGGGCCGCCGTGTCGGTGCGCGCCGTCACCGCCCTGCACATGCGGCAGGACTATCTGGACCCGCTGGATGCCGCCAATGCCGGGGCGATGATCGCCACGGTGCTGGGCGCGGCCTTTGCCGGTTTCGCCATCACGCTGTTGCTGGTCAGCGCCGTGCTGGCGCGGATCGGCTTCGGCCGGGCGCTGGCGGCGTCGGCCGTGCTGATGCTGCTGGGCTTTGCCATCGTGGCGGGTGCGGGGGCGCTGGGCGTGTCGCCTTACACCGCGCTGCTGGTCGGCATGGTGGTGCAGGGCCTGGGCTGGGGCCTGGTGGAGACGGTCATCAATCCCCTGACCAGCGCGCTCTATCCGCAGGACCGGGTCAGCCGCCTGTCCATCCTCCATGCCTGGTATCCGGCGGGCGTGGTGGCGGGCGCGCTGATCGGGCTGGCCAATGACGGGCTGGCGCTGGACTGGCGCTGGACGCTGCTGCCGCTGGCCGTGCTGTGCATCGTGTTCGGCTGGCTGTCCACGGTGGAAAAGCTGCCCGATGTCAGCCTTTCGACCGACGCGCCCGTTACGCCGGGCGAGATGATCCGGGCGACCTTGCAGCAGCCCACCATCTTCCTGTGGGTGATCCTGATGATGTTCACCGCCGCCACCGAGTTCGCGCCTGGCCAATGGGTGGATGTGGCGCTGAGCGAGATCGTGGGCATGCGCGGCATCTGGCTGCTGGCCTATGTCAGCGGGCTGATGTTCGTGATGCGCCATTTCGCGGGGCCGCTGGTCAAGCGGCTGTCCAATGTGGGGCTGCTGATCTTTTCGGCGGTGTTCGCCACCATCGGCCTGGTGGCGCTGGGCGGGGCACGCGATCCGGCCAGCGCCCTGCTGGCCGCCACCGCCTGGGGTTTCGGCGTCTGCTATTTCTGGCCCACCATGCTGGCGACGGTGGCCGAGCGCTATCCGCGCAGCGGCACGATGGTGTTCGGCCTGATGGGCGCGGCGGGCGCGGCCTCCACCTATGTGGTGCTGCCCTATCTGGGCGCGGTCTATGACAAGGCGCGGCTGGCGGCGGCGGGTGGCGATCCGGCGGTGCTGGCATCGGCGCAGGGCGACCAGCTGCGCACCATCCTGACCGACGCGGCGGCGGCCTCTTTCCAGGTCGCGGCGATCATTCCGGCGGCGCTGATCGTGATTTTCGCCGGGATATTTGTCGCGGACAGGCTGCGCAAGCGCGCTTAGCGCTTTCGCAGTTCAGCCACCAGGGCGGTGTTGCCATAGACCTTCTCCAGCGCCGCGGTGATGGCGCTGGTGGCGACCGAAACCGCGCGGTTGACGCGGCCGTCAAAGCCGAACGCGCCGCCCAGGCTCTGGATATTGCCGTCGAAGATCGCGCCGATCACCGCGCCCTTCGCGTCGATGATGGGTGAGCCGGAATTGCCGCCGATGATGTCGTTGTCGCTGACAAAGTTGAAGACGGTGCCGGGCGGGGCCTTGTCCTTCGCGCTCACCCAGCGCGGCGACAGGTCAAAGGGCGGCTGGCCGGTGGCGCGGTCCCACAGGCCCGGCCAGGTGGTGAAGGCGCCGGTGGTCCTGCCATTGTCGGTCCAGCCTTTGACCGCGCCATAGCTGATGCGCAGCGAGAAGGTGGCGTCGGGATAGGTGCTGTCGCCCAGGATGGCGAAGCGGGCGCGCGCGATGCGCTCGGCGGCGCGGTCGGTGGGGCCGGTGACGCGGTTCTCGTAATCGTTGCGCGCCGCGCGGCTGGCGGCATCTGTCGCCAGCACATAGCGGATCATCGGATCGCCGCTGGCGCGGATCGCCGCCATGCCGCCGTCCCAGAGCCGCTTGCGGAGCGCGGCATCGCCCAGTTTCGAGGCGGCCAGCCGCGCCGCCAGGGTTTCGGGCGAATCCTTGCCCAGGAAGGTACGGGTGGCCGGATCGTCGGCGGTCATGTATTCGCGCAGCTTGGACAGCCAGAAGGACAGCGCCAGCTTTTCCAGTTCGGGATAGACCGGCTCGTCATCCAGCAACTGCTTCTGCACCAGCGGCAGCCGGCTGTCGGTATATTCCGGCAGCCGCTCGGCATCGGGTTTTTCGCGCTCGGCGGCGGCGCGCACCAGCCGCCGGGCATAGGAGAAGAGGTCCGAGCCGAAGCCGCCGCGCAGCTCCATGAAGGAGTAGGGCATGTAGAGCGCGCGGCGGGCGGTCTGCGCCCGCGCGATCTCGGACCAGGGATCGCCCACCTGCGCCGCCAGTTCGGGGCGCGCCTTCACCTGCGCCTGGAGCTCGGCTTCCGCCTTGCGCTTGGCGGCGATCAGGCCGGGGTCCACCAGCGCCTTCTGCTGGCCGCTATAGACCTTGAAGCTGTTTTCGATGCCGAACAGCAGGTGATCGGCGATGCGCGACTGTTCGGGGCCTTCCTCGGCATAGCGGACCAGCCGCCCGCGCAGTTCCGAGAACAGGACCAGCGTATTCGGCAGGGCCAGGTCGCGCAGCGTTTCCAGCTGGGCGGCAGTCAGCAGGCGCTGGGTGGAGCCGGGATTGCCGACCACGAAGACCGGCTCGCCGTCTTTCGGCGCGCTGTCGCGCCAGGCCAGGGGCGCGCGCGCCGCGATGGGCCTGCCGTTTTCGTAGAGGCGGACAAAGGCGAAATCCAGCGCATAGCGCGGGAAGTTGAAATTGTCGGGATCGCCGCCAAAAAAGGCCTGCTGGAGTTCCGGCGCGAAGACCAGCCGCACATCGGCATATTTGCGATAGGTGTAGAGCTTGTACTGGCCGCCCTGATAGAGCGAGATCACCTGGCAGCGATACTGCGCCTCGCGGCCCGTGCAGCTTTCCTTTTCGATGGCGGCGATGGCTGCGTCCCGCGCCTTGACGAAGCCTTGTCCATCCTTGCCGCCGCTGGCGGCGGTCACGCGGGCGGTGACGTCGGCAATGGTCTCCAGCACTTCGGCCTGCATGCCGGAGCAGAGGCGTTCCTCGCCGCGCGTGGCGGCGGAGAAGCCGTCCTTCACATAGTCGCGATCGGCGGTGGACAGGTTCTGGGCGCAGCTTCGGACGCAGTGATGGTTGGTCAGCACCAGTCCGTCGCGTGTGACGATGGAGGCGCTGCAACCGGACGACAGCCGCACCGCCGCGCCGCGCACGCGATCCAGCCAGGCCTGATCGATGCCGACGCCATATTTCTGTTTCACGGTGGCGGCGGGAAAGTTGTCGAAGGTCCACATGCCTTCATCGGCGCGCGCGGGAAGCGCCAGCATGCAGAATGCGGCGATCAACGCAGGTGCAACATGCTTCATCGAAATTTCCCCCGTGATGGACATTATGTAATGCCGCACCGCACTCTTGCCTGCCGCAATGCACATGAAAAGAGGCGAAGACGCGATTGTGCATGAAAAAATTGGAAGATACGGGTTTCCCCTGCCGTCTTTTCATTGCAACCTGCCACCCTTCGATGAACAGGGGCGCGATTTGATGCGTCCCGCTCAAGAGAAAGAGGGACGTTTCCATGAAGTTCAAGCATCTGATGATGGCCGGCATGTCCGCCGCCCTGATCGCGGCGGCCGCGCCCGCCAGCGCGCAGCAGGTTGCGCCGCCTTCCCCCGCCGCCAATGCCCAGCCCACGATGCCCACCAAGACCACCCGCACCGGCAAGCATGTCAATCGCATCATCGACATGTGGCTGAAGGGCCAGCCGGTCTATTACGCCCAGATCAGCGGCGGCGGCTATGAGAAGGGCAAGGAGATGGCGGCCACCAAGGCCGACTACATCACCTATGAGATGGAGCACGGCCCGCTCGACTTCAAGGAACTGCAGGAGTTCATGCGCGGCCTGGTGGAAGCCGGCCCGACCCGCACCGGCCACAAGACCCCGGCGGTGATCGTCACCCTGCCGATTTCGGGCACCACCGACGCGGTGCGCGCCAATGCCTGGATGATCCAGCAGACCCTGGCGGCGGGCGTGCACGGCATCCTGCTGTGCAATGCCGAGTCGCCGGAAGCCGTGCGCCTGATGATCGAAGCCTCGCGCTATCCCTTCGCGCCGCTCGTTTCGGGCCTGGCCCAGGGCACGCGCGGCAATGGCAGCCAGGGCTATGCCTCGCGCATGTGGGGCGTCACCCCGCAGGAGTATATGCGGATCGCCGATCCGTGGCCGCTCAATCCCGATGGCGAACTGCTGTTCGGCCTGAAGATCGAGAATCCGCGCGCCGACGCCAATGTGGAAACTTCGGTCCGCGTGCCGGGCATCTCCTTCGCCGAATGGGGTCCGGGCGATCACAGCTTCTTCATGATGGGCCGCCCCGGCACCTATGACGCCAGCCATTACAGCGCCGCCATGCAGCAGGTGCGCGCCCGCGTGCTGGCGGCCACCAAGGCGGCGAACATCAAGTTCCTCAATGCCTGCAGCGCCGATCCCAAGAGCGACAATTATGTCGTGAACCAGATCAAGGACGGCACCATGATCTGCACCGGCGGCGATACCGACGCGGCGGATGTGGGGCGCAAGTTCTCCAAGCGCACCGATCCGTTCTAGGCGGTTCGTCCTGTTGTGACATGGCGGCGGCGCGGGGTGATCTCCGCGCCGCCGTTTTTTTGCGCCCCTTTTGCACCCGAGACGGCGGGTTCCACGTTTCCAGTGTGTGACCTTCAAGGAGGTGTCGCCATGTGGATTCGCAGGTGTTTCCTGATTGCCGCCTTTGCCGCTGTTCCCGCGATGGCGCAGGCCGTGGAACTGGCCCCGATCGCCCTGAACAGCCTCTCCCATGCCCCGGCGCCGATTTCCCGTGCGCAGGTCTATGACCAGCATGGCCAGGTAATCGGCCAGGTGGCGCGGGTGCAGGTGGACCATGACGGCAAGCCCTCCGCCCTCAGCATCCGTCCCAGCAATGGCGGCCAGCTTGTGGTGGTGTCGGCGGCGGCGGCCAGTTACGACCAGCCCCGCAATGTCGTCATCACCAGCGCCCAGGATGCCCGCATTGCGGAGTTGTCACGCCAGGCGGATGGCGGCTAAGTCCGCCGGGATGGGGTAGCAAGAGTTCCCGCCAGGCGGTAGGATCGCCGCCGATATTGTGCGGGGATTTTGATGGATATTGTCGCTCTGGTCCTGATCGCGCTGGCCGCGATCATTCTGTTCAACGCGATCAAGATCGTGCCGCAGGGCCGTGAGTATACGGTGGAGCGGCTGGGCCGCTATACCCGCACCCTCAAGCCCGGCCTCGCCTTCCTGACGCCCTTTGTCGAGGGCGTGGGCCGCAAGATGAACATGATGGAACAGGTGATGGATGTGCCCCAGCAGGATGTCATCACCAAGGACAATGTCTCCGTGCGGGTGGACGGCATCGTCTTCATCCAGGTGATGGATGCCGCCCAGGCCGCCTATCGCGTGGACAACCTGAATTTCGCCATCACCCAGCTTTCCCAGACCAACCTGCGTACCGTGGTGGGTTCGATGGACCTGGACGAGGTGCTGTCCCAGCGCGACGCCATCAATACCCGCCTTCTGTCCACCATCGACCATGCCACCAATCCCTGGGGCGTGAAGGTGACGCGCATCGAGATCAAGGATCTGGTGCCGCCGCCCGACATCACCAACGCCATGGCGCGCCAGATGAAGGCCGAGCGCGAGCGCCGTGCCGTGCTGCTGGAAGCCGATGGTGAAAAGCAGGCTGCCATCACCCGCGCCGAGGGCGCCAAGCAGGCCGCGATCCTGCAGGCCGAGGGCCGCCGCGAGGCCGCCTTCCGCGACGCCGAGGCGCGCGAGCGCGAGGCCCAGGCCGAAGCCAAGGCCACCGCGCTGGTGTCGGAGGCCATCGCCCAGGGCGACGTCAACGCCATCAACTATTTCGTGGCGCAGAAATATGTCGAGGCCTTCGCCGAACTGGCGCGCAGCCCGCAGCAGAAGACGGTGATCGTGCCGGCCGACATGGCGGGCCTGACCGGCTCCATCGCGGGCATCGGCGAGCTGGTCAAGACGGTAGCGGGCGACGGGCCGCGCCCCGGCGGCAACCCGCCCGCCGCGCCGCGCCGCTCCGTGCCGCAGGTGGGCTGAGATGGAATGGCTGCTGCTGCATCCCTTCGCCCTGTGGCTGGTGGTGGGCGGAATCCTGCTGGCCTTCGAGGTGTCCACCGATTCCGGCTGGCTGTTGTGGCCGGCGGGATCGGCGGCGCTGACCGCCGCCATCGTCTCGACCTGGCCGCTGGACATCTATCTGCAGCTTGTCGTCTTCGCGCTGCTGACCATCGTCACCACCCTGGCGGGGCGGCGGCTGTTTCCGCGCGTGCAGCCGGAAGGGGCCGACATCAATGACACCCACGCCCGGCTGGCTGGCAGCGAAGGCGTGACGGCGGGCGATTTCGCCAGCGGCAATGGCCGCGTGCTGGTCGACGGCAAGGACTGGGCGGCGGATGCCGAAGGCGGCGCGGCGCCCATGCCCGGCACCCGCGTGACGGTAGTGCGCGTGGGCGGGGCACGGCTGACGGTGCGCCCGCTTTGATGCGGCTGGGCCGCCGCGATGCCATTTTCTCCGCCGCGGCGGCGGGCCTCGTTGCGGCGGGACCGGCACTTGCGCAGCCGGAACGCCTGGTGCGGCGGTTGTCCGGTTATGCCGTGAATCTGGATACCTGGTATCGCCATGTGCCGTTCGCGCAGCGCTTTGCCCTGGCGCGGGCGGCGGGCTTCCGCTGCGTGGAGTTCTGGCCCGCCATCCGGCCCGCCGACAGTCTGGATGCGGCGGGGATACGCAGGCTGCTGGACCAGAACGGCCTGTCGGTGTCGCAATATGCCCCCAAGGTGCCGAACTTTTCCGATCCGGGGGTGCATGGCGAACTGCTGACGGTGATCGCCGCGGCCATCGCCGATGCGAAAATCCTGGGCTGCGACCGGATCACGGTGGTGGGCCATGCGCTGGTGCCGGGCATGACGCGCGAGGCGATGCTGGCGGGCTATACGGCGGGGCTGATGCGGATGGCGCCGCTGCTGGAAGCGGGCGGCGTCACCGCGCTGGTGGAGCCGTTCAATACCGTCAACCATCCGGGCCACCTGCTGAACGGCTCGCGCCCGGCGGTGGCGATGGTCAAGGCGGTCAACTCGCCGCGCGTGAAGCTGCTGTGGGATTTCTATCATATGCAGCTGGAGGAGGGGGACCTGATCGACAAGTTCACCGCCGCCATCGCACAGGTGGGCTATGTGCAGATCGGCGATGTGCCGGGCCGCCACGAGCCGGGCACCGGCGAGATCAACCATGCCACGCTGATCCGCGCCGTGCGCGCCGCCGGATACCGGGACCGGATCGGGCTGGA
>DASTMN010000156.1:0-5236 GCA_035714165.1 Rhizomicrobium sp.
AAGAGATGGAGGCCGACGGGCTGGTGGCGCGCCGGGATTTCGGCGAGGTGCCGCCACGGGTGGAATACAGCCTGACGGCGCGGGGCCGCTCGCTGGAGCCGGTGCTGCTGGCGATGGATGCCTGGGCGCAGAAGGATGGGGGGCGGGCAGAAAAAGGGAAAGTTGGATTCCCGCTTTCGCGGGAATGACAAAGAAGAAGGCTGCACAGGCCCGCCTCCCCCTTATGCGCGCAGCGCATCCAAGGGGGAGGTGGTTTCAGCGAGCGAGGCGCGTGCGAAGGCGAGAGCCTGAGCAGCCGAGCGGAAGCTGAAACCGGAGGGGGTCCAAAGAATTACGGCATGTCCTCGCGGTAGGGATGTGCCGGATACACCCCCAGAATATCCATCTTGGCCGTCTGGAAGCGCAGTTCTTCCAGCGCCGCGCCCACCGCGGGCGTGTCGGGGTGGCCCTGGATGTCGGCATAGAAGCGCGTGGCGTTGAAGGAGCCGCCGAGCTGGTAGCTTTCCAGCTTGGTGATGTTGATGCCGTTGGTGGCGAAGGCCCCCAGCGCCTTGTAGAGCGCGGCGGGCGCGTTCCTGACCTGGAACATCAGCGTGGTCACCACCTTGCCGTCATTCGCGGCGCGTTCGTCGCGCGGCGACATGATGAGGAAGCGGGTGGCGTTGTGGTGTTCGTCTTCCACATCGGCCTGCAGAATCTTCAGGCCGTAAAACTCCGCCGCCAGGCTGGAGGCGATGGCGGCCACGCTTTTCTCGCCCAGTTCGGCGACATGCCTGGCGCTGCCCGCCGTGTCGTACCAGTTGTGCGCCACCAGCCTGCGGTCCCGGATCAGGTTGCGGCACTGGGCCAGCGCCGGGGCCTGGCTGTAGACGGATGTGATGCCGTCCAACGTGGCGTCCGGAAGGCCCATCAACTGATGGCGGATGGGCAGGAAATGCTCGCCCACGATATGCAGGCCGCTGTCGGGCAACAGGTGATGGATGTCGGCAATGCGGCCGATCAGCGAATTTTCCACCGGGATGATGCAGAGATCGGTATCGCCCGCGCGCGCCGCCGCGATGGCGTCCTCGAAGGTCGGCCTGGGGATGGCGGCGGCATGGGGCACCGCCTGCTGGGCGGCAAGGTTGGCATAGGCGCCCGGCTCGCCTTGAAAGGCGATCCGCTTGGCGTTCCGAATGGCAGCAGTCATCGTTTCGGCTCTTTTTTATATCTGGTCGCGCGGGCAACGCCTTCGCATACGCTCGGCTGCCCGTCGCTCCGGGGCCCCAGCTTCGCCCTGAAAAGCGATGCGCCTGGCATTTTTAAGGGCGGCGATCATGACAGGTGTTTCCTAGCACGTTCCAGATCGGCGGGCGTATCCACCGACAAGGGCGGCGCGTCCACCCGCGCCACCGCGATATGCAGCCCCGCTTCCAGCGCCCGCAGCTGCTCCAGCTTTTCGCGCTGCTCCAGCGGCGAGGGCGGCAGGGCGACGAAGCGCGCCAGCGCCGCGCGGCGATAGGCGTAAAGCCCGACATGGTGCCACAGCGTGCCCGGCCCGGTGGGGGCGGTGGCGCGGGTGAAATAGAGCGCCCGGCCCAGCGTCTCGTCCCCGTTCCAGGCGCAGACCGCCTTGACCACCGCCGGATTCTGCCGGTCTGCGTCATTGTCTATGGGGGCGGCCAGGGTGGCGATGTCGGCCCCCGACGCCGCCAGGGCCGCCGTCACCGCCCGGATCGCCCCCGGATCGAGGGCGGGCAGGTCGCCCTGCAGGTTCACCACCACATCATGCGCCCCCGCCGGGTCCGCCGCCTGAAGGGCGGCCCAGATCCGGTCCGAACCGGAGGGCAGGTCCGGGTCGGTCAGGACCGCCTGCCCCCCCGCCTGGCGGATGGCGGCGGCGACCTCGGCCTCTCCGGCGGCCACCACCACCGGGCCCAGCCCCGCCAGGACCGCCTGCCGCCAGACCCGCACGATCATGGGAACCCCGCCGATATCGGCGAGGGGCTTGCCGGGCAGCCGGGTCGAGGCCATGCGGGCGGGGATCAGGAGGATGGGGTTCATGGTCTTGTCGGGAAACTGTGTAGGCCGGGTTTACCGCTAAGGCCAGATACCGCCTATGATTTATGCGACGCTTCGCCGCAATGACGCCGGGGCCGCGGCGGGTAATGTCCCCCCGTATTTTGCCGGGGAGCGCCCGGCTTTCGACTTTCGCGCGCACCGGGAAGCGGGCGCGTTTTTGGGGAGCTTGCCCGGATGGATTCCTTCGAGTGGAACAAGATCTTTGGCGCCGTTCTGGGCACCGTGATCTTCATCTTCGTGATCCGCATGGTGGCCGAGCATGTCTATGAGCCCGAGCATCCGGAAAAGCCCGGCTATGTCGTGGAAGGCGTGGTCGAGGAAACCCCGGCCGGCGGCGCCGCCGCCCCCGCCGAGGAAGTCGCGCCCGACTGGGGCACGGTGCTGGCTAAGGCCGACGTCAATGCGGGCAAGGAACTCACCGCCCGTTGCGTGCAGTGCCACGACTTCAACAAGGGTGGCCCCAACAAGATCGGCCCGGAGCTGTTCGCGGTGGTCGAGCGCCCCAAGGCGCACAATCCCGGCTTCTCCTATTCCAGCGCGCTGAAGGCCAAGGGCGGCAACTGGACCTATGACGACCTGTTCCACTTCCTGAAGTCGCCCGCCATGTTCGCGCCGGGCACCAAGATGAGCTTTGCCGGCCTGCGCAGCGAGCAGGACCGCATCAACCTGATCGCCTGGCTGCACAGCAATGCCGACACGCCCGCGCCGATCCCCGCGCCCAAGCCCGCCACCGCACCGGCCGCGGCCGAAGCGCCGGCGGCGGCCCCGGCTCCGGGTGCTCCCGTCAAGGGCA
The DNA here is from genome assembly GCA_035714165.1 of Rhizomicrobium sp. GTDB lineage: Bacteria > Pseudomonadota > Alphaproteobacteria > Micropepsales > Micropepsaceae > Rhizomicrobium. Next base: position 2,855 of record DASTMN010000156.1, read on the forward strand.
CCGGCGCACCCGTTCCCGCGCCGGCGCATTAAAGAGGCATGGCGGAATCGCGCGCGGGCAAGCCCAACGTCCTGTTCCTGCTTCCGCCGGGATGGGATGCACTGAGCAAGGCGCTGTTCGGGCATGACGCCTTCAACAGCTTCCTGCACGGCAAGGATCACTACGCGCCCGCGCAGATCGACTATTTCGTCGGCTTCCGCCCGCCGCACGGCTTCCTCAAGACCCTGCCTAAGCTGAAGGCGATCTTCAGCCTGGGCGCGGGCGTGGACGGCTTCCTGCGCGACCCGGAATTTCCCCGCCACCTGCCGGTGGTGCGCTTCGTGGACGAGACGCTCCAGCGCGAGATGGCGCAATACGTCACCATGCACATCCTGATCGTGCACCGGGGCCAGCGCGGCTTCGATGCCGGGCAACGCGACAGCGCCTGGCGCCAGAAGATGCTGTCGCGGCCCACCCGCGAAGTGCGCGTGGGCATACTGGGCATGGGCGATATCGGCGCGGTGACCGCCGAGCGCCTACTGATGTTCGATTTCCAGGTGCTGGGCTGGAGCCGCAGCCGCAAGGATGTGCCGGGCGTGAAAAGCTATGCCGGGCCGGGCGAGCTGGGCGAGTTCCTGGGCCAGTGCGATTTCATGGTCTGCATGCTGCCACTGACGCCGGAGACCGAAGGCATTCTCAACGCCAAACTGCTGTCGCAGCTTCCCAAGGGGGCCTGGCTGATGAATGTCGGGCGCGGCGGGCATGGCAACGAGCCGGACATCCTGGCGGCGCTGGACAGCGGCCAGCTGGGCGGCGCGATCCTGGACGTGTTCCAGACCGAGCCGCTGCCGCCGGACAGCCCCTTCTGGACCCATCCCAAGGTCACCGTGACGCCGCACATCGCGGGCATCACCGATCCGCGCAACGCCAGCGCCTTCGTGGTGGACTGCGTGACGCGGGCCGAGAGCGGCGCGCCGTTCAAGAATCTCGTGGACCTCAGCAGGGGCTACTGAGGTGCCTTCGCTGGCCACCCGCATCAAGGACGCGGCGGCGCAGATCTTCGTTCGTGCCGAGGCGCGGGGCGCGTTCCGCAAGTTCGCCGCCTTCGAGCGCGACCTGTCCGATTATCCCGAACTGAAAATCCTGGCGCAGAACCATGCGGCGATCCGCGCCGAATGCGCGGCGCTGCTGGGCCGCAAGCTGGCCCTGCCCGGCATGGACCAGCTCACCGACTATACCTCCGGCGGCATCCACCAGATCGCCTGGAAGAGCTTCATGTTCAAGTCGGGCCGGTTCATCGACGAGAACTGCGCCCTGGCCCCGCGCACGGCGGGCCTGCTCGCGGGCATTCCGGGCATCTATACCGCCTTCTTCTCGGTGCTGGAGCCGCAGCAGCACATCAAGCCGCACTGGGGCTATTGGAAGGGCTTTGTCCGCTATCACCTGGGGGTGATCGTGCCCGACAACAATGCGGGCGAGAATTGCTGGATCCGCATCAATCCCGATGCCTGGGACCGCGACAACCGCCAGGCCATCGAACAGGGCGAGAAATATTTCTGGCATGAGGGCGAGGCGGTGCTGTTCGACGACACCTTCCTGCACGACGCCGCCAATTTCTCGGACAAGGTGCGGGTGGTGCTGTTCCTGGATGTGGCGCGCAAGATGCCCTGGCCGCTGGCGCTGCTGAACCGGCTGTTCCTGTGGATCGCGCACCAGGACAAGTCGGTGCGCCAGATCCGCGCCAATGCGACGGTCAGGACGGCCTAAGCCGTTTGACGGATGTGACCGGACCGGCGGCGGGTGCGATGCGGGTCACCGCCTCGGCCAGCGGCTCCACCGCCACCTGCATGTGAAAGGCGTTGGCATGCAGCAGGCGGGTTTCATCCAGCATCACGCCGACATGGCCTTTCCAGAAAATCAAATCTCCGCGCTGCGTGGCGGCGGGGATGGCCTGGCCCAGCGTCGCTTCCTGCATGTCGGTGTCACGCGGCGCTTCCCGGCCCACCGCATGCAGGGCCGTCTGGATCAGGCCCGAACAGTCCAGCCCCGCATGGGTCTTGCCGCCCCAGACATAGGGCACACCCAGAAAGCGTTCGGCCACCGCCACGAAATCGTGCGGCGCCGTGTCTTCCAGATGCCGGTGATGCAGGTAGAGGCCATCGGCATGGATGCGGACATAATCGCCTTCGCGCCCCAGCACCGGCACCGCCGCGTTCAGCGGCAGCAGGTCCAGCACCGGCTTTTTGAAGTCGGGGGCGGGAAACAGCGGCGCCATCAGGGCGGTGACATGGCCTTGCGTGGCGAAGGGCGCGGCCAGCGCCCGCGCCGGAACATAGCCGACATAGGAATCGCGCGCCGCCTGGCCCCAGGCCCAGCCATCGGCCATGTCATAGACGGTGAAGG
>DASTMN010000157.1:0-6401 GCA_035714165.1 Rhizomicrobium sp.
CTGCCGCTGGCGCCGGAAGGCCCGGCCTTCGAGATGCGGGTGTGGCAGGCGCTGCGCGAAATCCCTTTCGGCACGACCACCTCTTATGGGGCGATTGCCCGCGCCATCGGCCAGCCGGGCGCGGCCCGGGCGGTGGGCGCCGCCAACAATGCCAATCCCATCGCGCTGGTCATTCCCTGCCACCGGGTGATCGGGGCCGACGGCCAGCTTGTCGGTTATGGCGGCGGCCTGGCGCTGAAGCGCGCGCTGCTGGAACACGAAGCCCGTGTCTGCGGAACGCGGTACGATCTTTTTGGATGACCCCCTCCGGTTTCAGCTTCCGCTCGGCTCCCAAGAGGTCGCCTTCGCACGCTGAAACCACCTCCCCCTTGCCTGCGCTTCGCGCAGAAGGGGGAGGCGGGTTTGAGCCTGCTTCAACTAGTTGGTTGCGAGCCTGGCCACCAGGCGGATATTGCGGCCCGGCATCACCACATTGTCCTTGTTGAAGGACGCGGCGTTGCGCACCACTTCGTCCGCCAGGTTCTGGCCGATCAGCGAGAATTCCCAGGCCCGGTCGGCAAAGGGCCGCCAGGTGATCTGGGCATCCACCGACACATAGCCCGGCGTGGGGGTGTCGAACGGGCCCGGATCGTTCTGGTCGCCGATCCGCATCACCTGGAAACCGGCATCCACCGGGTCGCTTTCCCACGAGAAGCCGCCGCCGAAACGCCAGGCCGGAATACGCGGCACATTGGCCCCGCCCGACAGGGTGGCGCGCACCAGGTCGCCCAGCGCGTTCAGCTTGAGCGTGCCGCCCATGCCGTCGCGCCACAGCGCATAGGAGGCCTTGCCTTCCAGGCCACGGAAATGCGCCGCGCCCTGGGTATAGTTCACCTCGCGCAGTTCCTCGCCGGGTCCGGGCAGGCAGTTGCCGTCCTCGTCGCAGGTCGCCCCGGTCAGCGCGCCATAGATGTAATTGTCGAACACCGTGTAATAGGCGCTGCCGTCAAAGGTGAAATCGTCATAGCGCAGGCGCAGCGAGGTTTCCGCCGAATGGGCACGTTCGATCCCCAAGGTCGGATCGCCGGTCTCATAGGTCGCCGACGCCTCATGCACGCCGCGCGCATACAACTCTGTCTGGGCGGGGGCGCGGGCGGTGCTGGATCCGGTCACGCCCAGCTTCACATGCTCGGTCGCATCCCACAAAAGGCCTACCGCGCCGCTCACCGGCACGAAATCGCGGCTGGTGTAGATGTCGGAGACGGGCGTGCCCTGCACCTTGGCATATTCCACGCGGCCGCTGACTTCCAGGTGCACCGTGTCCGACAGCCGGGCCTCGGTGAACAGGAAGCCGGCATAGTTCTGGGTCAGGGTGGGCAGGAGATAGTCCGCGCCTTCGCCCAGCGCCTCGAAGGCGCGGTTCTGCACCTGTACGCCCACCGCCGAACTCAGGAACGGCCCTATCGCGCCCAGCAGCGTCTCGGCGCGCACATCCAGTTCCCTGTTCTTGAAGGTGGCCAGCACGTTGCCGTCGGGATCGTTCTCGTGATGGGCATAATTGCCATAGCTGCCGTCCACGTTCAGCGTTTTGAAGACGTCGCCGCCCAGCGCCAGCGACGATCCCAGCAGGTACTTGGTCTGGCGCATGTTGATGTAGCTGTCTTCGCCGGGAATGCCGTAGCGGGAATCATACTGCACCACCGCGCCGCCGATGCGGCTGTCGTCGCCGAAGAAATAGGAGGTGCCCAGCGACGCGCCGCTGCTGCGGGCGAAGGAATTGGCCTGTGGTCCCAGCGGCGTGTCATAATCGCCCGCCTTGCGAAAGAAGCCGTCGGCATGGAAGGCGAAATTGCCCGCGCTGGCATCGCCCAGCATCGCCACCTGTCCGGCATCGGAAACCGAATCATAGCCGCCGCTGACCTCGCCGCCGGGCGCATCGGCCAGGCTGGTGGGAACGCGGTTGTTAATGGCGTTGACCACGCCGCCGATCGCCTGGCTGCCATAGCGCAGCGTGGCCGCGCCGCGCACCACCTCGATGCTGCGCGCTGACAGCGGGTCCAGCGGCACGCCATGGTCCGGGCCGATATCGGAGGCGTCGGCGCTGGAGGTACCGTTTTCCAGCAGGCGCACCCGGCTGGCATCCATGCCGCGGATGATGGGACGTCCGACGCCGGGGGCGAAGCCGCTGCTGCTGACGCCGGGGATGCCCGCCAGGGCGTCGCCCAGGCTGCTGCCGCCGGCGCGCAGGATGTCCATCGCGTCCAGCCGGGACGAGATGGAGGCCAGCTCATCGCCATGATTGGCCAGGGGGGATGCCGTTACGACCACTGTCTCGACGGAACGGGGCTGGGCGAAAGCGGGGATGGCGAAAAGGGCGGCGCTCGCGGCGCCCGCCATGAGGGCGCTTTTGGGGCCCTTTTTGAGGAAAGACTTGAACATACGGAACTCCAGATACCGATAGGCCCGGGCGCGGATGCGCCACGGTGCGGGGAGGGGCCGGAACGGCCCCGCTCAGGATTTGGGAAGTTCAGTGCTGCGGTGGTCCGCGACTCTGCCAGGCAAAGGCCTGGGCGGATGTGCCGAACACCCGTGCGGGCGCGGGAATCCGTGCGGTGATCCAGTCCAGCCCGGCCGCCAGGGCCAGGGCGGTGGGCGTGACATAGGAACCGGCATGGACCAGTTCGTGGCAAAGGCGGCAGTGGCCCTGGTCCAGCGGATCGTTCGTTTTGAGCGGCTGCTGATCCAGAAGCCTGGCGGCGGGCAGGCCTGCCTGGCTGTCCGGCGCGGCCAGTTTTGCAATAACTGGCTGAATCTGCTGATGAATATGGGTTTGCAGGGCAAAACCCTGCAACAGGAAAGCGAGCAGGGCAAAGCAGGCCACCAGCCTGCTGGTGGCCGAACGGGAGGTCGAAAAGGCGCGTCCCCGGCGCGTCATGAACCGCTTTCTTTATATGTACGGCGGAACGAGTAGGAGATTTTGGGGCGGACCGCAAATCCTAGGATGTGTCCAACGGAAACACTGACTGAGGCTCCTGCCCAAAATCCTAATGTTTCCCTGTTGACCCCCCACAATGCGCTGGGTATAAGCCGCCACCTTCCAGGGCAGGCCGTTTGCGGAAAATCCCGCGAAAACGCTGCTGGGAAGCCAGTTTAAAGAGCTTAGACGCGCGACTCAGGTGCCAGTCACCTCAGTCCTCCGCAAGTTCGGACGCAGGCAAGGGCTTGCTGTCCGGTTTTTGTTTTTCGTTCACCCGCGGACGCGCGGGCGACAAAAGGGCCCCCTGGGGCGAAGAGGAATTGGAATGCCGACAGTCAATCAGCTCATTCGCAAGCCGCGCGGCACCAAGCCGAAGCGCAACAAGGTTCCGGCCCTGCAGCAGTGCCCGCAGAAGCGCGCCGTCTGCACGCGCGTCTATACGACGACGCCCAAGAAGCCGAACTCCGCGCTGCGCAAGGTCGCCAAGGTGCGCCTGACCAACGGCTTCGAGGCGCTGTCCTACATTCCCGGCGAAGGCCACAACCTGCAGGAGCACTCGGTGGTGCTGATCCGCGGCGGCCGCGTGAAGGACCTTCCCGGCGTGCGCTATCACATCATCCGCGGCGTGCTCGACACGCAGGGCGTGAAGGACCGCAAGAAGCGCCGCTCGCTCTACGGCGCCAAGCGTCCGAAGTAAGGAGATACATAGATGTCCCGCCGCCACCGCGCCGAACGCCGCGAAATCAACCCGGACGCCAAGTATGGCGACCTGATCCTCGCCAAGTTCATGAACTCCATCATGTATGACGGCAAGAAGTCGGCCGCCGAAGGCATTCTCTACGGCGCCTTCGACACCATCGCCGCCAAGACCAAGCAGGATCCGCTGCAGGTGTTCCACGAAGCCCTGCGCAACGTCTCGCCGGCGCTCGAAGTGCGTTCGCGCCGCGTCGGTGGCGCCACCTATCAGGTGCCCGTCGAAGTGCGCGCCGATCGCAGCCGCGCCCTGGCCATCCGCTGGCTGATCACCGCCGCGCGCGGCCGCAACGAGCCGACCATGCAGGGCCGCCTGTCGGGCGAACTGATGGACGCCGCCAACAATCGCGGCAGCGCCGTCAAGAAGCGCGAAGACACTCACAAGATGGCCGACGCCAACCGCGCCTTCTCCCATTATCGCTGGTAATCCGGACACCTCCCCATGGCTCGCACAACGCCCATCAGCATGTACCGGAACATCGGCATTGCCGCGCATATCGATGCGGGCAAGACCACGACGTCCGAGCGCATCCTTTATTACACCGGCAAGTCCCACAAGATCGGCGAAGTGCATGACGGCGCCGCCACCATGGACTTCATGGAGCAGGAGCAGGAGCGTGGCATCACCATCACCTCCGCGGCGACGACCTGCTTCTGGAAGGATCACCGCATCAACCTGATCGACACCCCCGGCCATGTGGACTTCACCATCGAGGTGGAGCGTTCCATGCGCGTGCTGGACGGCGCCATCGCCGTGTTCGACGGTGTTGCCGGCGTGGAGCCCCAGTCGGAAACCGTCTGGCGCCAGGCCGACAAGTATCACGTGCCGCGCATCTGCTTCGTCAACAAGCTGGATCGCACCGGCGCGGACTTCCAGCGCTGCATCAACATGATGGTGGACCGCCTGGGCGCCCGCCCGATGCCGCTGGTCTGGCCGATCGGCGCCGAGGGTGATTTCGTGGGCCTGGTCGATATCGTCCGCATGAAGGCCTATATCTGGCATGACGAGCAGCTGGGCGCGAAGTTCGACGAAGTCGAAATCCCCGCCGAATATGCCGACAAGGCCGCCGAGCTTCATGCCGCAATGGTGGAAATGGCCGTCGAGGAAGACGACGCCGCCATGGAAGCCTATCTGGAAGGCGGCAAGGAGCCGTCCATCGAAGAACTCCAGAAGCTGATCCGCAAGGGCACCATCGGCTTCAAGTTCGTGCCGGTCATGTGCGGCTCGGCCTTCAAGAACAAGGGCGTGCAGCTGCTGCTGGATGCCGTGATCGCCTATCTGCCGTCGCCGCTGGACATTCCGGCGGTCAAGGGCATCGTCCCCGGCAAGGAAACCGAGGTCGAGCGTCCCGCCGACGACAAGGCGCCGTTCGCGGGCCTGGCGTTCAAGATCATGGACGACCCCTTTGTCGGCTCCATCACCTTCATGCGCGTCTATTCCGGCAGCGTCACCTCGGGTTCGGGTGTCCTGAACTCGGTGAAGGACAAGCAGGAGCGCATCGGCCGCATGCTGCTGATGCATGCGAACAGCCGCGAAGACGTCAAGGAAGCCAATGCGGGCGACATCGTGGCGCTGGCCGGCCTCAAGCTGACCACCACCGGCGAGACGCTGTGCGATCCCAACAACCCGGTGATCCTGGAGCGCATGGAGTTCCCCGATCCGGTCATCGAGGTCGCGATCGAACCCAAGACCAAGGGCGACCAGGAAAAGATGGGCATGGCGCTGGTGCGTCTGGCCCAGGAAGACCCGTCCTTCCGCGTCACCACCGACCAGGAAAGCGGCCAGACCATCCTCAAAGGCATGGGCGAACTGCACCTGGAGATCAAGGTCGATATCCTCAAGCGCACCTACAAGGTGGACGCCAATGTGGGCGCGCCGCAGGTGGCCTATCGCGAAAGCCTGACCAAGGCTGTCGCCGTGGACTACACCCACAAGAAGCAGACCGGCGGTTCGGGCCAGTTCGCCCGCGTCAAGATCGAGTTCGAGCCGCTGGAGCCGGGTTCGGGATTCGTGTTCGAGAATGAAGTCGTCGGCGGCGCCGTGCCGAAGGAGTTCATCCCGGCCGTCGAAAAGGGCCTGAAGACCCAGAAGGAATCGGGCCTGCTGGCCGGCTTCCCGGTCATCGACTTCAAGGCCAAGCTGGTGGACGGCGCCTATCACGAAGTCGACTCCAACGCGCTGACCTTCGACATCGCGGCCCGCGCCGCGTTCCGCGAGCTGGCGGCCAAGGGCGCCGTCAAGCTGCTGGAGCCGGTGATGAAGGTGGAAGTCGTGACGCCCGAGGATTTCCTGGGCGGCGTGATTGGCGACCTGAACAGCCGTCGCGGCCAGGTGCAGGGCACCGACAGCCGCGGCAACGCCCAGGTCGTGACCGCGATGGTCCCGCTTGCCAACATGTTCGGCTACATCAATACGCTGCGCTCCATGTCCCAGGGCCGCGCGCAGTATTCGATGGTGTTCGACCATTACGAGCAGGTGCCGCAGGCGATCGCGGACGAAGTCAAGGCCAAGTACGCCTAACCCGAATTCAGAGATTTACGGAGAACAACAATGGCGAAAGCAAAGTTTGAGCGTAACAAGCCGCACTGCAACATTGGCACGATTGGCCATGTTGACCACGGCAAGACGTCGTTGACGGCGGCGATCACGAAGATCCTGGCGGAGACGGGCGGGGCGACGTTCACGGCGTAC
>DASTMN010000158.1:0-26114 GCA_035714165.1 Rhizomicrobium sp.
GCTGCCCCAATCACGCATCAACAATCGCCTCTTCTCGAAGAGGTCACCCCGGCGGTAAGCCGCCTTTTGCTTCCGGTAAATTCCGGTAGCTCACCTGAGTGGTGCACTTAAGCCATTGATTTTTCTGCTGGTGGGCGCGACAGGGGTTGAACCTGTGACCCCTCCCGTGTGAAGGGAGCAGGTACGTTTTAACTGCCAGGCCGTGTCCTGTGGACTTGGCAGCGAGGAAGGGGGCTTCCGTCTACCACAGGCTGGCTAGGCATGCTGCGCCGGTCGCCGATGCTAGCTTGATAGCAATGTGAGAAATCAGTGAGAAAACGAGCCGCTTTGTTCCCCACGCGTTCGACGCATGTTCTCATCGCCTCCGCCAAGAAATGCCAGGAAATGTGCATGTTTAGCAAGCTGATCGCGACGTTCGGGACGTAGGGGCCGGAGGTTCGAATCCTCTCTCTCCGACCAATTTTTCCTGCCGATAGCACGCTAGAGGTTCGGACAAGCCCCGGCAGGGGCTTTCGACGCGCACCACTTTTGACTTTCCGCCGGAATGATTAATGGTGGTTTCGCGCCGGATATCCAAAGCGAAACATAGATGCTGACTCAATTCGTCATCGTGGTCGTGTTGCTGGCGGCAGGCCTTGCCTTCCTGGCCGCAGGACGGCAGGCGCGCACGCGATCCCACCAGCGCTATTACGCGATCAAGGCGGCGTGGCTGCTGGGCGTGGGCGGCGTTTTCCTGCTGGTCGGTATTCTCGGGGCGGCGTGGCTGCTGCTCACGGCCGTGTCAGCAGTGTGACCGCCAGGGCGATCAGCGTCGCAACGCCGATGGCAAAGGCTGCGATGCGATAGGGGCGTCCGTCGCCTCCGGCTTCCAACACCGCGAAACCGGGGTCGTCGGGATCGTAGCGGGCAAAGACCTGCGTACCCGGCGCATACCGGGCAAGCATTGCTTCACATTCGGCCTTGCCGCGGCTGCGCCGCACGAATTCCAGCCGCCTGCCGTGATACTCGCGGCCCGCCACCTGATAGTCGTAGCGGACTTCGGGCCAGTGGCTGTTCTTGCTGCGGCCGATGCGGGTGGCGGTGATGGTGGCGGGCGCGCGCGGCCACGACCGCGCCGCTTCGATCCGACGCTCGATGCGTCCCGCCATCCCGTACAGGATGGCGGTCAGGACCAGCATCGGCGCGAAGATTCCCAGCAGGATGAGCACTGTCGGCTCCGGCGCGCGTCAGTCGGGCCGGTAACAGCGCAGCAGGTAGGCCGCGGCGGGATCGTTGAGCAGGTCGATAAATTCATAGGCCCCGCTATAGGGCGACGTGGTCGTGCCATAGCTGCCGCTGACCACCCGATATTTGGTCTTCAAGGGACCGGAGACCGGCGTCAGCCTGGAACCCGCCACGGTGATCTGGCCGCTTCCATTCCCGGTGTCGGACGGCTTGGGGGCCCAGGCGGTGTTGCTGACCGCCTGAAATTTGTAGGCGTTGCCGGTGATGGTCATCACCCCGATGGGAATGTTGCCCTGGGCGCTGCACCGCCAGATTCCGTTGGGGGAGTTGCCCAGCTTTGGCTTGGCCTGGGCCAGGGCAGGGGTCGCAAAAGCCAGCGACAGGCCGGCGGCGCAAACCAGAATGGTCTTTTTCATCCGTGCGGTCCTTACTTCGGCGCGTCCGAATCTTCGCGGACCCATTTCGGCTGCTGGTGATAGATGGTGCCGCCGCATGACAGTCGGTAGCTGTTCTGGGACTGGACCATGTTGCGTTCCACCACGCAGAGACGCCAGTCATCGGGCAGGCTCATCACCGAAGCCAGCACCAGGTCGCCCGCCTTGAAGGGCGGTCCCGAAACCGGCTGCGCGGCGGTCTTGGCCACGGGTGCGCCGCCCGGCGTGCGTACCTGCACATCGCGCACGGTATATTGCCGTCCGCCGCAGTTCACATCATAGGCCCCGGCATGGACCGTGATGACGGTGCAGTTGTTCCAAAGGCCGGGATTTTCCGGGTCCATCGCCTGGACTTTCTGGAAGGGCTTGAGCGCGGGCGCGGCAGCGTCCTGGGCAAGGGCGGGGGTGTGCATCGCCACGCCCAGAAGAAGAAGGGTGCAGAGTTTTTTCATGTCTGTCTCTCGCGTGTTGGACGTGAAATGCTTTCCGCGGCGCAGCGGGAATCCAAGAAAGTGATCTACCAGCGGCCCGTGAGCGGTTTGGAGCGGTTGAGGCGGCAGATGATGGGGCCGGTCTTGCCTGCCGCGTTCAGCGGCCGGAAGACGGTATCCGACTGGCGCTGGTAGCGTGTTCCTTTCAAGGGACCGCTGGTCATGGTCAGGATGCTGCCCGCGAGCTGGAAGCTGCCGGTGCCGCCGTCGAAATCGCGATAGGTGCCCGGTCCGGTCACGCCGAACATCGGGCCGGTGGCGGGTGTGCCCTGGATCATGCCGCCGATATTGATGGGCGTGTCGCATTCATAGACGCCGCCGGTAATCGCGCCGGCCGGTGTGGCGGCGGCAGTGTTGGGTGCGGGTTTGGCGCTGCCGGACGTTGCACCCGCCTGCGCCAGCGGTTTCATGGTCGGACCCAGCGACAACCAGATCACCTGGCCGTCTTCGTCGCGACGCCAGCGGCATCCCAGCGTGTCGTCTTTCGCACCACCCAGCGAGGTCAGGTGGGAAACGCGGACGAAATTGTCGCTGACATACCGCGCGCCCGCTGGCGGGCAACCTTGTGCCCAGGCGGTGGAAGAAAAACCCAGGGCCGAAACAAGCGTCAGCATAACGACCGCAGCAGGCGCGGCCGCACAAGGTTTGCGTGACATGATCCCCCCGGAAAAATGGCGGTGCTGAAGCACCGTATGAAATAAACTTGAGATAATGCTGCCAGTGTAAGCTGGCGCCGCCCTCTGTCAAGGCGCCGACGCGGTGATGGGTGGGCTTATCCACATTGGCTGTCGGGTTATCGCGCAACTTTGCGACGACTTTATTATGCGCAGGGTGCGGCTGCGGCCTATCTTTTCCAAAACCTTTCCCTAGATTTTCGCTCATGTCGGGAACCGAATCCGGAGGCGTGCGTTTTGGCTCGGGGATTCCGGGTTCGAGGGACGTTTTGGCCGCCAATCGCATGGTGCTGCTCGCCGCAGTGCCACTCTTTATCATTCTGGCAGCCGTCGTGTATCTGGCGGTCCAGTTCTCGGTGCACCAGCGCGAAGCCCAGGCGCAGGTCACCCATACCCACCAGGTGATCGAGACTCTGAACGCCGTTCTGGCCGACGCGCTGGATGCCGAAACCGGCCAGCGCGGCTATCTACTGACCCGCCAGCCCGCCTTCCTGGCGCCTTATAACGCGGCCCGCGAACGGGTCTCGCACAACCTGGCCGCCTTCCGCCGGGCGACCATGGACAGCGCTGTCCAGCAGCGCCGGGTGGGACGGCTGGAAGGGCTGATCCGCGAACGCTTCGCCGCCTTCGACAATTCCCTGCGCGAGGCTCGGCAGCTGGAGAATGAAAGCCTGATCCAGGCCCTGGAACTCGGCCGCCAGCGCATGGACGGGCTGCGCGTCGAACTGGCCCAGGGGGTGGACGAGGAACGCCGCCTGCTGGCGCAGCGGGAAACGGAGCGGCGCGAAACGGAGAAGCTGGAGGTTGCCTTCGCCATCGGCGGCGGGGTGATCGCGCTGGGCATTTTGCTGCTGGCCGCCGCCCTGCTGGTGCGGAACAATATCAGCCTGACCCGGGCGGAGCGCGAGCGCGCCAACGAGGCGGCGATCCTGCAGGCCACGCTGGAAACGGTGCGCGATGGTGTCGCCTATTTCTCGTCCGACGGCATGCTGTGCGCCTTCAATGCCAATTTCTTCACCCTGCTGGACCTGCCCGAGGAACTGGCGCGGCCGCGCAAGACCCGGCTGCTGGCGTTGCAGGAACTGGAATCCAATCGCGGCACCAATGCCGGCATCTTCGTGCCGCCGGGCCGCGAGGCGCAGGACAGTGCCCGCGTCAGCTGGGCTGGGCGCGAACTGGAAGTCTACAAGGCGCCGGTCGCCACCGGCGGTTTCCTGATCGGAGTGGAGGACAATACCGCCCGCCTCAAGGCCGAAAGCATGGCCCGCCAGTCGCAGAAGATGGAGGCCATCGGCCACCTGACCGGCGGCGTGGCGCACGACTTCAACAATCTGCTCCAGATCATCAGCGCCAATCTTGACCTGGCGGTGTCCGGCACGGTGCCGCCCGAAGGCCGGTTGCGCGAGCGGTTGCAGAACGCCATCGGCGCGGTGGCGCGCGGCTCGCGCCTGACGGCGCAGCTTCTGGCCTTTGCCCGCCGCCAGCCCCTGTCGCCACGTTCGCTCGACATGGGGCGCATCATCCGCGACATGTCCGACATGATCCGCCGCACCCTGGGCGAGAATATCGAGGTGGAGACGGTGGTCGCGGGCGGACTGTGGAACACGCTGGTGGATCCCACCCAGGTCGAGAACACGGTGCTCAACCTGGCGATCAATGCCCGCGACGCCATGCCCGAAGGCGGCAAGCTGACGTTGGAAGTGGCCAACGCCTATCTCGACGACGCCTATGCCGCCGCGCATACGGAAGTGACGCCGGGCCAGTATGTCATGCTGGCGGTGTCCGACACCGGCACCGGCATGCCGCCGGAGGTGATGTCGCGGGTTTTCGAACCCTTCTTCACCACCAAGCCGGAAGGCAAGGGCACGGGCCTGGGCCTCGCCCAGGCATACGGTTTCGTCAAACAGACCGGCGGTCATATCAAGATTTATTCGGAAGTGGGCCACGGCACGGCGATCAAGCTATATCTGCCGCGCACCCGCCGCCAGACCGATGCCCTGCAACAGGAGGGCGCGACGCCGGTGGAAGGCGGCACCGAGCGCATTCTGGTGGTGGAGGATGACGAAGGCGTGCGCGCCGCCGTGGTGGATATGCTGACCGACCTTGGTTACCAGGTCAGCCGCGCCGACAATGCCGAAAGTGCGCTGGAGGTTCTCAAGACCGAAAAGCCGGACCTTGTCTTCACCGATGTGGTGATGCCGGGCACGATTCCCACGCGCGACTTCACCCGGATGGCGCAGGAGATGCACCCGGGCATCCATATCCTCTACACCTCCGGTTATACCCAGAACTCCATCGTGCATAACGGCAAGCTGGACGATGACGCCCTGCTGCTCTCCAAGCCCTATCGCAAGGACGAACTGGCGCGGAAGCTGCGCGCGGTCTTTGCGGGCACGGCCCGGCCGCCCATTGCGCCCGATGTCGCATCTCTGGCGCCTGCGCAGGCGCCGGTGGCGGCGCAGGATCGCCCCTCCGGCAAAGTGCTGGTGGTGGAGGATGTGGCGCTGATCCGCATGACCACGGTGGACATGGTGGAGCAGCTCGGTTTCACCTGCGCCGAGGCGGGCGACGCCCATGAGGCGCTGGTGATCCTGCAGAAGGACGCGACGATCGGCATCCTGCTCACCGACCTGGGCCTGCCCGGCATGAACGGCCGCCAGCTGGTGGAGGAGGCGCTGCGCTTCCGGCCCGATCTCAAGATCGTCATTGCCAGCGGCTATTCCACCAGCGAGCAGGAAGGCAAGCCGCTGGGCGGCGATGTCAGCCACCTGACCAAGCCGTTCGACATGATGCAGCTTCGCCGGGTGCTGGAGGCGTGACCGCCGCCTAGTGGGCGACGGTCCGCGAGAACAGGTTCATCACCGCCACGCCCGACACGATCAGCCCGATGCCCGCAAGGGCCGGCGCATCCAGCTTCTGGCCCTGCCACAGCCAGGCTACCAGCACGATCAAGACCGTGCCCAGGCCGGACCAGGCGGCATAGGCCATGCCGGTGGGAATGGTCTTCAGCGCCAGCGACAGGAGCCAGAAGGCGGTGCCGTAGCCGATGGTGCAGATCAGCGTCGGCCAGGTCTGGGTGAAGCCCTCGGACTGTTTGAGGAAGGAGGTTGCGATCACTTCGGCGAGGATCGCGCCCGCGAGATAGAGCCAGCTCATGGCCGCAGACTAGCAGGGGCCGGGCAAAGAAAAAGCCCGCGCCGAGAACCGGCGCGGGCTTTCGTCTTCAGGATTTCAGGCCGGTGCGGTTACGGCAGCAGCTTGAAATTGTAGGTCAGGCTGGCGACGAACGAGCCTTTGCAGGCGTCCACCGTGGCCATGTAGAAGGCGCCGCACTGGGCCGCGTTCAGGTCGGTGGAGTTCCAGCGGCCGTCCAGCACGAAGCCCATATAGGACAGGCTGGCGCCGATGTCGTAGTGGGTATAGTCGCGCGAACCGGCGTACTTGGCGCCCTGGGCCCACTGATGGCCCACATTGCCCGAGAAGCTCAGCCAGTCGTTGACGGCATAGGAGGCGTTGCCGCCCAGATAGTTGCCGGTGCCGCCGCCCGCCGCCAGTTCGGGCGAATAGGCCCAGGTGGCGGTGAGGGTGAGGGCGTCGAAGCTCTTGGAGAGCTGGGCGATGCCTTCAAAGTAGGACAGTTCGGGCGAACCGGCCGGCAGGTTGGCCGACGGATAGGAATAGTAATAGGCCTGGATGTTCAGGTCGGCGAAGCCGGCCAGGTCGAAATGCTTGCCGCCATAGATGTCCAGCTCCCAGTAGGGGTTGCTGCCATTGGCCGGGGTGAAGTCGACGGTGGAGGCCCAGGTGCCGATGTACCAGCCGTCGGGGCCGGTCAGGTTCAGCGAACCCTGCGGGGACGGATCGCGGTCGCCCTGGCTGATGCCGCGGAACTTGTAGTCGCTGGTGACGGCGGCATAGCCGCTCAGTTCCCAGTCGGCATCCTGCGCCACGGCGGCGCCGGTCATGCCCATCAGGCCGGCCAGGCTCGCGGCCCCCAGAATCGTCTTGGTGAAAGTGTTCATTGTGTCCTCTCGAGGTGAGACGCTCTTGCGAGCGTCGAAGTCGCGGGCATGTCCCGGATCGTCCCGACATTTCGTCGGCATGGGGTCTTTGATCAATATGACGTTTTGGTTTTTCCGGCCGTTTTGGCTGCCGGATTGCGTGATTTGCGTAGCAGTTGTTGCAATGCAACAGGGGGGTGCCTAGTTTCTGTGCTGGCGGCCTTTTCGCTGGGCATAAATACCGGGCAGTTAAAGGTTTCTGAATATGGCGGCAGGCCGTTAAGAAGTGTCTTCCGAAGCGTGAAGGACCTGATTTGCCCGGCGATGCGCCACCCCTTGCGAGACCGGCCCGCATCGTTCTGGTGCGGCATGGCCAGCCCGCCATCGCCCTGTCGCCGCGCACCTCCCATGCGGGGTTTGCCGACTACATAGACGCCTATGAGAAAGCGGGGCTGGACCCGGCCAGCCTGCCGCCACAGGAATTGCGTGAACTGGTGAAGGAGCTGGACAGCATCTTCACCTCCGGCCGCCCGCGCAGCCATCAGAGCGCCGCCGTCCTGGCCCCCAATGCGGCGCTGGTGGCCGATCCGCTGTTCGTGGAAGCGCCGCTGGCGTCTCCGCGCATCCCGCTGCTGGCCATGCGTGTGCCCAAATGGGCGGTGGTGTCGCGCATCCTGTGGCATGCGGGCTTTCATCCGCGCATCGAGAATCCGCGCGGCGCGCGCGACCGGGCGGGGCGGGCGGCCGACCTGCTGGTGGCGCGGGCGCGCGAACGCGGCCTGGCGGTGCTGGTGGCGCATGGCTATTTCAACTGGATGATTGGGCGGCAGCTGCGCGCCCGGGGGTTTGCGCGCACCGGAAGCCACCAGGCGCGTTACTGGAATACCGTCACCTATGAGAGCAGGACATGATCGAACAGGCGCTTGAGATTCCCGTTGCGGGCACCACCACCCAGGCTCTTCTTTTCCGTCCCGGCGAAGGGGACTATCCCGGCATCCTGTTCCTGACCGATGTCTGGGGCATCCGGCCCGCCAATATCGGCATGGCCCGGCGGCTGGCGGAAAAGGGTTTCGCGGTGCTGATGCCCAACTGTTTCTTCCGCTATGCGCGCAACGCGCCGGACGGTTTCCAGCCCGAGGATGAGGAGGAGCAGAACCGCGTCATCCAGCAGCTGTTCGCGGCCCTGCCGCCGCCCCAGCAGGTCAGCGATGGCGCGGCCTATGTGGATTTCCTGCTGAACCAGCCGGGGGTGAAGCCGGGCAAGGTGGGCGTGGTGGGCCATTGCTTCACCGGCCAGATCGGCCTGCGCATCGCCGCGGCGGTGCCGGACAGGATCGCGGCGGTGGCGTCGTTCCATGGTGGCTGGCTGGCGATTGACGGGCCCGACAGCCCGCACCTGCTGCTGCCGAAAATCACCGCGCGGCTCTATTTCGGCCATGCCGACAATGACAGCCTGATGCCGCAAGCCTGGATCGAGCGGCTGGAAGAAGCGCTGCGCGACTGGCGCGGTGCGTTCCAGAGCGAGGTCTACAAGGGCGCGCAGCATGGCTGGACCGTGCCGGGGCGCGGCGTCTACAACGAATTGCAGGCCGAACGGGCCTTCGAGAAAGAAGTCGAGTTTTTCGACGCCACCTTGAAAGACCAGCCCGGCGGATGACGGCGGCGGGCGGTGCTGGTACATCTGGCGAATCACCACCCACAGGGTTTCACGTCACGTCATGACCCGGATTGTCACCGCGCTGCTGATTCCGACCCTGGCCCTGGCGCTGGTTTCCGCGTCCACCGCGCAGCCGGCCAAGCCGGGCGCGGCCAAGGTCCTGCGCTATGTCAGCCAGCGCACGGAAAAGGCCAACATGCGCGAGGGTCCGACTTATGCCCATCGGGTGCTGTGGGAATACCGGCACAAGGGCTATCCCTTCGCGGTGATCGCCCAGTTCGATACCTGGCGGCGGGTGCGGGCGATGGACGGCACCACCGGCTGGATGAACCACGCCATGCTCAGCGACCGGCGCACCGTGCTGGTGACGGGCAAGGGCCGGGTGCCGCTCTATGATGCGCCCGATGGGCGCAAGGTGGTGGCGCTGGCCGATCCCGGCGCGGTGGCGCACCTGAAAGCCTGTGCGCCGAAATTCTGCGAGGTCACGGGCGCGGGCGGCGTGGACGGCTGGGTGCCGCGCACGCGCATCTGGGGCGTGGGCGCGCACGAGGTGTTCGACAAACTGCCGCGGCGTCACTGACGGCGCGCAAATCGCGCACCCCATGTTGCTTAATGCCGGAAGTGCCTCATCCCGGTGAACACCATCGCCAGTCCCGCTTCGTCGGCCGCGGCGATGACATCGGCATCCTTGACCGAGCCGCCGGGCTGGATCACCGCCGTCGCGCCCGCCTCGGCCACCACCATCAGGCCATCGGGGAAGGGGAAGAAGGCTTCCGAGGCCGCCGCCGACCCCACCGTGCGCGGCTGGTCCCAGCCGGCGATCCGGGCCGCGTCCTGCGCCTTTATGGCGGCGATGCGGGCCGAATCCACGCGGCTCATCTGGCCCGCGCCGATCCCTGCGGTGGAGCCGTCCTTCACATAGATGATGGCGTTGGACTTCACATGCTTGCCGATGGTGAAGGCCAGCAGCATGTCGCGGATTTCCTGATCCGTCGGCTGGCGCTTGGTCACCACCTTGAGTTCGGCGCGGGTGACGCGGCCATTGTCGCGGGTCTGCACCAGCAGGCCGCCCGCCACCGACCGATAGGTCAGGGTGGGCGTCAGCGGATCGGGCAGGCCGCCCGCCGTCAGCAGGCGCAGGTTCTTCTTGGCGGACAGGATCTTGCGGGCATCCGCATCGGCGTCCGGGGCGATGATCACCTCGGTGAAGATCTTGCTGATCTCTTCCGCCGTGGCGCCGTCCAGCGTCTGGTTGAAGGCCAGCACACCGCCAAAGGCCGAGGTGCTGTCGCAGGCCAGCGCCGCCAGATAGGCGTCCTTCAGTGTCGCGCCCAGCGCCACGCCGCAGGGATTGGCATGCTTGATGATGGCGCAGGCCGGGCCGTCCTTGGGATCGAACTCCGCCACCAGTTCATAGGCGGCGTCGGTATCGTTGATGTTGTTAAAGCTCAGTTCCTTGCCTTGGAGCTGCGTGGCGCTGGCGACGCCGGGACGGCTGGAGCCGTCCACATAAAAGGCCGCCTGCTGGTGGGGGTTCTCGCCATAGCGCAGGCTCTGGCGCAACAGCCCGCCAAAGGCGCGGCGGCGGGGCGGCGCGGTTTCGCCGTCCTGCTCCAGCTGGCCCGCGAACCAGTTGGACACGGCGGCGTCATAGGCGGCGGTGCGGGCGAAGGCGCGCTGGGCCAGGGTGCGGCGCAGGGCCAGCGTGGTGCCGCCGTCATGGGCCGCCATCTCGTCCAGCACGGCCTGATAATCTTCCACATCCACCACCACCGTGACGAAGGGATGGTTCTTGGCGGCGCTGCGGGTCATGGCCGGGCCGCCGATGTCGATATTCTCGATGGTGGTCTCGAAATCGGCGCCGCGCGCCACCGTGGCCTCGAAGGGATAGAGATTGCACACCAGCAGGTCGATGCCCGCGATGCCGTGTTCGGTCATGCTGGCGGCATGGTCGGGCTTGTCGCGCAGGGCCAGCAGGCCGCCGTGCACATTGGGATGCAGGGTCTTGACCCGGCCGTCCATCATCTCCGGGAAGTTGGTGATCTCGGACACATCGGCCACCGCCAGCCCGGCATCGCGTAGCGCCTTGGCGGTGCCGCCGGTGGAAATCAGCATCACGCCATGCGCGGCCAGGCCCCTGGCGAACTCCAACAGGCCGGTCTTGTCGGAGACCGAAAGAAGGGCGCGGGCGATCTTGCGAGTGGTCATGAGCGGATATCCGGGCATTCTGCCCGCCGCTCTTAGCGCCGCAGGAACGAATATAAAAGGGCAAGCCCGCCACTTGCACACAGCGACCAGACCACGGGAACCGCGAAGGTGTGGTTCTCCCATTCCAGCGCGAAATCGCCGGGCATCGGGGCTGGTTCGAAGGCCATGATGACCGGGGCCAGCACCGCCGCCCCCAGCACCAGAATCACCAGAAGAAGCAGGATTTTAGCCATCCAGCCCGGTCCCGGCGGGCATGGGCGGCGCCATCGGCGTCAGGCCCAGCCTGGCGAACAAGGCGCGGTCGGATTCGGCCTCGGGATTGGCGGTGGTCAGCAGCTTTTCGCCATAGAAGATCGAGTTGGCGCCGGCCAGGAAGCACAGCGCCTGGGTTTCGTCGCGCATCTCCTCGCGCCCCGCCGACAGGCGCACCATGGAACGGGGCATGGTAATGCGGGCCACCGCGATCATCCGCACGAAATCCAGCGGGTCCAGCGGCTGGGCCGCGCCCGATGTGCTACTGACCAGCGGCGTGCCCTCGATCTGCACCAGCGCGTTGATCGGCACGCTTTCGGGATGGACGGGCAGGGTCGCCAGCGCATGGATCAGCCCGACGCGGTCCTCGGCGCTTTCGCCCATGCCGACAATCCCGCCGCAGCAGACATGGATGCCCGCATCGCGCACATGCGCCAGCGTGTCCAGCCGGTCCTGATAGACGCGGGTGCTGATGACATGGCGATAATATTCCGGCGAGGTGTCCAGGTTGTGATTGTAGTAATCCAGCCCCGCCTGTTTCAGGCGCAGGGCCTGTGGCCCGGTCAGCATGCCCAGGGTGACGCAGGTTTCCATGCCCATCGCCGCCACGCCTTCCACCATCGCGCAGACCGCATCCAGGTCGCGGTCCTTCGGCTCGCGCCAGGCCGCGCCCATGCAGAAGCGGCTGGCCCCGGCGGCCTTGGCCTTGGCGGCATCGGCCAGAACGGCTTCCACCGCCATCAGCTTGGAAGCCTTCAGGCCGGTGTCATTCCTGGAGGACTGGCTACAATAGCCGCAATCTTCCGGGCAGCCGCCGGTCTTGATCGACAGCAGGGTGGAAACTTGCACCTGGGTCGGATCGAAATGGGCCCGGTGCACGCTCTGGGCGCGGAACATCAGTTCCGGGAAGGGCAGGGCGAAAAGAGCCGCGATCTCATCCCGCGTCCAGTCGGTGCGGGGGGCGGCATGCAGGTCAAAGGCGGGTGCGTTCATGGCCCCATTCTAGGCGGGACCGCGGGCCGGTAAAAGGGTGGACGGATGGGGGCCAAAACGCTAACAAAAGCCGCCTTCAGCCCTGTGCCCCAGTGGTGAAATGGTAGACGCGCTCGACTCAAAATCGAGTACCGAAAGGTGTGCTGGTTCAAGTCCGGCCTGGGGCACCAATCTCGCTGCGCTCGCTTGGCGCCCTGCGGTCGTTTATTTCCTTTGCCTGTCCTCGGGCGCTACGCGCCCTGCGGGCAGGCGGGGCCGGGGCACCAAATCTCGTTGCGCTCGCTAGGTGCCCGCAGGCCGGATTCTTTCAGTCTGCCCGTCCTCGCGCGCAAGCGGGCGGACGGGGCCTGGGGCGCCCTTCTGCGCGCGTGCGCGCGATTGTCCAGACCGGAATCATCAGGCTTTCGCGGACGCATGATTGACTTGGGCTATGGATCACCTAGCCTCGCCGCCAAAATCACCGTCAGGGATCAGGGGAGAAAAGCCATCATGCGTATTACCGGTCTGGCCATCGCCGCGTCTTTCATCGCCACATCCGCCTTCGCGCAGCCCTTGCCCGCGCCCGCCAGTTATCCGCCGGTGACCGGCGAAAAGGGCGTCGTCACCACCCATGCGCTGTCCATGGAACTGGCCTCCGCCATCGCCGAGGCTGCCGTCGCGCAGTGCCGCAAGATGGGCTTCCGCACCACCATCACGGTGCTGGATGCGTCGGGCGCGCTGAAGGCGTTCCTGCGCGATGACGGCACCGGCCCGCACACCATCAGCCTGTCCAGGGACAAGGCCTATACCGCCATCACCCTGGCCAACCGTTTCGCCACCTCCGGCACCTTCGCCACCGCGCGCAATTCCACCCTGGGTTCGCCCAAGACCAACATCGAAGGCGTGGTCGGCGTGGCGGGTGGCGTGCCGATCCGGTTCCGGGGCGAGGTGATCGGCGGCATCGGTTCGTCCGGCGCGGTGGGCGGCGACAAGGACGAAATCTGCTCGCAGGCGGGCATTGATGCTGTGGCCGACCGGCTCAAATAGCGATTTCGCCATCGTTCCGGCGCGCACCGCTACCGAGATGACCTCGGCGGCGGGAATCTTCCGGGCCTATGCCGCTGACCTGCCGGTGGATCTGGCGCCGCAGGGCTTCGGGCAGGAGCTTGCTGCCCTGCCAGGCCCCTATGCGCCGCCTTTGGGGGAATTGCTGCTGGCCAAGCGCGGCGATCATGTTCTGGGCAGCATCGCGCTCAAATCCTTGGCGCCGGGTGTTGCGGAGATCAAGCGGCTGTTCGTGCGCCCGCGCGAGCGCGGCAAGGGCATCGCCAAGGCGCTGGTCGCGGCCGCGATCGCCACGGCGCGGGTGCGGGGCATGGACGAAATCAAGCTGGACACGTTGCCCGACATGCAGGCGGCCATCGCGCTCTATAAGAGCTTCGGCTTCGTGCAGATTCCGCCCTATGGCAGCCATCCCTATCCGGGGCAGCTCTGCTTCGGGCTCAAAATGGAAGCGGCCCCCGGTTAAGGGAGCCGCTTTCTATTGTTCTCCTCCTCTGTCACGACTTGGTCTGCTCCGCAGACACAGCGTTGCCGGAGGGATTACTCTTAACGCCCGGCCAAAATCACCGAGGCGATCAGGCCGGTCGCAGCCGCAGCCAGGATGTAGCTGTTGTCGACCCGGCGCCATTCATAGCCACGCGGCGGGCGCTGCAGCTTGTAGCGGCGATAATCCACGCGATGGCCGCGATTCCAATCATGCCGCTCGATGCGGTTGCCCTTGCGCCAGTTGCGATGACCATAATTGTCGTGGCCGCGCATCATCATGCTGCCGCGCCGGTCGTCACGGCGATCGTCGTGGCGGTTGTTCCAGCCCTGGGCAAACGCCTCGCTCATCGGCGCGGCGATCATCAGGACGGCGGCAGCCGTGGTCAGGAATTTCTTCATGGGTCGGTCCTTTCATGTTCCGTACCGTTTACAGGCACGAAGCTAGGATTTTCCCCATGAACCGGAACTGAATGGTTCCCGCAGCTTTCCGACAGGCTTGTCGCAAACTGTCCCTGCCGCATGTCCCCGTGTCAGGCCGCCGTCCAGCCGCCGTCAATGGAAATGATGCTGCCGGTGATGGAGCGCGCCATGTCGCCCGCCAGATACACCGCCAGCGCCGCCACTTCCTCCACCGTCACGAACTGCTTGGTGGGCTGGGCCTGCAGCAGTACATCGTTGATCACCTGCTCGCGTGTCAGGCCGCGCGCCGCCATGGTGTCGGGAATCTGCCTTTCCACCAGCGGCGTCCAGACATAGCCGGGGCAGATGGCGTTGGCGGTGATGCCGAAGGTGGCGGTTTCCAGCGCCACTGCTTTTGTGAAACCGGCGATGCCGTGCTTGGCCGCGACATAGGCCGATTTGAAAGGCGAGGCGATCAGGGCATGGGCCGATGCGGTGTTGATGATGCGACCCCACTTCCTGGCCTTCATGCCGGGCAGGGCGGCGCGGGTGGCGTGGAAGGCCGAGGACAGGTTGATGGCGACGATCTGGTCCCATTTTTCCGGCGGGAAATCCTCCACCGGCGAGACGAACTGGATGCCCGCATTGTTGACCAGTATGTCCACGCTGCCCAGCACCGCGATGGCCTCGGCGACCATGGCTTCGGTCTGGTCGCCCCTGCTCATGTCGGCGCCGCTATAGATCGCCCGGACGCTGAATTCGCTTTCGATGCCGCTGCGTTCCTTTTCGATCGTGGCGGCATCGCCAAAGCCGTTGATGACGATGTTGGCGCCCTGTGCCGCCAGGGCGCGGGCGATGGCCAGCCCGATGCCCGAGGTGGAGCCGGTGACGAGGGCGGTCTTGCCTTTGAAGGACGTGGGGAGCGACATGGGGAGCCTCTGGAAAATGCCGCCGCCAGCATGACACAGCCCCGTCCGCGCAGAAGGGGCGATATGGCCGCACGGGGCGATTTGGCCGCCGGGCGCGGGTAAATCAGGCTATAAGCCGCTGACATGAACTATCGTCACGGCTATCACGCCGGAAACTTCGCCGATGTCATCAAGCATGTCGCGCTGGTGCGGGTACTCCTGCACTTGCGCCGCAAGGACACGCCCTTCGCGGTGGTGGACAGCCATGCGGGCCGGGGGCTTTACGACCTGTCGGGCGAGCAGGCGGGCAAGACGGGCGAGGCGCAGGGCGGCATTGCCCGGCTGGCGGACATGGGCGGCGACCTGCCGGAATCGCTGGCGGCCTACCTGGCGCTGGTGAAGGACAGTGCGGGCTATCCCGGTTCGCCGCTGATCGCGGCGAAGCTGCTGCGCCCGCAGGACAGGCTGACCGCCATCGAAAAGCACCCGGAAGAGGCGGCGCTGTTGAAACAGGCGCTGGCCCCGTTCCGCAATGCGGCGGTGGAGCAGGGCGATGGCTATGCCCGTGCCGTGAAGCTGCTGCCGCCGCCCGCGCGCCGGGGGCTGGTGCTGATGGATCCGCCCTTCGAGGCGGTGGATGAGTTTGCCGCGCTGGCGCGGGCGGCGCTGGCGGCGCACCGCAAGTTCGCCACCGGCATCTATCTGCTCTGGTATCCGGTGAAATCGGCGGGTGATGCCGACCGCTTCCTGGGCGAAGTGATTGGCGGGGGCGTGGACAAGGCGCTGCGGCTGGAAATCGCCCTTACGCCCGGTTCAGGCGGCGCAGGCGATGGCAGGTTGGCCCGGGCCGGGCTGCTGGTGCTGAACCCACCCTATGGCTTTGCGGACGAGATGGGCGCCGTGGCGGCGCTGCTGGCGCCCCGCCTGGGCCGGGACGGGCCCGCCGATATCCGGCTGGACTGGCTGGCGGGGGCCGAATAGGCCCGTAAAAACAAGGCGCTGAAACGGCTTGCCTTGGCCGCGCCGCTTCTTTATCACCGCCGGCGGACAGGTGGTCGAGTGGTCGATGGCACCGCACTCGAAATGCGGCGAACCTGCAAGGGTTCCGTGGGTTCGAATCCCACCCTGTCCGCCACTATCAATCTGAGCCCGTCCAAACTGATCCGACGGGGCGATTTTTCCCCATATAAATCAAATGCTTTTGCTTGACCGTCTCTCGGCGGGGCAGGCTCGTCCAGCACAATCCATGAACTTTGGTGGATAGCAGAGTGGTAAGCGCCAGTTAGGCGGACCAACTTGGGTGTTAGGCGGACAATGGGAAAATTGACGGCAATTGCTATCAGCAAGCCCCTCCCACCCGGGCGATATGGCGACGGAAATGGTCTCTATCTCTTGGTGGGTCCAACGGGGAGCAAGTCTTGGATTGATCGCACGGCTTCGTACCGTTTGCCGTGCGATTCATTCTCACGGGAACGGTGCGGCAGCAATGCGCTTTTCTTGGGCGGAACATTCAGGAAAACAGCCCATGACAGACAAGCCCGACGCCATCGCCCTTCTCAAGGCCGACCATCGCAAGGTTGAAGACCTGTTCGAGAAGTTCGAAAAGGCTAAGAGCGATTCCGTCAAGAAGTCGTTGGTGGAGCAGATTTGCAAAGAACTGTCGGTCCACACCACGATCGAGGAGGAAATCTTCTATCCTGCCTGTGCGGGCCAGATCGAGGATGAGGATCTTCTGGACGAATCCTATGTCGAGCATGACGGCGCCAAAGTCCTGATCGCCGAACTGGCGGCGTCGAAACCCGGCGACGAGTTCTATGACGCCAAGGTCAAGGTGCTGTCGGAGGAGATCAAGCATCACGTCAAGGAAGAGGAGAAACGCGTCGAAGGCCTGTTCGCCCAGGCGCGTGACGCGGGCCTCGACATGGACGTGCTGGCCGACCGCATGTCGGCGCGCAAGGAGGAGCTGCTGGCCGACATCAAGGCCAATGGTCTGCCCACGCCCAAGACGCGCAGCTTCAGCGGCCACAAGCTGCAGCAGGGCCAGCCCGTCGAAAGCCGGGCCTGACGATGCGCTCTGGCTGCCTCTGGCTGATCGGCGTTCCGATTCCCATCATCATCCTGCTCGCCTTTCTGACGGGCCATTTGTGAGGTCATCATGCTGAAGAAGCTTCTTCTGGGTGTGGGCCTTTTGGCGGTGGGGAAATATCTGGGGCATGGCCGACCCACCGGCCTGCGCCGCTTCACCTCTCTGGGCTCGATCGCGGCCATGATTGCGGGCGCGGCTGCCTCGCAGCTGCTTGAGCGTCACGCTGGGCCTAACCCCGTTGCCCCGCCGCCGAGCAAGCCGGCAAACTGACACCATCAAACTTACTATTGAACAATTCTGACCTGATGGCTCCGTTGCTTCGACAACGGATATCTCCGCGTGATTGTCACGCCTCTTTAGCTGGAGTGTCGCCGAGCCGAACCCAAGGACAGGTTGCTGATCACAGTCTCATCCATGAAGCGCGGTAGTTGCGGGTTGTAGAAACGCACCTCTCCCTTGCCAAAGCGGATGTCCAGTCCCAGGCAGGCTTGTAACAAGGCGGTCAAGGACTTTGCCGCCACGACGGTCAAGGATATCCGCATGCATCTGTCGCATGCCCAGAAACTGGACACGCAGCGCAGCGCCTCGGCCCGCTGATCCGGTCCTGCTGCGGAAAGGGCGCGCGGAATGCGCGCCCTTTTTCGTGCCTCAATGGAAATTGCGCCCCTTGGGCATGGCATCTTCCACCGTATCGCCGTCCTTCAGGCTGCGCAGCAGCGGCGTCAGGTCTTTCAGGTCTTCCGCGATCAGGTGTATCACGCCGGATTCACTTTGCACCCGGCCCGTGATGGCGACCATGCGTGCGCCCATGACGATGGGGCGATAGGCCTCGAAGATTTTTGGCCAGACCATGACGTTGGCGGCCGCCGTCTCATCCTCCAGCGTCATGAAAATGCTCTTGGCGCTTCCCGGGTGCTGGCGCACCAGCACCAGCCCCGCGATGCAGGCCCGCGCGCCATCGGGCAGGCCCAGGAATTCGGCATTGGTGTGCACGCGCATGGCGTCCAGCGCAGGTCGCAACAGGGTGACAGGGTGCGTCTTCAGCGACAGGCTGAGATGGGTGTAATCCTCCACCACCTCCTGGCCCTGCGTCATCACGGGCAGGGCCACCGCCTGTTCTTGCGGGGGCAGCAGCATGCGCGACAGCAGGGGCAGGTCATCCTTGTCGGCGACGCGGCGCATCGCCCGCACGGCCCATAGCGCCTCGCGCCGCGACAGGCCCAGCGAGCCGAAGGCGTCGGCCATCGCCAGTTGCCGCAGCGATATAGGCGTCAGCCCCGTGCGCAGCCACAGGTCCCTGATGGAGCCAAAGGGGCGATCACGCGCCGTCATGATCTTTTTGGCCTCTTCTTCGGAAAAGCCGCCAATCTGGCGCAGGCCCAGCCGCAGGGCGTGCGCGGTGCGCAGATCGTTTCGCATGTCGACGTGGCGATGGTGCAAGGTGCCGGGCGCGGCGCTTTCCAGCGTGCTGTCCCAGTGTGAATGGTTGATGTCTGGCGGGCGCACGGATACGCCATGTTCCTGCGCGTCTCGCACCAGTTGCCCCGCCGCGTAAAAGCCCATGGGCTGACTGTTGAGCAGGGCGCAGGCGAACACATCAGGATGGTGGCACTTGATCCAGCCCGAGGCATAGACCAGCAACGCGAAGCTGGCGGCATGGCTTTCGGGGAAACCGTATTCGCCAAACCCCTGGATCTGGCTGAAGCAGTTGGCGGCAAATTCCTGTGGGTAGCCGCGTTCCACCATCTTTGTCACGAATTTCTCGCGGAAGGTGTCAATGGTGCCGACGCGCTTGAAGGTGGCCATGGCGCGGCGCAGCCGGTCGGCTTCGTCCGGCGCAAATTTCGCCGCCACGATGGCGATTTTCATCGCCTGCTCCTGGAACAGCGGCACGCCACAGGTCTTGCTGAGGATCTGCTCCAGTTCGTCCGCCGGGCCATGATCGGGATGCGGGGAGGGGAAGGAGACCGGTTCCAGACCCTGCCGCCGCTTCAGGTAGGGATGCACCATGTTGCCCTGGATGGGGCCGGGTCGCACGATGGCAACCTCCACCACCAGGTCATAGAATTCCTTCGGCTTCAACCGCGGCAGCATGGACATCTGTGCCCGGCTTTCCACCTGAAAGACGCCGATCGTGTCGGCGCGCGACAGCATGCGATAGACTTCCGGCTCTTCCTCCGGCAGGGCCGAGGTGGCCGTATATGACAGTCCATAATGTTGCTGCATCAGGCCGAAGGCACGGCGCAGGCAGGACAGCATCCCCAGTCCCAGCACATCCACCTTCAAGATCCGCAGTGCCTCCAGGTCATCCTTGTTCCATTCGATGACGGTGCGATCCTCCATTGCGGCATTCTCGATGGGTACGATGGCGTCCAGCCGGCCTTCGGTAATGACGAAGCCGCCGACATGTTGCGAAAGATGGCGCGGAAAATCGATCAGCTCGCGCGCCAGCGCCAAGGCCTGCTTCAGGCGCGGATCGGCGGTGTCGAGCCCGCTCTTGTCCGCCGTCTCGTCGGCGACGCCGCCATTGGACCAGCCCCACAGCGTCTTGGCCAGCCGCGCCGCCACATCGGCGGACAGGCCGAACACCTTGCAGACCTCACGGATGGCGCTGCGCCCGCGATAGCAGGTGGTGACGGCGGTCATGGCGGCCCGCTCGCGGCCATACAGGTCATAGATGTGCTGGATCACCTCTTCGCGGCGTTCATGCTCGAAGTCCACGTCAATGTCGGGCGGCTCGCCGCGTTGGGCCGAAATGAAGCGTTCGAACAGCAGCCCGCTCACCATCGGATCCACCTCGGTGACACCCAGGCAATAGCAGATGGTGGAATTGGCGGCCGATCCGCGTCCCTGGCACAGGATGCCCTTCGACCGCGCGAAGCGCACGATCTCATGCACCGTCAGGAAATAGGGTGCATAGTTCAGCCCGGCGACAAGCTTGTATTCATAATCCAGGTTGCTCCGGATCTTGTCCGGCACACCGCCGGGATAGCGCCGCTTCGCGCCGTCCTCGGCAAAGGCGACCAGCGCCTCCATCGGCGTGGCGAAGCCTTCGCGCCGCTCCAGCGGATAGGACGGCCGCAGTTTCTCCAGCGAGAAGTTGCATCGGCCCAGGAAATGCAGCGTCTCTTCCACCGCGCCGGGATAATCGCGGAACAGCCGCGCCATTTCCGTGGCGGGTTTCAAATGCCGTTCGGCATTCGCGGCCAGCAGCCGCCCGGCCGCATCCAGCGTCGTGTGCTCGCGGATGCAGGTGAGGACATCGGCCAGCGGCCTGCGGTCGGGATGATGGAACTGGACATCGTTGGTGGCGACCAGCGGCACGCGGGCCGCGCGGCCCGCTGCCGCCAGCTTCGCCATCCGCCGTGCGTCGTCGCCGCGATATAGGTGGCTGGCCCCCAGCCAGACACGCTCCGGCGCCGCCTCGCGCAGGCGCGCCAGCAGATGTGGCGCCATGTCGGCGACGGCAGGCGGCATCACGATCAGGTTCATCCCGTCCTGCCATTCCAGCAGGTCGGCCACGCCCAGATGGCATTCGCCCTTTGGGGCGCGCTGCTTTCCGATGGACAAAAGGCGCGTCAGCCGCGACCAGGCGGCGGCATCCGACGGATAGGCCAATATGTCGGGCGTGACGCCATCGGCAAACACCAGCCGCGCGCCCACCCCCAGTCGTAATCCTTTTTCTTTGGCGATGGAATGGGCGCGCACAACGCCCGCCACCGAATTGCGGTCGGCAATGCCCAGGCCCGCAAGGCCAAGCGCCGCCGCCTGGGTTGCATGCTCCTCCGGGTGCGAGGCGCCGCGCAGGAAGGAAAAATTGCTGGTCACCGCCAGTTCGGCATAGCCCGTCATGCGAACAGGCCATGCACAAACCAGCGGGGCGCGGTTTCATGATATAGGCCATCGCGGAACAGCCAGAAGCGGCCGCCATCCTTGCAGGCGATGCGGAAATAGTCGCGCGTCAGGGCGCGCCCCTGTGCATCCTGCCACCATGGCATGGCGATGCGCTCCGGCCCCTCGCTGGCAATCACCTCATGCACCACGCGCCGCCAGCGGAAGCGGAGCGGCACGCCATCGGGCGCCGCCGCCATCGGTGTTTCATCCAGCGGCTGGGGCCGGGCAAACAGGCGCAAGGGCCGCGCCGCCAGCAACGTGTCCTGCGGCGGCAGTGGCGTGACGGCGAAGTCGCACGCATCGCGCGCGGGCAGGGCCGGGCAGGCGGCTTCGGGAACATGCGTATCCTGCGGCACGGGGCGCAGCACCTGCGTGTCTCCCAGCCGCGCCGTCAGCCGGTCGGTCAGCCGTGCAAGCGCCTCGGCACCGTCGCGGCCGGAAAGCCCCTGCTGGCGGCAATCCAGCGTTTCGGTTTCCCGCGCCGACAGCCGCATAAGGTCATAGCCGAAACCGGGATCGCATTTGTCTTCACACACCGTCAGCCGGTCGGCGAACAGCCGACGGATGAAAGCGGGGTCGCGCAGTGGGCGGCTGGTGCCCGCCACCAGGCGCTGAACCTGGCCATCGAGACGGAACAGCATCAGATCCAGTGTGCGCGCGCCCATGCCCTGCTGTTCCAGCAATGCGGTCAGCCGCCCCGCCAGTTCCTCGGCAATGGTCAGCACGTCATCCATCCGCACCAGCGGTTCGGCAAAAGCGCGTTCGGTGCTAAAGCGCGGTGGCGGAAAGCGTGGCGTGATGGCTTCGCCCTGCCGCCCCAGGGCGCGATCCAGTTGCAGCCAAAGGCCCGCGCCGAATCGCGCCGCCAGTGGCGCGCGGGGCAGGTCATAAAGTGCGCCGATGCGCGCCAGCCCGCTTTGCTGCAGTCCGGCGATGACATCCGCCGCCAGCCGCAGTCCCGCCAGTGGCAACTCGCGCAGGGCCTCCTGCGCCTCATGCGGCGCGGCGATGGCACATTTGCCATGGCGGGCCAAGGCATGGGCCGCGCCGACTGTATCGGCAATGGCGGCGCGGGCGTGCAGCCCCTGTGAGGACAAGCGTTGCAGAAGGTCGCGGCGCAAGGCGGCTTCACCGCCCAGGAGGTGCGCGCAGCCGGTGATGTCCAGCTGCAACCCGTCGGGTGGTGCGAGCCCCACCAGCGGGGTATAGCGCAGGCACCAGCCCGCGATCTTTTCCAGCAGGTCGGCATCGGCCGCCGCATCAGCCTGTTCCACCGCGATGGCGGGAAACATGGCGCGTACATCGGCCAGCGCCATGCCTGCCTGCAGGCCAAGCCGCGCCGCAGCATCGTTTACCGCCGTCAGGCGCAGCGCGTTGCCGTCTGCGCCCGCGATGACTTGTGGCTGCCTGCTATGCCGCGCGATGCGGTCGGTGGCCAGCCGGCGCAGCCACAGCGACAGGAAGCGGCGACCGGAAGACGCGCTCATCACCATTCCATTCCACATGCCAGTCGCCGCAGGGGCCATGGCGATTCTTGTCCAGCGTGAGGGCAAAGGCGGCGGCGCCGATGCCGCCAAATCCGTCGCCGCGTCCTGGCGCGGCGCGCACAATCCAGCGGGTGGCGGCGGCGCTGGTGCCGCGTACTCTCTGCTGGCGAAGCAAAAGAGGCAGGGCGCCATGTTCCTGCGCCACCAGGTTTAGGCGACGCGTAGCCGTCAGGTCTGCGGCATCGCCCGCCCCCTGCAATTCGATGATGACCGACGCGACACCGGAGCAGCGCAGGCTTTCTTCCGCCGCCCACAGCGCATCTTTCGGCGTGGCGGTTTTCACGATCAGGAAGCGTGATGCGGCAAACCCATAATCGCCTGCACCCGATCCATAAGGTGCGCCGCCTTCCGCCGCGGCTTGGCCCTGCTGGATCCAGACCAGCGCGCCGCGCCGCTGCGCACGCGCCGCCAGTCCCAGCGCGAAGCCGGCGGCGCTGCCCAGCTGGAACACGGCATCGGGCACAATCTCATGCACGCGCCGCGCCGGCAGCCCGCCGCCCAGCGCGGCGTCTAGCGCACCAATGCCCAGCGTGAACGGCGGGCCATCCTCCGGTAGCGGCAGGGACCGGAAGGCCCGGGAAATTGCAGGTTCCATAACGATCTTTCTTGCGGGAGCAAGACATAGAACATAACATGAACATATGGAAGAAGGTCTCGCCAAAAAGCTCAAAATCCTCGCGGATGCAGCGAAATATGACGCCTCCTGCGCCTCGTCCGGTGCCAAGGGGCGCAAAGGCGGCAAGGACGGGCTGGGCTCCACGACGGGGGCGGGCATCTGCCACGCCTATACGCCCGATGGGCGCTGCGTTTCGCTGCTCAAGATACTGCTAACGAACTACTGCTTGTTCGACTGCGCCTATTGCATCAACCGCCGTTCATCGAACGTGGCGCGGGCGTACTTTTCGGTGGCCGAGGTGGTGACGCTCACCATCGAATTCTACAAGCGCAATTACATCGAGGGCCTGTTCCTGTCCTCGGGCATCATCAAGTCGCCCGACTACACCATGGAGCAGCTGATGCGTGTGGCCAAGTCGCTACGCGAGCAGGGCTTTGCCGGCTACATCCATCTCAAATCGATTCCCGAAGCCAGTCCCTGGCTGATCGAGCAGGCCGGGCTGTATGCCGACCGCATGTCCATCAACCTGGAACTGCCCAAAACCGAAAGCCTGAAGACGCTGGCGCCGGAAAAAGATGGCGCCACCATCACCCGCGCGATGGGGCAGATGAAGGAGCGCATCATCGAGGCGAAGGCCGAGCGCCGCCGCTTCTCGCCTGCCGGGCAGAGCACGCAGGTGATCATAGGCGCCGATGACGCCAGTGATGAAACGGTGCTGGCCTCCAGCGCGGTGATGTATGGCGATTACCGGCTGCGGCGTGTCTATTATTCCGCCTTCAGTCCCATTCCCGACGCCAGCACCTTGCTGGCCGCGAAGCCGCCGCCCCTGCAGCGCGAGAACCGGCTGTACCAGGCCGATTGGCTGTTGCGCTATTACGGTTTCACGGTGCCGGAGATCGCGGCAGGCGGCAACGATGGCATGCTGGATCTCGAGATTGATCCCAAGCTGGCCTGGGCGCTGAAGCATCGTGCCGGT
Source organism: Rhizomicrobium sp. (assembly GCA_035714165.1). Classification (GTDB taxonomy): domain Bacteria; phylum Pseudomonadota; class Alphaproteobacteria; order Micropepsales; family Micropepsaceae; genus Rhizomicrobium. The sequence continues at coordinate 23,888 of DASTMN010000158.1, forward strand.
TTTCCCGTGGATGTGAATACCGGTCCGCGCGAAATGCTGCTGCGTGTACCGGGGCTGGGCGCGCGGGCCGTGGACCGCATTCTCGCCACGCGCCGGCACACGCGCCTGCGGCTGGCCGATGTGGCGCGGTTGTCGCCGGGTATCCGCCGCGCCTTGCCGTTTCTGGTCACCGCCGATCATTCACCAGCGCGCCTGACCGATCGCGCCGATTTACGCCAGCGCCTGGTGCCCAAACAGATGAGCCTGTTCGGATGAGGCGCGTGACGCTGCCGTCGGGCGCCGATCTGGACGGATTTCGCGCGGCGCTGCGCAGCCTGATGGCTGCGGGCATCGCGCCGGATCATGTGGTGTGGGACACGCAGGACAGCCTGTTTGCGTCTGAAGCCCTGCCGGATGCGCCGCCTGTCGCGCTGCCCCGCCGCGTCGCGGACATCATGCGCCTGGTGATCTGCCACAGTGATCCCGAACGCCACGCGCTGCTCTATCAACTGGCCTGGCGCGTCCGTCATGGCGAGCCCGCCTTGCCCGCCATCGCCAGCGATCCCCTGGTGCACCGATTGCAGCGCATGGAGAAATCCGTGCGCCGCGACCTGCACAAGATGCATGCTTTTGTGCGGTTCCGCAAAACGGCCTCTCCGGAAACACGGGGCGAGCATTTCGTGGCATGGTTCGAGCCCGACCATTTCATCGTCGAAGCCACGGCGCAGTTCTTCGTGGACCGTTTCACCTCCATGCGTTGGTCCATCCTGACACCGAAGGGATCGCTGTACTGGAATCGGGAACGGCTCATTATCGGCCCGCCGGCCCGGCGCGAGGATGCGCCCGCGGGCGATGATTTCGAGGCCGGCTGGCGTCTTTATTACGAAAGCATCTTCAATCCGGCGCGTCTGAACCCCACGGTCATGCGCGGCCACATGGCCAAGAAGTACTGGAAGAACCTGCCCGAGGCGCAGGCGATCCCGGGTTTGGTGCGATCGGCGCCCTCGCGCGTTAGGCAGATGATCGAACAGGAGCAGGCCATGCCGCGCAAGCGCAATCCCGAAAAGGCCGTGGCGGCGATGGAACAGGCCGCACCGCGTTCGCTGTCGGCGCTGAACCGCATCATCGCGGAATCACCGCCGATGGTGACAGGCGGCACCCGCGCCGTGCTGGGCGAGGGGCCGCTGCATCCCGCTCTCGCTTTCGTGGGCGAGCAGCCGGGCGACCAGGAAGACCTGCAGGGCAAGCCTTTTGTGGGCCCGGCTGGCCAGATGCTGGACAGGGCGCTGGTGGAAGCGGGCATCGCGCGGCGTGAAACCTATGTCACGAATGCCGTAAAGCATTTCAAGTTCGAGCCGCGCGGGAAGCGTCGCCTGCATACCAAGCCCAATGCGGGGGAAGTGAAGCATTACCGCTGGTGGCTGGAACGCGAACTCGATTTCGTGCAGCCGAAACTGGTGGTGGCGCTGGGCGCGACGGCCGCGCTGGCGCTGGCGGGCAAGGCGATGCCGGTGGCGGCCAATCGCGGGCATCTTCTCACGCTGGATGGCCGCCCTGGCCTGATCACCATCCACCCGTCCTTTCTGCTGCGCATGCCCGATGAAGACAAGGCGATGGCGTGGAAAGCGTTTGTCTCGGACCTGAAGCTGGCGAAGACGCTGTCCTTGCAGCAGGCCGCCGCCTAACGCGCCAGCTTCTTCAGTACCGGCAGCAGCGGACGCTCGCTCTTTTCGTAATCCTTCCACGCCGTGTTTTTGCCGATCAGGGCAGGCGCGGTGCGGATGGTGAACGCCTTCGGATCAAGCGCCGTTTTCACCTGCGCTCATGTCAGAGGCATCGAGACGGTTGCGCCGTCGCGCGCACGGGGTGATAGGAGCGCCACCGCCGTGGCCATGCGGTCATTGCGCAGATAGTCGAGGAAAATCTTTCCAGTCCTTTTGGCTTTGGACATGTTGACCAAATATTTGTCCGGACTGTCGGCGGCCATGCGGGCACAGATTTCCCGCGCGATGGCCTTGGCCTCCTTCCAGCCGCAAACGGCGTGACCACATGCAGCCCCTTGCCGCCGGTGGTCTTGGCGAAGGCGACCAGGCCCAAGTCTTCCAGCCGCAGGAACGTCTCAAGGCTATAGGGGTGGTTGCAGCCGACAAGGCAGCTAAGAAGAAGGGAAGCTAAGTGCAATTTCACCCTAAAATCTACCCTAACATCCGGCACGGATTGGGACGGATTGATGCGGACTGATATGGAT
>DASTMN010000159.1:0-3990 GCA_035714165.1 Rhizomicrobium sp.
TCGACCAGCGGCAGGCGGACGGTCTCGGCGCACAGGCCCAGCAGCGATGCGGCATACTTCACCGGCGCGGGGCTGGTCTCGCAGAACAGCGCGTCATGCAACGGCATCAGCCGGTCCTGGTATTCGCGCGCCCTGGCGAAGTCGCCCGCGGCGCAGGCGGCCTGGAACTCGGCGCAGAGGCGCGGCGCGATGTTGGCCGTCACCGAGATGCAGCCGACGCCGCCATGAGCGTTGTAACCCAGCGCGGTGCCGTCCTCGCCCGACAGCAGCAGCCAGTCCTGACCGCAGGCCAGCCGTTCGCGGCTGGGGCGCATCAGGTCGGCGGTGGCGTCCTTCACGCCGATGATGTTGGGGTGCCGGGACAGGCGGGCCATCGTGTCCACCGTGATCTGGACCACGGCGCGGCCGGGAATGTTGTAGAGGATCACCGGAATGTCGGCGCAGTCGGCCACCGCCATGAAATGCCGGTACTGACCTTCCTGGGTGGGCTTGTTGTAATAGCCGGTGACATGCAGCACCGCATCGCAGCCCACCTCCTTGGCGTGGCGGGTCAGCGCGATGGCTTCCTCGGTCGAATTGGAACCGGCGCCCGCAATCACCGGCACCCGGCCACGGGCTTCCTCGACACAGAGTTCGATCACCCGGTTGTGCTCGTCATGGCTGAGGGTGGGCGATTCGCCCGTGGTGCCGCAGGGAACCAGCCCCTGGGTTCCTTCCGCGATCTGCCAGTTCACCAGCTTGCGGAACGCGGCCTCGTCCACCTTGCCGTCCTTGAAGGGCGTAATCAGGGCGGTAATGGAGCCTTTGATGCGGTCGCGCGCGCGGGTCATGGTTTTCGTCCGATTTTATTGTCTGGCGGAGGGCCACATTTACGCCCCCCTTTTGGATGCCATTATGGTGGAAGCCATTATGGCCCGGAACCGGGGCTTTCGTCTAAGCTGTCCGGGTCTTTTCAACAAGCCGTCACCACAAGATAGCGACCATGACATTCCTGCGGGCCAGCCTGTATTTCTCCCTTTCTTCCACAATTCTGGCCGGTGCCGTTCTGGCCCAGCCCCTGCCGTCCGGGCTGACCCGCCAGGGCAATGTGGTGATGATGCAGCCCATCGCCGACGGCAGCACCAACGCCCTGCCCGGCATCCGCCCCAGCCGGTTGCGCAACCTGAGCGCGGCGGAACGCGACCTGTTCACCCGCGCCTTCCTGGCGGCGGACCGGGGCGACTGGGTGGGGGCGCGGTCGCTGGCGGCCCAGGGCCAGAACGTCATCGCCCGCCGCCTGCTGGAATGGCGCTATGCGCTGGACCGCAACAGCGGCGCGACCTTCGCCGAAATCGACACGGTGCTGCAGGACACGCCCGCCGCCTGGCCGCTGCGCGGCACCTTGCAGGCCCGCGCCGAGGCCGCGATCACGCCCGACATGGCCCCCGGTGCCGTCGCGGCCTGGTTCGGCAACCGCGAACCCAATACCAGCATCGGGAAAATCCGGCTGGGCGAGGCGCTGGTGGCTACCGGACAGACCCAGCGCGGCGCGGCGCTGATCCGCCAGGGCTGGATCGAGGGCAGCTTCGACACTGCCACCGAACTGGACATCGTGCAGAAGGATGCCGCCTGGCTGACGCCCGAGGCCGACCGCGCCCGTCTGGACAACCTGCTCTGGGCCGGACAGGTGACGGCGGCCAAGCGGCTGCTGGCGCGGGTGGACGGGCGCGCCGCCGACATCGCCAATGCCCGCATGGCGCTCTATACCGGCTATGACAAGGCGCAGGCCGCGCTGGACAAGGTGGCCGGGTCCAGCGATGCGGCGCTGCTGTTCGACTGGTCGCGGGCGCTGCGGATGGCCGGACGCACCGCCGAAGCCCGCGCCATGCTGCTGCGGGTACCCGCCGCGCCGCTGGTCAGGGCACAGCCCACCCGCTGGTGGAACGAAAGCAACCTGCAGGCCCGCGAGGCCCTGAAAGACGGCGATCCGCGCACCGCGATGGCGCTGGCGCAGCATGCCGGTTTCACGGCGGGCAACCAGTTCGCGGAACAGCAGTTCCTGGCCGGGTTCATCAGCCTGCGCTTCCTCAAGGAGCCCAAAACCGCGCTGACGCTGTTCCAGTCGCTGGAAGCGGGCGTGCGTATGCCGATCAGCCGCAGCCGCGCGCTCTACTGGCAGGGCCGCAGCCATGAGGCGCTGGGCGACAGGGCCGCCGCCATCACCGCCTATCGCAAGGCGGGCACCCTGTCCGAGACCTTCTACGGCCAGCTGGCGCTGGCACGGACCGATGCGGCCCCCATGATGCACCTGACCGATGTGATCGTGGACGCGGCCGCGCCCAGCGAGGTGGAACGGGCCAATCTGAGCGACGAGATCCGCGTGCTGGCGGAGCTGGGACAGGCCGCGACCCTGCGCAGCTTCGTCACCCAGCAGGTGGCGGCCAATTCCGCGCCCCGCTTCATCCGGCGGGTGATGATGAACCTGACCGACTGGGGCTATCCCGAGATCGCGCTGCGGCTGGCCAAGAGCCTGGGCTATGACGGGATGCTGATGCCGCAGTTCGGCTATCCGGTGATCGCCCTGCCCGCCTATCCGGGGCCGGGCGCGCCGCCCGATCCGGCGCTGGTGCATGGCCTGATCCGGCAGGAGACCGAGTTCGACGCCTTTGCCGTTTCCAGCGCCGGGGCGCGCGGGCTGATGCAGATGATGCCCGCCAGCGCCAAGACGGCGGCGAAGCAGGCGGGCCTGCCCTACCGGCCCGAGGCGCTGCTGACCGACACCAGCTACAACATGCAGCTCGGCATGACGGAGTATCGCGTGCATCTGGACCGCTATGGCGGCAGCCTGGTGCTGGCGGCGGCGTCCTACAATGCCGGTCCGGGCAATGCGCGCAAATGGGTGGCGGCTTATGGCGATCCGCGCAGCGGCACGGTGGACCCGGTGGACTGGATCGAGCAGATCCCCTTTGCCGAGACCCGCAATTATGTGCAGCGCGTGATCGAGAATACCCAGGTCTATCGCGCCAGGCTGGCGGGCAAGGATGTGCCGCTGAAAGTGCTTACCGACCTGTATGCGCCGGTGACACCGCCGGCCTCGGTGCTGGCGGCGCGGTAATCAGGCCCTGAAAATGCTCAGCCACTCGCGGGCCAGCTTCTGCGCCTGGGCGATCTGGGAGGGCTGCATTTCGGCGGCAAGCTGGTTGCGCCAGCCCTTGGCCGCTTCCACGCCGCGCACCGCCGCCAGGTTGAACCATTTGTGCGCGGCGATCAGGTCCACGCCCACGCCCTGGCCGGTCGAATAGGCCAGTCCCAGGTTGTAAAGGGCTTCGGCGCGCCCTTCCCTGGCGTCGCGCTCATATTGCGCGAGGGAATCCACATCAATGCAGGCCACGGCACGCATCCTCTCATCCTGCGCGGGCAGGCGGGACGCCTTTCGCGCGCCTGGATGGTGAGCGCAGAGAAGCTAAGGCGCGGTAAACGGGCGTTAGCCTTAATTGCTAAGACGGGTTAAGCACGGTGAATAAAGCCTGAACAGCGCGGGTCTGCCCCCTTTGGCGCATCGCCATGAAAGGGGTGTGCGGGAAAGAAAGTTGGATTCCCTTCCCTCGCAGCGCCTGACGGCGCTGCTCGCCGGGAATGACAAGAAGAAGAGGCCCGCGCCATCTGTCATTCCCGTCTCCCGGTCTGCACTTTGTGCAGCCGGAGGATAAACGCCAGCGGGAATCCAGCTTTGGCGAGGCGGAAAGGATCAGCCTTTGCGCAGCACGGCGCCGGCGGCGCGACCGCGCTGCACCGCCTTGCGCGCGCCCACCCGGTTCACCCACGCCTCCAGATTGGGAAAGCCGGACAGCGGGACATGCCGCCCGGCGGAGACGACCCAGCTCCAACAGGCCATGTCGGCGATGGAATAGGCCCCGGCAAGGTATTTGCGGGTGGCCAGGCGCTTGTTCATCACCCAGCACAGCCGATGCACTTCATCGGTGTAGCGCTTCTTGGGGTATGGCAGGTCTT
>DASTMN010000160.1:0-2300 GCA_035714165.1 Rhizomicrobium sp.
CCCGGCACCCGCGCCAGCAGGCAGAGGCTGGCCGCGCCCGACCCGGCTCCCAGTTCCAGCGCCGACTGGCCCGCCTGCGCGGGAACGGCAGCGGCCAGCATCACCGCATCCAGCCCGGAACGGAACCCGTCCGCCGGCTGCGCGGCCTTCACCCGCCCATCCAGAAATGTCTCCGTCACCGGGAGTCCATCGCGTCCGGCACTGCCTCGCGCAGCAGGGTCTGGGCGCGCGGAAAGTCGTCATCGGCCACCATCAGGCGGCGCGGCAAAAAGCCCATGCTGCCGTCCATGATGCTGGCATGGGTGTCGAACACGACGGATTCAATCCCTTCCTGCGACAGGACGTTGACGGCGTAACTGATGACCACCGGATCGGTGCTTTTGAGAACGGCCCGCATGGCCGGACTATAGCCCGGCCCGCGTCCTTTGTCCGCTTGCCACCGGCTCGGGCGGTTCGGTATTCTGGGCTTCATGGGTGGGCAGGACGTCCTCAAGCAGACCGGCGCCGGAGACATCTCTCCGGTCGAGCGGCTGCACGCGCTGATCGCGGCCGACATGGCGGCCACCGACCGCATGATCCATGCCCGCATGACCTCCGGCGTGGCGCTGATCCCCGACCTGGCCAAACACCTGATCGATTCCGGCGGCAAGCGGCTGCGCCCCATGCTGACCCTGGCGGCGGCCAAGGCCGGCGGCTATCGCGGCGACCATCATGTGCGGCTGGCGGCGGCGGTGGAGTTCATCCATACCGCCACCCTGCTGCATGACGATGTGGTGGATGAAAGCGCCCTGCGGCGCGGCAAGGTTTCCGCCAACCTGATGTGGGGCAACAAGCCCAGCGTGCTGGTGGGCGACTTCCTGTTCAGCCGGGCCTTCCAGCTGATGGTGGAAACCGGCGACATGGCCGTGCTGGACATCCTGGCGGGCGCGTCGGCCATCATCGCCGAAGGCGAAGTGATGCAGCTCAAATCTTCGAACACCCTGTCGGTGACCGAAGAGCATTATTTCAAGGTCGTGTCGGCCAAGACCGCCGCGCTGTTCGCGGCCGCCGCCCATTCCGGCGCGCTGCTGTCGGGCAAGGATGACGGCTATGTGTCGGGGATGCGCGCCTATGGCGAAAATCTCGGCATCGCCTTCCAGCTGGTGGACGATGCGCTGGATTATTCCGGCCGCCAGGCGCTGCTGGGCAAGGCGGTGGGCGACGATTTCCGCGAAGCCAAGATGACCCTGCCGATCATCCTGGCCCATGCCCGCGCCCGGCTGGAAGACAAGCAGTTCTGGACGCGGGTGATCGAAACCGGCAACCAGACCGAAAGTGACCTCGACCGCGCCATCACGCTGGTGGAACAGACCGGTTCCATCCAGGAAACCATGCGCCGCGCCCGCGCCTATGCCGACGCCGCCAAGACGGCGCTGGCGGTGATGCCGGACAGCGACATCAAGCGCGCCCTGACCGACATCGCCGATTTCTGCGTGGAACGCGCCTACTAGCGGCCGCGCCTCACGGCTTCTCGTATTTGAAGCCCTGCTTTTCCAGGAAGTCGAACAGGCCGATCGCCAGCCCCTGCGCGCCCGAGACAGGCATCACCATGCGCCCGACAACCACCCGCGTCAGCGGGCCGGGCTTGTCGGAATGATCCGGCCGCAGCGATTCAAAGGTGATGGTGATATTGCCGTTGGCGACGAAGAAGCCGGACGCCGCCGAGGCGTAGATCTCCTGCGCCATCGGATTGTCCACGAATTTCACGAGCTGTTCTTTGGTGTCCTTGGCGGCCATGGCGCGCGGTCCTTTTGGGGTCGCGGCAATGGTTGGCGCACAGGGTTAAGATCGGCTTAAGGCCGGTCCTCACCGGAGGCGGGCACAAAGGTCGGCATCACCCACCAGCCGGGATGGGCCGTCCGCAACGCCGCAGCCGCGCGGGTGCAGGCTTCGTCATCGGCGAAAAGGCTGAAACAGGTGGCGCCGCTGCCCGACATGCGGGTGAACAGCGCGCCCGGCATTGCGGCGATGGCGGACAAAACCGCCCCGATCACCGGCTGGATCCGCAAGGCGGGCGCTTGCAGGTCGTTGCGCGTGGTTTCCAGGAACCGCAACAGGTCGGCGGTATCGCGGAAGCGTCCGCGCGGCAGGTCCATCGTTGCGCCGCTGCGCTCGGTCAACGCGGCGAAGACATCGCGGGTCGGCACCGCCACGCCGGGATTGACCAGCAGCATGGCGACGCGCGGCATGTCCTCGACCGGGCGCAGGATTTCGCCCCGCCCTTCCATGAAGCTGGGACGCGCGGGCACACAGACCGGAAT
>DASTMN010000161.1:0-4545 GCA_035714165.1 Rhizomicrobium sp.
GGCACCCGCTTCCACAGCAGGATGCCGATCACCATCAGGAAACCTGCGGCAACCCACATTTCTGCGGCGTGATGGGACGTTTCTTCCATGGTCAGACTCCCACGGCCTTGGCCGCGTCTTCCGGCGAGACCTTTTCGCCGGTCAGGCGCTCGACGATGGCCGCCGCCGCATCGCGCGCCGCGGTCCCGACATGGGCCTTGGCGGTTTCGCGGGTGGCGGCGATGCGGGCATCGGCCTCCTGCATCGCCTTGGCCGTCACGGCGTCGGCGTCCGCCTTGGCCGTGGCGATCTCGGCGGCGAGGGCGCTGCGGGTTTCCTCCGCCAGCGCCTTGGCGCGGGCATGGGCGCCGGCAAGGGCGGATTCATACCCCGCCTGTGCCGCCTCGGCGTCGGCCTTGGCCTTGCCGGCCTCGGCGATGGCGCCGTTGATCGTGTCCCGGCGATGGGTGATCGCGCCCTGGATGCGCGGCCCCGCCACGCGCCACAGCATCACGAACAGGAAGCTGAACGTGATGACCAGCCAGAAGAACTGGCTTGGAAAGCTGGTGGTGTCGAACGGCGGGAAACCGCCGGACCCGTGATGGGCCGGCGCTTCCGTCGTCGCGTGATGGACCGCTTCGTCAGCCATTAGGGCTTACGTGAACAGGATCAGCAGGGCGATGACCAGGCCGAACAGGCCGGTCGCTTCGCAGAGCGCGAAGCCCAGCAGCAGGTTGGTGGTCTGGCTGGCGGCGGCGCCCGGATTGCGCAGCGCGCCCGACAGGTAGCTGGCGAAGATGTTGCCGATGCCGATGCCGGCGCCGATGAGCGCGAAGCAGGCGAGGCCGGCGCCGATCATTTTGGCAGCTGCGAGTTCCATGGTCGTAAGTCCTTTTCGTGGTTTGAAGGTCGAGGTTAGTGGTGATCGTGCAGGTGAAGGGCTTCGTTGAGATAGATGCAGGTCAGGACGGCGAAGACATAGGCCTGCAGGAAGGCCACCAGCAGTTCCAGCAGGATGATGCCGACGATCAGCAGCAGCGGCGCGATGGCGATGCCCATATAGATGCCGCCCGCCGCGCTCAGCGACACGGCGAAACCGCCGAACACCGCCAGCATGGTGTGGCCCGCCAGCATGTTGGCGAACAGACGCACCGACAGGCTGATGGGGCGGGTCAGGAACGAGATCAGTTCGATCGGCACCAGCAGGATCAGCAGGTACCAGGGCGCATGGGGCACGAACAGCTTGAGGAAGCCGATGCCGTGCTTGGCGAAACCCACCACCACGACGGTCAGCATCACCAGCGCCGCCAGGGCGAAGGTCACCGCGATCTGGCTGGTGACGGTGAAGCTGCCGGGGATCAGGCCGAAGAAGTTCGAGCAGAGCACGAACATGAACAGGGTGAAGACGAAGGGAAAGAATTTCAGGCCATCCGAACCGGTGGTCGAATGGATCATGTCGGCGACGAACTTGTAGGACAGTTCGGCCACCGACTGGCCGCGCGACGGCACCAGGCGGCCCGGCTTCACCGCGATGGTCAGGAACAGCGACGACAGCACCGCCACCAGCACCATCATCAGCGCCTGCTTGGTGAAATAGATGGGGTGGCCGGCAATGTGCAGCAGCGGCTCGGAAAAGAGCGGCGTGACGGCGAACTGCTCCATCGGATTCACGGTGCCGTCACTCCTCGTCGGCCTGTCGCGGCGCCTTGGCCGCGATCTCGGCGTTGATCTCGCTTGCCGCGCGCATCACGTTGCGGATTCCCGCCGCGGCGCCCAGCATGAAAAACACAATCAGGAAGACCGGGCGGGTGCGGAAACCGAAATGGCCGAACAGCCAGTCGATGCCCCATCCCAGGCCGCCCCCCACGATCAGCGCCGCAACCATCTCGGTCGCAAACCGTCCCGCAATCCCCAGATTGTTCGGCGCAGGACGCTTGTTCGCATCCGTCTGCCGGGCCTGGAGTGCGTCGAGCTGCTTGCCCAGCCGGGTCAACCTGTCGGGGTCTGGAGCCGTCAAAACCGCCTCCCGAATACCGAAAAACCGCCCGGAAACTGGCCTTTGCAGCGCGTCAAAGGCGGGCGGACCATATGTGCGACCTCATGGGGTGTCAAGGATCACAAACGCCGTCAAATAACTGACAATAAAGGGAAAATCGCGGGCGCGGCAAATCGTCAAGCCAAACCATGCCCTTGAAGGGAGAATCGCTCGCAAGCGGCCCTCCGTAAAGGGCGGGGCCTCTGGCGGACTTACTCCGCCGCGATCTTCTCGGCCTCGGACAGCGACACCGACACAAGCTGGCTGACGCCGCGCTCGGCCATTGTGACGCCGAACAGGCGGTCCATGCGGCTCATGGTCAGGGCATGGTGGGTGATGACCAGGAAGCGGGTGCCCGAAAGCTCGGTCATGCGGTTCAGCATGTTGCAGAAGCGTTCGACATTGGCGTCGTCCAGCGGGGCGTCCACTTCGTCCAGCACGCAGACCGGGGCGGGGTTCACCAGGAACACCGCGAAGATCAGGGCCATGGCGGTCAGCGCCTGTTCGCCGCCCGACAGCAGCGCCAGCGACTGCAACCGCTTGCCCGGCGGGCGGGCGAAGATTTCCAGCCCCGCTTCCAGCGGATCTTCGGACTCGGTGAAGGTCAGTTTGGCTTCGCCGCCCTCGAACAGCTTGGTGAAAAGCTGCTGGAAGTTCTCATTGACCTTCTCGAAGGAGGCGAGCAGGCGCTCGCGGCCTTCCTTGTTCAGACTCTGGATGCCGCGGCGCAGGCGGTCGATCGCGCCGGTCAGGTCGTCGCGGTCGGCCACCAGCGTGGTCATGCGGGCTTCCTGCTCGGCGGCTTCTTCCTCGGCGCGCAGGTTCACGCCGCCAAGCTGCTCGCGCTCGTTCTTCAGGCGCTCGACACGCTTCTCGGCCTGCTCCAGCGGCGGCAGTTCCTCGCCCTCCTGGATCTCGGCGCGTTCGGCCAGGTCGGCTGGGCCGCATTCCAGTTCGTCCTGGATTCGGGTCTTCAGTTCCTCGATGCGCTGCAGGGCGCTTTCCGACAGCGCCTGGGCGCGGGCGCGTTCCTCGCGCGCCGCCGACAGGGCGGCATCGGCGGCCTTGGACAGCTTGTCGGCTTCGGCCAGCACGGTTTCGGCCTGCTGGCGCGCATCGGAGGCTTCGTTGCGCGCCGCCTCGGCGGTGGCGATGGCATCCATCAGCGCGTTGCGCTTTTCGGCGATCTGTTCGGGCACCGCTTCGGCGGCGGTCAGCTCCACCGCCAGTTCTTCCTGGCGGCGGGTCAGCTCGGCGGCCTTGGCTTCGGAATCGGCCTTGCGCGTATTCCAGCGGGCCTGCTCGTCATGGATGGCGGCCAGGCGGCGCTGTCGGGCCTCGCCCTCGCGGCGCAGGCCTTCCAGCGCGCCACGCGCCTCGCTGGCCTGGGTGCGGGCATCGGCGGTCTTGCCGCGTGCATCGGCGACATCCTGGTTGAGCTGCACGCCGTCGCCCAGTTCTTCCAGCCCGGTCACCGCCTGCTTGCGGGACTCCTCGGCGGCTTCGACCGACTGGGTCAGGCGGCGGATTTCCGCTTCCAGCGAGGCCAGCTGGCTGGCGCGTTCGGCGGCGGCGCGGGCGGCGCGGGTCGCCATGTCCTGCGCCTTGATCAGCGTCTGCTCGGCGCCGCGTTCGTCCTGTTCGGCGGCGCGCAGGGCTTCGCGGGCAGCCTGGGCGGCATCCTTGGCGGTGGAGTAATCGGCGAAGCGCGCGGCGCGAACTTCGCGGGCCCGTTCGGCTTCCACCTCAAGGGCGGCGAGGCGGTTGCGCTGGGCCAGGCGGATGGCCGACGCGGAGGGCGCTTCGGCGCTGGCGATGAAGCCGTCCCAACGCCACAGGTCGCCGCGCGCCGATACCAGCGCTTGGCCGGGCTTGAGCTGGGATTGCAGCGCCGCGCCCTGGTCCGGAAACACCAGGCCGGTCATGGCCAGGCGGCGGGCCAGCGCCGACGGGGCCTGCACGAAATCGCTCAGCGGCCTGGCGCCATCGGGCAGGTTGGGATCGAACTCAAACGCGCCCAGGTCGCGCCAGTGATGCGGCGAGGAATTGTCCAGCGGGGCCTGAAGGTCGTCGCCCAGCGCCGCGCCCAGCGCGGCCTCATAACCGGACTGGACCGTGACGGCATCCACCAGCGGCGGGAACAGGCCTTCGCCCTCGACATTCAGCAGGTCGCCCAGCGCCTTCACTTCGGCGGCCAGACGGCCCGCCTCGCGTTCGGCGGCCTCCAGCGGCTCGCGCGCCGCGCGTTCGGCGGCGTCGGCATCGTTATAGGCGGTGCGCGCCTGTGTGGCGGCGGTGCGGGCGGTTTCAGACGCGCCGCGCGCGGTTTCGGTTTCCGCCTCGGCGGCATGAACGTCGGGCGCGTCCTTGGCGCTTTCCAGCGCCGCATCCAGCCGCGCCTGGGCATTGGTAAGCTGGCTGGTGCTGGTATCCAGAAGCCCGGCGGCGACCGCGCGGGCGCGTTCCAGGCTATTCTTTTTGGCGTTCCATTCGGCCAGTTCGGCGGTCAGGCGCTCCAGCAGCTTTTCGGT
>DASTMN010000162.1:0-27197 GCA_035714165.1 Rhizomicrobium sp.
TTTTTCGCGTTTGCGGCATCCATCCACAGGGCGTCGAAAAAAAGCGTCATTTCCCGCCTTTTTGCCTTTGACTTCCCAAAACCCCGCACCTATAACCCGCGCCCACGCTGCTTCGCGGCTGTTGCTGAGAAGCGGTGTTCACCGTTGAAATTAGACGCGAAAATCGTCTGACGGCGCTGTTTGACATTGTGATCACAGGAAGGGGAACGTGGGCGGCGGCTCGGTATGCCACTCACACCCAGGGCTTCGGCTTTGGATGTGAATTTTCGAGCAACGACGCATAATGCTCGCGTTCTTCTGCAAGACAAAAATTGAGTAAATGTTCGGTTGGCGAAAGCCAGCCAAACCCAAAGTCAATTCAGTTTTGCGAACACGCAACTGACCGGCGCAAGCCAGTCATTCAAGAGCGTTGGCGTCGTCTGCATTAGGATCAAAACATGAGAGTTTGATCCTGGCTCAGAACGAACGCTGGCGGCAGGCCTCAAACATGCAAGTCTAGGGGGTGTAGCAATACATCACCGGCGGACGGGTGCGTAACACGTGGGAATATACCTTTCGGTACGGAATAACTGCGGGAAACTGCAACTAATACCGTATACGTCCTAGCGGAGAAAGATTTATCGCCGAAAGATTAGCCCGCGTTCGATTAGCTTGTTGGTGAGGTAATGGCTCACCAAGGCGACGATCGATAGCTGTTCTGAGAGGAAGATCAGCCACACTGGGACTGAGACACGGCCCAGACTCCTACGGGAGGCAGCAGTTGGGAATCTTGGACAATGGGGGAAACCCTGATCCAGCCATGCCGCGTGAGTGATGAAGGCCTTCGGGTTGTAAAACTCTTTCGACGGGGACGATAATGACGGTACCCGTAGAAGAAGCTCCGGCTAACTTCGTGCCAGCAGCCGCGGTAATACGAAGGGGGCTAGCGTTGTTCGGAATTACTGGGCGTAAAGCGCGCGCAGGCGGCTATCCAAGTCAGTGGTGAAAGCCCGGAGCTCAACTCCGGAACTGCCATTGAAACTGTTTAGCTTGAGGACGAGAGAGGTGAGTGGAATTCCCAGTGTAGAGGTGAAATTCGTAGATATTGGGAAGAACACCAGTGGCGAAGGCGGCTCACTGGCTCGTATCTGACGCTCAGGCGCGATAGCGTGGGGATCAAACAGGATTAGATACCCTGGTAGTCCACGCCGTAAACGATGAATGCCAGCCGTTGGGCAGCTTGCTGTTCAGTGGCGCAGCTAACGCATTAAGCATTCCGCCTGGGGAGTACGGCCGCAAGGTTGAAACTCAAAGGAATTGACGGGGGCCCGCACAAGCGGTGGAGCATGTGGTTTAATTCGACGCAACGCGCAGAACCTTACCAGGGTTTGACATCCTGCGACCGCTCCGTAATGGGAGTTTTCCCGCAAGGGACGCAGAGACAGGTGCTGCATGGCTGTCGTCAGCTCGTGTCGTGAGATGTTGGGTTAAGTCCCGCAACGAGCGCAACCCTCGCCTTTAGTTGCCATCATTCAGTTGGGCACTCTAGAGGGACCGCCGGCGACAAGCCGGAGGAAGGTGGGGATGACGTCAAGTCCTCATGGCCCTTACACCCTGGGCTACACACGTGCTACAATGGTGGTGACAGTGGGCAGCTACTTCGCGAGAAGCGGCTAATCCCAAAAAACCATCCCAGTTCAGATTGCACTCTGCAACTCGAGTGCATGAAGGTGGAATCGCTAGTAATCGCAGAACAGCAGGCTGCGGTGAATACGTTCCCGGGCCTTGTACACACCGCCCGTCACGGCATGGGAGTTGGTTCTACCTTAAGACGGTGCGCTAACCGCAAGGAGGCAGCCGGCCACGGTAGGATCAGCGACTGGGCCGAAGTCGTAACAAGGTAGCCGTAGGGGAACCTGCGGCTGGATCACCTCCTTTCTAAGGATCGATGTTTTCGGATCTCTCACGAGCCATCCCAAACATCGCCTATAGACAATTGGCGCCTTGCCGCCGCCTACGTTTCCCTTCCTAATTCCGTCGCGCCGCGGGGCATCGGTCCCGCGTGCCGTACGATGCCTCATCGGGCTTGTAGCTCAGTTGGTTAGAGCGCGCGCTTGATAAGCGTGAGGTCGGAAGTTCAAGTCTTCCCAGGCCCACCATTTACCGATCTCAACTACAACGGGGCCATAGCTCAGTTGGGAGAGCGCTAGCTTTGCAAGCTTGAGGTCATCGGTTCGATCCCGATTGGCTCCACCAATCGCCGACCAGGCATCGTCAGACGACGGAATGACAAACAGTTTCGCCACCGGAAACGGCGGTGAATTGACATTGTGAAGGCGGGTTAGCCGGTTCGCACAACCGGTTGATCTATAATACGACACTCAAGACTGATCGCATGAAGCCATAGTCTGGACTCGAAACACGCACCAAGTCGTTGGTGCGCTGGCTTTGTTTCTGGGCATGGAACGATTGCTGAGCGATCAAGCGTTAAAGCAAGGGCATCTGGGGGATGCCTTGGCACACACAGGCGATGAAGGACGTAGCACGCTGCGATAAGCTGCGGTGAGGGGCGAGCACCCTTTGACCCGCAGATTTCCGAATGGGGGAACCCAATCCGCAAGGATTACCTGTCACTGAATACATAGGTGAGAGGAGCGAACGCAGGGAACTGAAACATCTAAGTACCTGTAGGAAAGGACATCAATTGAGACTCCGTTAGTAGTGGCGAGCGAACGCGGACCAGGCCAGTGGCCTTCAAGTAAAAACCGGAATGTTCTGGAAAGGACAGCCATAGCGGGTGATAGCCCCGTACGGGTAAAAAGCTTGAAGGTCCTCGAGTAAGGCGGGGCACGTGAAACCCTGTCTGAACATGGGAGGACCATCTTCCAAGCCTAAGTACTCGTGTGTGACCGATAGCGAACTAGTACCGTGAGGGAAAGGTGAAAAGCACCCCGGCAAGGGGAGTGAAAGAGACCTGAAACCGGATGCCTACAAACAGATGGAGCCCGCTCTCCAAAGTTGAGCGGCTTTATCGAACCTTGCTTCAAACGCAGTGTCGAAAAACATCGGTCGTGAAAACGATCGGTGCATGACGACATTGTTGATGTTGAAACAGGGTCCGAAAAAAGTCCGCCTCGCCTTTGGTGAGCGGGTGACATCGTACCTTTTGTATAATGGGTCAGCGAGTTCGTCTGTCTAGCAAGCTTAAGCCACAAGGCGGAGGCGCAGCGAAAGCGAGTCTGAATAGGGCGACTGAGTTAGACGGATGAGACCCGAAAGCAAGTGATCTAGCCATGACCAGGTTGAAGGTGCGGTAACACGCACTGGAGGACCGAACCCACGCCTGTTGAAAAAGTCGGGGATGAGTTGTGGCTAGGGGTGAAAGGCCAATCAAACTTGCAGATAGCTGGTTCTCTGCGAAAGCTATTTAGGTAGCGCCTCGTATATCACCTTTGGGGGTAGAGCACTGGATGGGCTAGGGGGCTTCACCGCTTACCAAACCTAACCAAACTCCGAATACCAAAGAGTGCTGAGTACGGGAGACACACGGCGGGTGCTAACGTCCGTCGTGAAGAGGGATAAAAACCCTGACCTACAGCTAAGGCCCCCAATTCGTGGCTAAGTGGGAAAGGATGTGAGGTTCCCAAAACAATCAGGATGTTGGCTTAGAAGCAGCCATCATTTAAAGAAAGCGTAACAGCTCACTGATCTAAATAAGGAACTTTGCGCCGAAAATGTAACGGGGCTCAAGCCACGAGCCGAAGCTTAGGATTTCACCGCAAGGTGGAATGGTAGCAGAGTGTTCCGTATGCCTGCGAAGGGGAATCGTGAGAGACCCTGGAGGTATCGGAAGTAAGAATGCTGACATGAGTAGCGATAAAGAGGGTGAGAGACCCTCTCGCCGTAAGTCCAAGGGTTCCTGCGTCAAGTTAATCTGCGCAGGGTTAGCCGGCCCCTAAGGCAAGGCCGAAAGGCGTAGTCGATGGGAATGAGGTAAATATTCCTCAGCCTGCGGGTAGTGACGGATCACGTAAATTGTTCGCCCTTACTGGATTGGGCGGGCCGTGAAGTGGTCCCAGGAAATAGCTCCCGCGTATAGCCCGTACCCCAAACCGACACAGGTGGACTGGCAGAGTATGCTAAGGCGCTTGAGAGAACTGTGTTGAAGGAACTAGGCAAATTGCCCTCGTAACTTCGGAAGAAGAGGGCCCGGTCTCGACGCAAGTCTTGGCCGGGGGCACATAGCAGGGGGTGGCGACTGTTTACTAAAAACACAGGGCGCTGCGAAATCCAAAGATGACGTATAGCGTCTGACGCCTGCCCGGTGCTGGAAGGTTAAGAGGAGATGTGAAAGCGTTGAATCGAAGCCCCAGTAAACGGCGGCCGTAACTATAACGGTCCTAAGGTAGCGAAATTCCTTGTCGGGTAAGTTCCGACCTGCACGAAAGGCGTAACGACTTCCCCACTGTCTCCAACACAGGCTCAGCGAAATTGAATTCCCCGTGAAGATGCGGGGTTCCCGCGGTCAGACGGAAAGACCCCGTGCACCTTTACTGCAACTTTACACTGGCATTAGGAATGGGATGTGTAGAATAGGTGGTAGGCATTGAAGCCGAGGCGCTAGCCTTGGTGGAGCCGCAATGTGAAATACCACCCTTCTTGTTCCTGATGTCTAACCGCGTTCCCTGAACGGGATCCGAGACAGTGTATGGTAGGCAGTTTGACTGGGGCGGTCGCCTCCCAAAGAGTAACGGAGGCGCGCGATGGTAGGCTCAATCCGGTCGGAAATCGGATGTTGAGTGCAATGGCAAAAGCCTGCCTGACTGCAAGGCCGACGGGCCAAGCAGAGACGAAAGTCGGTCATAGTGATCCGGTGATCCCGAATGGAAGGGTCATCGCTCAACGGATAAAAGGTACGCCGGGGATAACAGGCTGATCGCACCCAAGCGTCCATAGCGACGGTGCGGTTTGGCACCTCGATGTCGGCTCATCACATCCTGGGGCTGTAGCCGGTCCCAAGGGTATGGCTGTTCGCCATTTAAAGTGGTACGTGAGCTGGGTTTAGAACGTCGTGAGACAGTTCGGTCCCTATCTGCCGTGGGTGTTCGAAACTTGAGAGGACTTCTTCCTAGTACGAGAGGACCGGAAGGAACGTATCTCTGGTGGATCGGTTGTGGCGCCAGCCGCATAGCCGAGTAGCTAAATACGGACGAGATAACCGCTGAAAGCATCTAAGCGGGAAACTCACCTCAAAACCAGGTTTCGCTTGAGAGCCGGGGAAGACTACCCCGTCGATAGGCCAGGTGTGTAAGCGCAGCAATGCGTTGAGCTTACTGGTACTAATTGCTCGATTGGCTTGATCGCAAGCAGCACCGTTCCATGTCTGGAAACAAAGCCAGGCGTGACAAGAAATAAAATTCGGTCTCCCAAGTGTCGTATTATTCCGTGCCGCCTGCCCGTCTTCTTTAGAAGTGGGGTGGGCGAAGGTTTCAGTCCTTTGCCGACCTGGTGGTCATAGCGAAGGAATTCTACCCGATCCCATTCCGAACTCGGCCGTCAAAGCCTTCTGCGTCCATGGTACTGCGGCTCAAGCCGCGGGAGAGTAGAACGCTGCCAGGTCTGCCAAGGACTGAAACTCAAGCACCCCGCCTTCACAATTCCAAAAGCCCCGCACGGGAAACCGTGCGGGGCTTTTGCGTTTGTGCGCCTCAATCGCCTGCTTTGTGCGCTGGCCTTACGCCAGCAGCGGCTGTGCCGCCGCGCCGAACAGCCGGTCCAGCAGGAAATCCGGCAGCAGATACTGCGGAAAGCTTTTGGACATGTTGTCCCGCCGCAGGATGTGCAGGCATATCCCGCTGGTGTCGGCGAAATGGTCGAAGCGCTGGCCGGCGGCGATCGCGGCCGAAACGAAGCCGTAATCCGAGGCATAATCCATCGCGGGGAACGGCGCGGCCTCCCAGGCGGCGCGGCGGAAGACATAGCTGAAGCCATAGCCCAGCCAGTTGTTCTTCATGTTCTCGGGCGGCGTCTGGTTCACAAAGCCCTGCAGCACCGGCTCAGGCCCGAAGGTGAAATGCAGCCCCAGCAGGTTGGCGGTGTCCCAATAGCCCAGCCGCCGCAGGTTGGCCGAATAGACGAACCAGCCCGACAGCTTGGTGATGGCTGCGCCGCTCTCCTCCAGCCGCGCCAGCATGGTTTGCAGATAGGCCGGGGCGTAATAGTCGTCATCATCGAACTGGGCGATGACCGGCGCGCGGGCCTGCTCGCACAGCCAGTTGCGCTTGGCATAGACAAGCTGCTTCCGTGGCTGGTGGTGGTAACGGATGCGCGGATCGGTCAGCGCGGTGAAATAGGCCGAGGGCTGCGGGCTGTCATCCAGGATCAGCCATTCGAAATCCTGCACCGTCTGCGCCAGCACCAGCTGATGCTGGTGGCACAGCAGATCCTGCCGCCCATGCGTGGGTGTGATGATCGAGATTCGGGGGGGCGATAGCGGCTCCGGCATGACGCCAGACTAGCCCGTGATGCGCGGTGGCGGGAGGCCTAACGCGAAGCCTTAACGCGAGGCCTGGCGCACCAGCTCCTTGGAGATGAAGCCGCTGACCGCATAGACATGGGTGCCGAACTGGCCGGTCTGGATGTTCCAGACCCGCACGCGGCTCCAGTCATTGTCCGGGCTGACATCCAGCACCGGCGTCGCCAGGTCGATCTCGCCCTTGTTCTGCCAGTTGGCCTGGTCGACGATGATCTGGCGGGGGCTGACGATATGGGTCACCACCGCGACATGGCCGCGCTTCAGGCGCTTGGTGCCGGAAAAGACCATCACCGCTTCCTCGACCGGGTGGGAGACGCGGGTATAGAGATTCTTGGCGCGGTCCCACCAGTGCTTGGCGTCGCCGAACACCGCCAGGCCGGACCGCATGCGGGCATATTCCACGCAGAACAGCCGCTTGGCCGCGCGCACCACCGACGGGGCGGCAGGGGCGGACTTGGGCAGTACCTTCTGGTCGATATGGGCGATTTCCGGATGCTCGATCAC
Source organism: Rhizomicrobium sp. (assembly GCA_035714165.1). Taxonomy (GTDB): domain Bacteria; phylum Pseudomonadota; class Alphaproteobacteria; order Micropepsales; family Micropepsaceae; genus Rhizomicrobium. Next base: position 7,019 of record DASTMN010000162.1, read on the forward strand.
GCGCGGCTGCAATTCCGCCGCCGGGCGCATGGGCACGGCCACCTGTGCCGGATCGGTCGGATTGTTCGTCTGGTCGCCGCCCAGGCCGAAGAAGGAGAAGACGTCCTGGGTGATGTTGGTGACGGGGCGGTTGCTGGCGGCATGGCCGGGCAGCGGAGCCAGGATCGCGGCGGCAACGGCCATGCCGCTCATCAGGCGCTTGAGGTTGGTCACGAAGGGCATTCCCGGCTTTGCGTTTCAATCAGGTGCCGGTGCTGGCGCTTGAGGCCCCACCGGCGGCATTGTCGGACATGCGTGTTCGGATTTGCCCCCAAACGACCGTCAGCCCGCAGGGAATAGAGCAAGAGTCCGGCCACGGGCAAAGACGTAACCTTGCCACGCTCGCGTGGCATTTCAGCCACATCAAGCCATTGTATTTATTCAATTATTTCAGGCTGCTGCAATGCAGCATCAGGGGCGGGGGACACACTGCAACCTGTGGCTGTTACAAATTGTGTCAGCCCGAAAGAAAACGCCCGGCCCTCTCCAAAAAGGGCCGGGCGCTGTCCTGTGTGGCGGCCTTACGGCCCTATTTCATCGCCTGGACGATCTGGAGCGATTTTTCGACATGCTCCTCGGGCGAAAGATTGTCGGTCTTGGAGGAGAGGGTGGCGACCACCTTGCCCTTGCGGTCGATCACATAGGTCACCCGCTCGATGAAGGCGTGGCCGATCTCCTCGCCGCGCACATCCTTGGCGCCTTCGCGGGCGGCGCCGACCGCCAGGTCATAGGCGGCCGCGACCTTGTGGTCATGGTCGCTGGCGACGGGAAACTTCCCCGCGCAATAGGCCGGATCGGCGCTGAACTGGTTCAGGCGCTGGATGCTGTCAGCCGACACGCCGATGATCGAACTGCCGGCGGCGGCGAACTTGTCGGCGTTGGTGGCAAAGGCATGGGCCTGGATATCGCAACCCTTGGTATAGGCGCTGGGATAGAAATAGACGACGGCGGGGCCTTTCTTCAGGGCCTCGGCCAGCTTGAAGGTGAACTGCTTGCCCGCCAGGCTGGCGGGCGCGGAAAAGTCGGGGGCCGCGTCGCCGGTCTTGAGGGCGGCAAGCGCGGGCGTGGCGGCGAAGGCCGCCAGGAAACCGATCAGAAGCTGCTTTTTCATGGTGTGATCCTCTGCGGGGCACAAGGCGGACGATGGGGGCAGGTTAGCATGTTCGCTTTACAGGGGAATGGGCGTTGCCGGGGAACCGGTCCGGTGCCAGCCTGCCGTCACGGAACGAAAGGCCATCATCATGGGCGTCCAGCACCTTGAGCATGTCACCATCCGCTGCGCCCGGCTGAAGGCGACCCGCGATTTCTATGTCGAATTGCTGGGCCTGACCGAAGGGGCGCGGCCGGATTTTCCCTTTCGCGGCCACTGGCTCTATCTGGGCGGGGTGCCGGTGATCCACCTGGTGGAGGCGGCCGACAAGCCCGGCAGCTGGGGCGGCAATACCGACATTCCCGATGTGCCTGGCGGCACCGGCGCTTTCGATCACGTCGCCTTTCACGGCACCGATGTGGCGGCCATGAAGCGGAAGCTGGAAGCGGCGGGCATGGTCTTTCGCGAGCGCGCCGTGCCCGGCGGACAGCGCGCGCAGCTTTTCGTCCCGGACCCCGAGGGCATCCTGGTCGAGATCAATTTCCGGGTCTGAGGGGTGGCGGGCTAGTCCTTGGCCCGTTCCACAGGGAGCATCGGGCAGCCCGGAGCGTAGCGAGGGCGTCGCCCGTGCGACCCAATGAACAAACAGATAGCGTCAGTCCTTGGCCCGTTCCACGTAGGAGCCGTCCTCGGTCATCACCACGATGCGGGTGCCGACGGTGATGTGCGTGGGCACCATCGTCTTGACGCCGTTGGACAGCAAGGCCGGCTTGAACGAGCCGGACGCGGTCTGGCCCTTCATCACCGGCTCGGTTTCCACCACTTCAAACGTGGCGCGCTGGGCGATTTCGATGGAGATGGCGTTGCCCTCGAACAGCTGAAGCTGCACGTCCATATTCTCGGTCAGGTAGGGGGCATAGTCGCCCACCACATCGGCGCCGACATGCAACTGGTCGAAGTTGACCGGGTTCATGAACACATACTGCTCGCCGTCCTGATACAGGTACTGGAAGTTCTGGTGCTCGACGAAGGCCTTTTCCACGCTGTCGGTGGTGCGCAGGCGTTCCACCGTCTTTACGCCGTCGCTGATGCGGCGCATTTCCAGATGGGTGACGGGCGTGCCCTTGCCGGGATGGATATTCTCGGCGCTGATGACCAGATAGAGCTTGCCCTCCTTCTCCAGGACATTGCCTTTGCGCACGGAGCTGGCGATAACCGAAACCACGGGAAACCTCTCAAAGCCGGGAAATTTGAGGGGTCTTTAGCAAAGAGGCTGGCTGACCGCAAATGCCCTGGTGGACGCCCCAGACACATGCGGACCGGCGGCCCCTGCTGCGGACACGTGGGCGGCTGAAAGCGGCCATTCGCGCCCATTTCGAGGATCAGGGCTTTACCGAGGTGGAATGCGGGATCCTGACCGTCTCGCCCGGCAACGAAACCCATCTGCATGCCTTCGAGACCCGGCTGGTGGGCACCGACCTGGCGGGTGAGACCCTTTACCTGCATACCTCGCCGGAATTCGCCTCGAAAAAGCTGCTGGCGGCGGGCGAGACGCGGATTTTCGATTTCGCCCGCGTCTTCCGCAACCGCGAGCGGGGCCGCCTGCATGCGCCGGAGTTCACCATGCTGGAATGGTACCGGGCACGGGAAGACTATCGGGCGGTGATCGCCGATGCGCTGGCCCTGCTGGCGATGGCGGGGCGGGCCGCGGGCACCGGCCTGCTGCGCCACCGCGACCGCGCCTGTGATCCGAACGCTGCCGCCGAATGGCTGACGGTCGCCGAAGCCTTCACCTTCCATGCCGGGATAGACCTTCTGGCCACCCTGTCACCGGACGGTGACGGCGATGCCGATGCCTTGCGCTTTCGGGCGCGGCGCGGCGGGGTGGATGTCGCGGACGATGACGACTGGTCCGACATCTTCGCCAAGATCCTGACCCTGCGGGTGGAACCGCATCTGGGGCAGGGCAAGCCCACGGTTCTTTACGAATATCCGGTCTGCGAGGCGGCGCTGGCGCGGGTCAGTCCCGCCGACAGCCGCGTGGCGGAGCGGTTTGAACTGTATGCCTGCGGGGTGGAGCTGGCGAACGGCTTTGGCGAACTGACCGATCCGGTCCAGCAGCGCGCCCGCTTCATGCGCGAGATGGACAAGAAGCAGAAGGTCTATGGCCTGCGTTATCCGCTGGACGAGGATTTCCTGGCGGCGCTGGCAACCATGCCGCCGGCCAGCGGCGTGGCGCTGGGTTTCGACCGGCTGGTGATGCTGGCGACGGGCGCGCCCGCGATAGACATGGTGTTGTGGACACCCTTGCCGGACTAACGTCCCATCCGTGTGACGCGGCCCACGCTGGTGTCGCCGGTATAGACATTGCCCGCCTTGTCCCAGGCCATGTAGTTGGCCTCGATGAACTGGCCCGTGCCGGTGCCCGAACCATTGCCCACCGCGCCCAGCACATGGCCGTCACGGTCCAGCTTGAGAAGCTGGCCATCGCGCCCGGTGGACACCCACAGATCGCCCCTGGGATCGAAGGCCACGGCGCACATCAGGTTGCGCATCTGGATGGTCTTCACATGCTTGCCTTGCGCCGTATAGACCACCAGCCGGTATTCCTCGCGGTCGCCGATCCACAGTTCGCCGCTGCGCGGGTCCACCGCGATGCCATGGGCCATGCTGAATTTACCCGGCCCGATCTGGTTGCCGTACCACTGGTTCAGGAACTTGCCGTTGCGGTCCAGGTGCAGGATGCGCGCCGCGCCGACCGTGTTGCCGGGTTCGCGGCCGGTGTCATTGGGGCTTTCATTGCCGTGCCCCTGGGCGATGAAGATGTCGCCATCGCGGCCAAAGGCGACATCCAGGGGCTGCCACAACAGGCGGCGGCCCGCCGCCTCATCCCAGTCGCCACGCTTGCCGCGCACGCCCAGCGTCATCAGCAGCCTGCCATCCGGGTTCAGTTTCAGCACCACGCCGCCATTGGCGTCGGTGATCCAGACATTGTCCTGCGGATCCACCTTGATGCCGTGGCCTTTTTCCAGCCGCCCGATGACGGAATCCGGCACGGTCCGCAGCAGCCGGTAATCAGGACCGAACTGGAAAAGCTGCGGCTTGCCCGGCGCGGTGCGCTGCAAAACCCAGATGCGGCCCTTGCTGTCTATGCCCACGCCGCTGGCGCCGCCGCCGCCCTTGGGTAGGTCGAAGGGATAGGTGATGCGATAGCCCGGCGTCTGTTTCCATTGCACCCTTTGCAGGTCCTCGCGGGTGGGGCCGAGGCGGTTGTCGCAGAGCGGGGAATGGCTGCAGGCGGGCACGCTGGAAGGCGGCAGGGTGGCCAGGTCCGCCTTGCAGACGCCTGACAGGCGGGCGCGGTTTTCCGTCAGGCAGGCGCGCGCCGCATAGAGGCCGGAGCGCCCCTGGCAAAGTTTTTCAATATCGTCGCTGCATCCGGCCAGCACCGCGCCGCCGTCACGGCTGGGCGGCAAGACCTTGCCGCCCGGCCCCACCGGGCTGCGGCCGCCGGTATCGGGATGGGTGCCTTGCAGGAACCAGCCGGGGGCGGCGGGCGCGGCCAGCGCTGCGGAGGTGACAAGACATGAAAGTGCGAAGATTCCGGCCCAACGCATGGTTCCATCCCTGTTCTTGTTGTTATGTCGCAAAATGTGCCGGGTCAGGCCGGGTGGCGCAACCCGCATGGCCGCGATGCGGCAAAATGGGTGGTCAGAAAACAGGCAGGGGCGCACGGTCCGGCCCGCCATGACCGACACCACCGCTTCGTCCCGCACCATCGCCTACGGCACCAGTTTCGCGGTGCTGTTCGCCGCCGCTTTCTGCCATCTGCTCAACGATATGATGCAGGCGGTGATCCCGGCCATCTATCCGGTGCTGAAGACCGAACTGCGCCTGTCTTTCGCGCAGATCGGCCTGATTACCCTGGCGTTCCAATGCACGGCCTCGCTGCTGCAGCCTGCCGTGGGGTTCATTTCGGATATCAAGCCGCGCCCCTATTGGCTGGCGATGGGCATGGTGGCGACCCTGTTCGGCCTGCTGATGCTATCCTGGGCGGGCAGCTATCCGCTGGTGCTGGTGGCTTCCATGCTGGTGGGGCTGGGATCCTCGGTCTTTCATCCGGAAGCCAGCCGCGTGTCGCGCATGGCGTCGGGCGGCCGCCACGGCCTGGCGCAGGCCCTGTTCCAGGTGGGCGGCAATACCGGTTCGGCGCTGGGGCCGCTGTCGGTCGCGTTCATCGTGGCGGCCTTCGGCCAGCCCGGCGTGGCGCTGTATGCCGTCTGCGCCGTGCTGGGCATCGTGATCCTCACCAAAATCGGTACCTGGTACAAGCATCACGGCCTGGCGCGCATCCGCACCGCCGGAGCGCATGCCGCCACCACCCTGCCGCGCGGCAAGGTGGCGACCAGCATCCTGATCCTGCTGCTGCTGATCTTTTCCAAGTATTTCTACCTGGCCAGCCTGGGCAGCTATTTCACCTTCTACCTGATCGAGACGTTCCATGTGTCGGTGATGGCGGCGCAGATTTACCTGTTCCTGTTCCTGGGCGCGGTGGCGGTGGGCACCTTTGTGGGCGGCCCGATCGGCGACCGCTTCGGGCGCAGGATCGTGATCTGGGTCTCGATCCTGGGCATGCTGCCCTTCACCCTGCTGCTGCCACACGCCAACCTGTTCTGGACCGCCGTGCTGTCGGTGATCATCGGCATCATCATGGCCTCGGCTTTTCCGGCCATAGTGGTCTATGCCCAGGAACTGCTGCCGGGCAAGGTGGGGATGGTGGCGGGGCTGTTCTACGGCTTTTCCTTCGGCATGAGCGGCATCGGCGCGGCGGTGCTGGGGGCGCTGGCGGATGCCACCTCCATCGCCTTCGTGTATAAGGTCTGCGCTTTCCTGCCGCTGATCGGGTTGCTGACCGTGTTTCTGCCCAATTTCAAAACGCACAAATGAGCCTGGAAGACGTCGCGCGGCGCTATGCCGTGGCCGTTTCGCCGGAGCTTCTGGCGCTGGTGGACCCGGCCGATCCGGCCGATCCCATCGCGCGCCAGTTCCTGCCCAGCCTGGCCGAGCTGGAAACCCTGCCGCAGGAACTGGCCGATCCCATCGGCGACGGCGCGCATGCGCCGGTGCCGGGCATCGTGCATCGCCATGCCGACCGGGTGCTGTTCAAGATCGTGGCGGCCTGCCCGGTCTATTGCCGCTTCTGTTTCCGCCGCGAGATGATCGGGCCGGGCAAGGAGAATGCGCTGTCGCCACAGGCCTATGAGGCGGCGATCGGCTATGTCGCGGCCCATCCGGAAATCCGCGAGGTGATCCTGACTGGCGGCGATCCCTTCATCCTGTCGCCGCGCCGCATCGCGGAGGTGACGCAGCGGTTGGCGGAGATTCCCCATGTGCAGGTGCTGCGCTGGCATACCCGCGTGCCGGTCACCGAGCCGTCGCGCATCACCGATGCGCTGGTGGCAGCGCTGCATGCGCCGGGCGTGGTCACCTGGATCGCGCTGCATGCCAACCATGCCCGCGAGTTTTCCGGCGAGGCCCGCCGCGCCATCGCGCGCCTGGCCGATGGCGGCATCGGGCTTCTGAGCCAGTCGGTGCTGCTGAAGGGCGTGAATGACGATGTGGAAACGCTGGCGGCGCTGATGCAGGCCTTCGTGGCCAACCGGGTGAAGCCCTATTACCTGCACCATCCCGATCTTGCGCCCGGAACCGGGCATTTCCGCCTGACCATCGACGAAGGGCTGGCGCTGGTGCGCGTCCTGCGCGGGCGCATCAGCGGCATGGCGATGCCCGCCTATATGCTCGATATCCCCGGCGGTTTCGGCAAGGTGCCGCTGGAATCCGATCATGCGCAGAAGACGGAAACCGGCTGGCGCATCCGCGACCTGCGGGGCCGGTGGCATGAGTATCTAGGTTGAACCCCCATCCGTCGCAGCTCGGGTTTGCTCCGCAAACACCTTGCTGCGACACCTTCCCCCTTCCGGGTGCTTCGCACCGAAGGGGGAAGGAAGCTGTCGGATGCGGATAGTCGCCCTGCGGAATGCCGGGCTCGCGTTTACATCCGCTCCGGCGCGGCCTGGCCCTTGCCGCGCAAGCGCTTGAAGAAGGCGCTGACGCGGTGGCGGAACTGTTCGCGCCGCACCACATCCATGCCGGTCACCCAGTTGAGCTGAATGACCCGGCGCGGGCCTTCAAAGGCATGAAAGCCGTGCCAGGCGTTCGGCATGTTCTGGAAGATCAGCATGGTGCCTTCCTCGGGCGGCACTTCGGCGATCACGTCGTCCAGGTCGTTTGGGCCGCGCAGCAGGCGCAGGCGGCCGGTCTTCGCCTCCCAGGCATTGTTCATGTAGATCAGCACGGTGATCAGCTTGGTGCGGGAGTCGGTATGGATCTGCCCGTCCCGCGCCGCCGAGACGCCGCGCGCCGTCACCATGGTGGGCCGCCCCGTCAGGTCCACGCCCAGCTTGCGTTCCACCATGCGGGTGAAATCCGGCCCCTGGATCGCCGCGATCAGCCGGGCGAAGGCCGGGCCGTATTTCAGCGTGGGCAGCGGAAAGCTGCCGGGATGGGTGACCAGCGGATAGTCGGCATTGATCGCCGCCATCGCATCCGCCTTCACGAAATGCGGCACCATGGCATAGGCAAAGGGTTCGCGGGCCACGGGCGCGGCCTCGAATGCCTCCAGGTCGATGGGCAGGGCGGTCATGCCGGTTCCATATCCCAAAAGGCCACGGCCTGCAAAAGCGGAAAACTACGTAAACCGGAATTCCAGAGGCCAGTCTCCCCTTCTGCGCGGCACGCGCCCGGAAGGGGAGATGGTTTCAGCGGGCGAGGGAAGCGGAGCGACCGAGCGAAAGCTGGAACCAGAGGGGATCAAAAATAAGAGAGACGGGCGCGTGTCGCTCCGCGCCCGTCTCAACTCCGGAACTCTTATTTTGCCCCTAAGAATTCCGGAGCAACCCGGAAAACTAGTGCCCGCCGGTATTGTAGTGGATGATCTGGGCGGTGTTGCCGATGGCGCTGGACGACATGCCCACCGTGCCGCCGACGTTATAGGCCGCCACATTCATGTTGGAGATCACGCCCGAGGAATTGAGCTGGCGGTTGAAGACCGGGAAGTTGGGGGCGTTGGAGTCGGCCTGGAAGGTGTTGCCCAGCGCCGAACCCTGGAACACCGCGTTGCCGGCGATGTTGGTGGCGATGGCGTCGGTCCCCACATAGGGATCCTTGGCATAGCATTCCTGGTTCGACTTCACCGCCGTCACCACAGGATCGGTCGAGACGCTGGCGCCGTTACAGAAGGCCTGGTTGTTCACGCCCACGCTGCCCCAGACATTGTTGACGTCCAGCGCCACGTTGGAGCCGATGGTGGCCTTGGAGTCCACGAACTGGTTATTGAAGACGCGGGTGTCGTTCATGGTGGTGATGTCCACCATGTTGCCGGCCGCGGCGCCCTGGGCCACCACATCGCCGCCCACCGTGTCCACCACACCGGTCAGGTTCGACCAGTTGGTCTGCAGGTTGATCTGGCCGTTGACGATGTCGCTGCCGATGGGATTCTGGGCGGAATAGCCGTCCAGCCAGTTGGCGCCGTAGCTGTCGCCATAGCCGCCCGCCAGGGTGGCGGTGGCCGAGAAGGCGACCAGGGCGGAGGCGGCGAGAAGGCTCTTGAAGCGGATCATGATGAAACTCCTGGGTATCTGGTTTTAAAAGGTCTGGTTCGAGAGTGAGGGATCAGAGGCCGCCGCGAAGCCGGGGGTCGCCCATTGCATCGCCGCCGGTATAGCTGCGGTAGGGCGCCATGCGGCCGCGGTCGCCATAGCCGCCCGCATAGACCGGGGCCGGCGCGCCGTAATAGGGCTGCGGGTAGGGCTGCGGCGCGTAAGGCTGCTGATAGGGCTGGGGCGCATAGGCCACGGCCTGCGGATAGTAGGGACGCTCGCCATAGTCGCGCAGCGGGTCATTGTCGGTGCCCAGCGGGATCGCGCAGGCGCCCGGCGCGCGATAGACGCGGGTGATCATTTCCAGCACCGCGCGCTCGATGGTGGAGCGCACCGCCAGCTGCACCGGCTCCAGGGCGCTTTCCCCGATGCTGATGTCGAAGAAGTTGGTGCCCAGGAAGTCGAACACGCCCGCCGAAACCTGGCGGCCGATGATCTGCTTCTGGTAGGAGATCACGTCGGCGACCTCCAGCGTGTTGGTGTTGACCAGGCGCATGTCCAGGCCGACATTCATCACATACAGGCTGCCCGAGGCGGTGCCGGTGGTGGCGTTGGTCGCCGTGCCGCCGCCATTGCCGTTGGCGTTCTGCGAGCGGATGTTGAAGTTCAGCTCGGTGATGCCGCCCACGATGTAATAGTCGGAGCCGGGGATCGAGCCGGACAGGATGCGGCGATAGTCGCCGGGCTGCGGCACCGGAACCTTGTCGTCGCCGATCAGCTTGTTGTTGGCGTATTTCAGCTCCATCTCGGCGACCGAGGTGTCGAAGCGCTCGACCATGTGCACGCCCGCCTTGTTCAGGGCGCTCATCGCCATCAGGGCGGCGCCGGCGGTGACCTTGCGGCCCGAGCCGTCGGCTTCGGTCTTGCCGGTATAGTCGGCGATCTGGCCGACCGCGATGCGCACAGGGCGCTGGCGGACATAGGCGCCCATGCAGCGCAGGGCGGCGGAATAGGGAGTCTCGTTGGAGATCACCGGGGCCCCGCCGATCGGCGCGGTATAGCGGCCGATCTCGTTGGGGGTGGGGCTGATGCAGCCCTCAAGGCCGACCGCTGCCATCAGCAGGACCAGGGGCTTGATCAGGTGTTTACGTCCGCGGCGAGTCATGGGAGGGGCTTCCCTTCTTCTTTCGTCTTAGTGCGTGTTCAGTTCGGCGGTTGCCGTCTGATTTCCGTTGTTGATCTGCGTCGAGTCGATAACCGTGGTGTTGCGCGAACCGATCACGACGACGCTGAGCTGGTTGCCGATCGCCGTGGCCTGTCCGTAAGCCGACCCTGCACCCCCCGTGCCAACTCCGGCGCCGGCATACTGGGCGCCGTTGTTGTTGGAGTAGGTGGAGGACTGGAACTGGCCGTCGACGCGGGTCAGGTTGCCGTTGCCGTCGCGGACCGAATAGTTGGAGGCCTGGTTCTGGGTGTAGGCGCCATAGCCGTTGTACATGGCCGAATTGGTCCAATCGCCCGCCTGGGCCGCGGTGGCGGCGCCGAGGGCGAGAACGACAAGAGCGGTCAGTTTGCTTGTCCGGGTCATGGCTGTGGTTTCCCAATCTGTTGCCCGGAGCAGAGCAACCGCCATGCCAGTTCTTAATCGCCGTTAGGAATGGGCCGTGCCGTCCTGGCACGGCATCCACGCGAAAAGCCCGGAAATTCGGGGTTTTTCTGCACAGGCGCGGCGCGGTTTTGCGCCCAAGGGTTCTGCGGCCCGGTGCGCCAGTCCCGGAACGGATCGCTTTTGCGCAGGCCCAGGCTGTGCCGGTCCGGCGGTGGAACAGGGCGGCTTGTGTCAGCCCGATACAGTGCCCGGCCGCACGGTGGCATGTTGGCCTGGGCCGCGAACCCCCTTAAAGAGGCGGCATGGCTTTCCTGCAATCCGCTCCACCGCGCCACCCCATGTTCCGCGCGCCCGCCATCGTGCTCTGGATGATCGGGGGGCTGGCGGCCGCCCATGCCGCCCGCGTGTTGGGACCGGCCGACCGTTCGCAGGATGCGGTTACTGCCTTCGCGCTGATCCCCGCCCGCTACAGCCGTGCCTTTCTGGAAAGCCACATGGTCGATCCTGGCACAGTCTGGGAACGCATCGTGCCGTTCTTCTCTTATATGGCGCTCCACAATGACTGGACTCATCTGGTCATCAACTGCCTGTGGCTGCTGGCCTTCGGTCCCATCGTGGCGCGCCGCTATGGCGGGCTGCTGTTCCTGGCCTTCTTCCTGGCCTGCGGCGTGGCCGGGGCGGGCGCCTATGTCGCCCTGAACTGGGGCAGCGACATCCCCGTTATCGGCGCGTCGGGGGCGATTTCGGGGCTGATGGCCGCCGCCCTGCGCATGCTGCCGGGCCAGGCGCCCTGGGCGGTGCCGGGCCAGGTCCCGCTGGCGCCCATCTGGTCGCGGCCCATCCTGGTGTTCAGCGGGGTCTGGGCGGTCATCAACCTGATCGTGGGGCTGACCGGGCTGGGCATGGGCGGCAGCGAGGGACTTATCGCCTGGCAGGCCCATCTGGGCGGCTTCATCGCCGGGATGCTGCTCAGCGGGCCTTTCGACTCCTTAAGGCCCCGCGCCGTGGCGACCCCGCTGGACGACTGACCCCGCCCTGCGCTAACGTGCCTACGAATGTAGTAGGATGCGCCATGCGGCAGCCCAAGCTCAGCAAGCTGGAAATGCAGATCATGGAGGTGCTGTGGACCAACGGCAGCTCGGCCATCCGCGAGATCCAGGAAAGTTTCCCGCAAAAGGGCCGCCCGGCCTACACCACCATCCAGACCATGGTGTACCGGTTGGAGGCCAAGAAGGTGCTGCGCCGCGCCCGCAAGGTCGGCAACGCCCATATCTTCGAGCCGCTGATCAGCCGCGATGCCGCCCAGCGCCGCCTGGTGGATGAGTTTCTCAGCCTGTTCGGCGGGCGGATGCAGCCGGTGATGGCGCAACTGATCGAGGCGGGCAACCTGACGCCCAGGGATGTCGCCGACGCCGAAAAGCTGCTGCGCGACCTGTCCCGGAAGAAGTCCGGATGATCGCGCTGCTCGATCACCTGTGGCAGTCCACCCTGTTTGCCGCGGCGGTGGGACTTGCGGCGCTGCTGCTGCGGCGTCACGCGGCGCGGGTGCGCTTCTGGCTGTGGTTCGCGGCCTCGGTGAAATTCCTGCTGCCGTTCTCCGCGCTGGTGGCACTGGGCGGGATGCTGGCGCGCCTGTCGCCCGCGCCGTTGCCGGCCGCGTTGCCCGCCGCGCCCGGCCTGCTGGCGATGCGCCCGGCGGCGGCGCCCTTTTCCACGCCGGACATGCTGCCCGCCGCCCTTCCGGTGGAGCCGGGGATCAATCTGGTTCTGGTCATGCTGGCGGTATGGGCGCTGGGCTTCGCCGTCCTGACGGCGGTGCGGCTGCTGCACTGGTCGCGCCTGCGCCGCCTGCTGGCCGATGCTTCCGACATGGGACTGAAGGCCTCCGTCAGGGTGGTGAGTTCCGACAGCCAGCAGGAGCCGGGACTGGTCGGCATCTGGAAGCCGGTGATCGTGCTGCCGCGCGGCCTGCTGGACCGGCTGTCGGCCAGCGAGCGCGAGTCCATCCTGGCCCATGAACTGTCGCACCATCGCCGCCGGGACAATCTGACGGCGGCCCTCCACATGGCGGTGGAAACGCTGTTCTGGTTCTATCCGCCGGTCTGGCTGATCGGCGCGCGCCTGATCGCCGAGCGCGAACGCGCCTGTGACGAAAGCGTGGTGGCGCGGGGCCATGATCCGGAGGTCTATGCCACGGGCATTCTCAAGGTCTGCAAATTCTGTCTCCAGTCGCCGCTGGCCTGCGCCGCCGGTGTCACGGGCGCGGACCTGGCCCAGCGGGTGCACTGGATCATGGCCGACCGTCCGGCACGCGATCTGGACCGGGTGCGGCAGGCATCGCTGGGGCTTGCGGGCGCCGCCGTGCTGCTGCTGCCGCTGATGGCGGGCTTTGCCGCAACGCCGCTGACGGTGAAGGTCACGGCCAAGGTCACAGCAAGCGTCCGCGATACCGTCTCCGCCATGCAGACGCGCCTGGAGGCGGACAGTGTGGCGGTGCAGGCCATGATGGCGAAGGCCCTTCCGGTCGCTGAATCTCCCCTGGTGGCGGCGCCGGTAGAGGTGCCCACAGGGACGCCCGCATCGGCCTCCATGCCGCTGCCGGTGGACGCGGTGGCGGCGTCCGGCGCGCGGCTGCCCGCCGTGCCGCCGCTGCCGGGAACACAGGGCAAGGCACCGGCGGTTCCGGCCGTGCCCGGCGACGCGCAGGCCGCGCCGCGCATGGCAGTGTTTGCGGCGCGCCCGGTGCGCGCCGAGGTGCCCGTGCAGACGGTGTCGCTGATGCTGCTGCCCACGGGCAGGGGCGATCCCAATGCCGTCACCTGCCGCGTGCCGCAGCAGCTTCCCGGCTCGCGCCTGGCGGGACCGGAAGTGTGCCGGACCAACCGGGTCTGGGCCGAACTGCGGGCCAGCAAGACGGTGATCAGCCCCGACGGGCAATCGCTGATGGCCTCCACGCATGTCGGGCGCGGCAGCGCGCCCTGTCTGGTGGATATCCGTTATGGCGGCATCGTTCCCAAAGACTGTTTCTGAGAGCCGCCCATGCCGGACATGTTTTTCTGCACCCGTAAAAACTACATGAGTAGTAAATAATGCACACCCTGCGCCGCCCTTTCCTGTTCGTGGGTCTCACCCTGCTGGTGTTTGGCCTTTTGGGACCGGCGGCGCGATCCGGACCCGCGCGCGAGGAGGCGGCTTTCCCCCCATCCCCTGCCGCCTGTGAAGCGCCGGTCAAGGCGGCCGTGGCGGCGGTGTGCCGCCACGGCCGTTTCGGGATCATGCTGGTGTCGGGCGCGCGCAGCTGCGGCGTCGCGCGGGACGCCGCGCCGGCACTTGTGGGCGCGGTCTGCGGGCTGTAGCCGCTATTCCGCCGGGGCGTGGCTGGCGGGAACCCCCGGCGCGCGGCGGCGCTGCAGCCGCGTGCTGAGATTGTCGAGATAGGTGTAGATCACCGGCGTGATGTAGAGCGTCAGCAGCTGCGACAGCAGCAGGCCGCCCGTCACGCACAGGCCCAGCGGGCGGCGCGATTCCGCGCCCGCGCCCCAGCCAAAGGCGATGGGCAGGGTGCCCATCATCGCCGCCATGGTGGTCATCATGATGGGACGGAAGCGGGTGATCGCCGCCTCGACGATGGCCTGTTCCGCCGGGACGTTATCCTCGCGCTGCCGCTGCAGCGCGAAGTCGATCATCATGATGGCGTTCTTCTTCACGATGCCGATCAGCATGATCATGCCCACAAAGGCATAGAGCGTCAGCGACATGTCGGTGCGGGTGATGCCCATCAGGAACAACAGGTGCGCCGCATAGAGGGTGATCAGCGCGCCCACCGCCGCCGAAGGCAGGCCCGACAGGATGGTCAGCGGGTGGATGAAGCTCTCATAGAGGATGCCCAGGATGATGTAGACCACCACCATCGCCACCAGCAGCAGCAGGCCCATGCCCTGCATCGAGCTCTGGAAGGCGGCGGCGGTGCCCTGGAAGCTGCCCTGGATGGAGGCCGGCATCTCGATCCGCGCGCTGGCGTCGCGGATGCCGTTCACGGCGTCCGACAGCGCCTTGCCCGGCGCCAGGTTGAAGGACACGGTCGCCGCCGGCACCTGGCCGGAATGGTTGATGGAGATCGGCACGCTGCCGGACGTCATCTTGGTGACGGCGGTCAGCGGCACAAGCTGGTTGTTGCTGCCCGTGACATAGAGCTGGTGCAGGGCGGTGGCGTCGCGCTGGTGGCGCGGGTCCAGCTCCAGGATCACCTCATACTGGTTGGACGAGGTGTTGATCTGGGAGATGCGCTGGCCGCCAAAGGCGCTGCCCAGGGCCTGCTCGATGCGTTCGGGCGAGACGCCCAGCGCGGCGGCGCGGTCGCGGTCGATATCGACCTGCACCGCGGGCATTTCCGATTCCAGGTCGCTGTTGACGTCGATGAAGCCGGGCGTGGCGCGCAGCACATCCATCAGCTTGCCGGAATATTCGCGCAACTGCTCGATATCGAGGCCCTGCAGGGTGTACTGATAGCTGGCACGCCCGCCGCGACCGCCGATCTGGATCGAGGGCGGATTGTTCAGGAACACGTTGACGCCCGGTATGTTGGCGACCTTGGGGCGCAGCTTGCGCAGCACATTGTCGGCGCTGCCGTCCGGGCGCTGGTCCAGCGGCTTGAGCGCGATCATCATCAGGAAGGCGCTGTTGGATCCCGCCCGCCCGTTGGAGCCGTCCATGCGCGCCAGCACGCCCTCGATATTGGGGTCGGCCTCGATGATGCGCGCCACGGTCTGGGTGTATTCGGCCATCTTTTCGTAGGATGTGCCGTTGGCGGCCTGGATGCTGCCCTGCAGGCGGCCGGTATCATCGGCGGGCAGGAAGTCCTGCTGCATCACCGCCATCAGCCCGGCGCTGGCCACCAGACTGGCGAAGAACAGCCCCAGGATGAAGCGGCGATGGTCCATGCTCCAGCGCAGCGTGCTGTCATACTTGGCCTGAAGGCTGTTGAAGGCGTTTTCGCTCCAGCGATGGAAGCGGTTCTGGCTCTGGCCGTGCTCGTCCTTGAGGATGCGGGCGCACAGCATGGGCGTCAGCGTCACCGAGATCACGCCGGAGATCAGGATGGCGATGATGATGGTGACGGCGAATTCGTTCAGCAGGCGTCCCACGATGCCGCCCATGAAGACGACGGGAATGAACACCGCCGCCAGGCTGATGGTCATGGACAGGATGGTGAAGCCGATTTCCTCGGACCCCTTCATCGCCGCCTCATAGGGGGCCACGCCTTTTTCGATGTGCCGGACGATGTTCTCCAGCATCACGATGGCGTCATCCACCACGAAGCCCACCGACAGCGTTAGCGCCATCAGCGAGATGTTGTCCAGGTTGAATCCGAAGGCCAGCATGCCGGCAAAGGTGCCGATCACCGCGATGGGCAGGGCCAGCGAGGGAATGATGGTGGCGGTGACGCGGCGCAGGAAGATGAAGATCACGCCCACCACCAGCGCGCCGGCGATCAGCAGGGTTTCCTGCACGTCGTGGATCGAGGCGCGGATGGTCTGGCTGCGGTCGAAGACGATATCCATCTCCACCGCGGGCGGCAGGGTTTCCTGGAACTGCGGCAGCACCTTGCGGATGGTGTCGATCACCTGGACGGTGTTGGAGCCGGGCTGGCGGAAGATCGCCAGGTTGATCGCGGGATCGCCCTTGTACCAGCTCCGGCCATAGGGATTTTCCAGCCCGTCAATGACGGTGGCGACATCCTTCAGGCGCACGGCATTGCCGTCGCGATAGGCGATGATCTGGTTGGCGAATTCCTGGGCGCTGCTGAGCTGGCCGCCGGTATGGATGATCGCCGAACGGGTCGGCCCGTTCAGCGCACCGGTCGCCATGTTGACGTTGGCGGAGGCCACCGCCTGGGTCAGCCGGTCGATGCCGATCTGGCGGGTGGCCAGGGCGGCGGGATCGGCCTGGATGCGCACCGCATATTTGGCGCTGCCGAAGACGCTGACCTGGGCCACGCCTTCGATGGTGGACAGCTGGCGGGCCAGCAGCGTCTCGGCATATTCGGCCACTTCCGACGGCTTGAGCGTCTTGGACCGCATCGCCAGGAACAGCACCGGAAAGTCCGCCGGATTGACCTTGCGGAAGGTGGGCGGCTCGGGCATCGCGCTGGGCAGCCTGCGGGTGGCGGCGCTGATCGCGGACTGCACATCCTGGGCGGCGGCGTCCAGGTCGCGCGACAGGCTGAACTGCAGGATGATGTTGGTGGACCCCTGGCTCGAGGTCGAGGTCATCTGGTCGATGCCGTTGATCGTCGAGAACTGGTTTTCCAGCGGCGAGGCCACGGCGGAGGCCATTGTCTCCGGGTCGGCGCCGGGCAGGTTGGCGGTCACCGAAATGGTGGGAAAGTCGATATTGGGAAGGTCGGAGACCGGTAGGCGCGAATAGCCGAAGGCCCCGAAGATGACGAGCGCCGCCATGACCAGGGTGGTCATCACGGGGCGTTCGATGAATATCCGGGACATGTTCATTGGCTATTCCTTGACGTCGCTTGTCCGCGGACCCTTCGCGATGTGATCAACCTTCGATGATGCGGCCGCCGCGGCCGCTGGTGCGGGTGTCGCTGCTGGACCGTGTGCCGGGCTGAATGACATTCACCTTGGCGCCGGGAATGACGCGCAACTGGCCGTCCACGATGACCTGTTCGCCACGCTTGACCGCGCCCTGCACCGCCATGTTGACGGAATCGTCGAACAGCACCTTCACCGGCACCTGCTGGGCGGCGCTGTCGCGCACGGCATAGACGAACTGGCCGCCGGGGCCGGTGTTCACCGCCTCGCGCGGCACCACCAGCGCGTTGGGGATTTCGGACAGGGCCACCACCACATCCACGAGCTGGCCGGGGATCAGCGCCGAATCCGGGTTGGCATAGGTGGCGCGCAGTTCGATGGTGCCGGTGGTGTTGTTCACGGCGTTGCCGATGAAGTCCACCGGGACGGAGATGTTCTCGCCGCCGCCGCCGTCGCGCAGGTTGACGGTGACGCGCAGGCCCTTGCTGCGGGCGGTTTCCTGGATGCGCGGCAGGTCGGACTGCGGCAGCGACAGGGAAATCTTCACCGGCTGGATTTCGTTGATGGTGACCAGCGAGGAGGCGCCCACGCTGCTGGACGGCGTCACCAGGTTGCCGGGCTGGATCAGGATGGGGCCGGTCTTGCCGGTGACGGGCGAGCGGATGCGGCTGTATTCCAGGTTCAGGCGGGCGATCGCCACCTGGGCCTTGTCGGCCTCAACGGTGGCGGCCAGCGCCTTGGCGCTGGCGGCGGAGACATCGCGCTGCTGCACCGAAATGGCGTTCTGGGCGAACAGGTCCGCATAGCGGCGGGCGTCGTTGGTGGCGTTTTCAAGCTGGGCCTGGTCGCGGGCCTGCTGGGCCAGGGCCTGGGCCAGGGCGGCCTGATAGGGACGCGGATCGATCTCGAACAGCAGGTCGCCGGCCTTGACGATGTCGCCTTCCTTGAAATGGGCCTTCATCAACTGGCCCTGGACGCGGGCGGTGACCGCCACGCTGGCATTGGCGACCACGGTGCCGATGGTGCGCTCGATCACCTGCATGTCGCGCTGCTCGACCGCCGCGACGCGGACGGGCGCGGTGGTCATGCGCCGCTGGGGCGGGCCGCCGCCATCCTGGGTGGCCAGCCAGAAGCCGCCCAGCGCCACGATCAGCGCGCCCCCGCCGATCAGGTATTTGCGCGGCAGGGCGCGCGCCCGGGACAGGCGGTTCGCCAGCCCGTTGTTGCGGTCCTGCGCCTTTCCCGGCGGCGGGGTCATCTGCACGTTCATCGTAAAATCCTGCTGACAATAAACCAGATCAACGCCGGACGGCGTGTCCGCAATACCGACACTTCGATCCCCCACAGCCCTGAAAAAGGGCTGTTCGCCGGTATTCGCACTCTGTCCGGGCGCTCATTTCGCGTGGCGAAAAGGCCCAGTCTGGCTATTGCGGCTTAATAACTGGGCCCTTATAGGCCGAAAATCTCTCATAACTGTCCCGAAATCCTGCCTGCAGGATCTCGTTAACTGCCCGTAATATCACATAAAACCCGAGAAATTGGGCATTTGCATGACAGTGGTCACACCACCCCTTGTTGCTACGCAGCAGGACGGCCTCTATAAGCCCGGCTCGCCCGCGCAAAAGGCCCCCGATTCCATGGAAATCCGCAATATCGCCATCATCGCCCACGTCGATCATGGCAAGACCACACTGGTGGATCAGCTTCTCAAGCAGTCGGGCTCGGTCCGAGAAAACCAGCAGATGGCCGAGCGGGCCATGGACTCCAACGACCAGGAGCGCGAGCGCGGCATCACCATCCTGGCCAAGTGCACCAGCGTCGAGTGGAACGGGGTCCGCATCAACACCGTGGACACCCCCGGCCATGCCGATTTCGGCGGCGAAGTGGAGCGCATCCTGTCCATGGTGGACGGCGTGGTGCTGCTGGTGGACGCGGCCGAAAGCGTGATGCCCCAGACCAAATTCGTGCTGTCCAAGGCGCTGAAGCTGGGCCTCAAGCCCATCGTGGTCATCAACAAGATCGACCGTTCCGACGCCCAGCCCAAGGAAACCCTGGAATCCATCTTCGACCTGTTCCTGGCGCTGGAAGCCAATGACAGCCAGCTCGATTTCCATCACCTCTATGCCTCGGGCCGCAACGGCTGGGCGGTCAACGAGCTGGAAGACGAGCGCAAGGACCTGACGCCGCTGTTCAAGCGCATCGTCGAGGATGTGCCCCCGCCCAAGCCGCGCGCCCTGGCCACGGAAGACCAGCCCTTCAAGATGCTGGTCACCACCCTGGAGGCCGACAACTTCCTGGGCCGCATCCTGACCGGCCGCATCGAGTCGGGCGTCATCACCATGGGCCGCAACATCAAGGTGCTGAACCGCGACGGCGAAGTGATCGAAAAGGCCCGCATCACCAAGCTGCTGGCCTTTCGCGGCCTGGCCCGGGTGCCGGTGGAGCGCGCCGAGGCGGGCGACATCGTCGCCATCGCCGGGCTGGAAACCGCCACCGTGGCCGATACGCTGTGCGACCTGACGGTGGATGCGCCGATCCCCTCGCATCCGATCGATCCGCCGACCCTGTCCATGACCCTGGCGGTCAATGACAGCCCCTATGCGGGGCGCGAGGGCGACAAGGTGCAGAGCCGCGTGATCCGCGAGCGGCTGCTGCGCGAGGCCGAGGGCAATGTCGCCCTCAAGGTGGCCGAAACCGGCGAAGGCGCCTTCGAGGTGTCGGGCCGCGGCGAACTGCAGCTGGGCGTGCTGATCGAATCCATGCGCCGCGAGGGCTTCGAACTGTCCATCAGCCGCCCGCGCGTGGTGATGAAGACCGAGAACGGCCAGAAGATGGAGCCGATCGAGGAAGTCACGGTGGACGTGGACGACGCCTATACCGGCACGGTCATCGAGAAGGTCAGCCTGCGCAAGGGCGAGATGGTGGACATGCGCCCCACCGGCGCGGGCAAGACCCGCATCGTCTTCCATGCCCCGGCGCGCGGCCTGATCGGCTATCACGGCGAGTTCCTCACCGACACGCGCGGCACCGGCGTGATGAACCGCATGTTCCTGGAATATGCCCCGCACAAGGGCAGCGTGGGCGGCCGCATCAACGGCGTGCTGATCTCCACCGAACAGGGCGAGGCGGTGGCCTATGGCCTCTGGTACCTGGAAGAGCGCGGCAAGCTGTTCGTGGTGCCGGGCACCAAGGTCTATGAAGGCATGATCATCGGCCAGAACGCCAAGGACAACGA
>DASTMN010000163.1:0-2439 GCA_035714165.1 Rhizomicrobium sp.
ACCCCGGGTCCGTTGTAGCCGAACATGCCGTGCACGGGAAACCCGTTGCCGACCCAGTGCCGGCTGGGGGCGCCTGCGACTTCGAGGACCTTCTTCATGGCGTTGCTCCAATGCGGGCCGGCGCGATGCCGGTTGCCTTGGGTGTCATCATGGATTGCGCGCAAATACGATTCAATCCGATGAAAAATGACGGATTGTTCTGTTTTTGCAGATTATTCGGATTACCTGCCGAAGCTGATTTCCAGCGACGCATGGAAAGGGGCTTTCGGTGGTGGAACCAGGATCCGGTCACGCACATACCGCTCCAGACAGATCGCCAGCGGCGAGCCGCCCTCACGCCAGGTCTGTCGGACACGGCCCTGCGCATCCAGCTGCATCACCACGATGAAGGGCGTGACATCGCCGCGCAGGTCGAAGCGGTTGCAGTCGGCCACCCCGGCATCCAGCAGCGCAGCCTGCGCCGCCAGCAGTTTCTCCTTGGCCGGACCCGTCACCGCGGCTTCGTCCGCATCGGCCAGGCGCTTGGCGTCGGCGTAATCCATGAGCGCGGCGGCGGTGGACGTTTGCGGATCGGCGAGCAAAAGCAGAGCGAGCAGCAGGGTAGGCATGGCGGCTGTCGGTGATTGGGGCGTTGTGTGATCGTAAGCGCTTTCGCACTCGTGCATGCCAAGGGGCATTGAATGGAAAACCGCGCGGCGAGCAGGGCCTGTATTGGATTGGCGATGGCGGTTGCAATTGCGGTGCTGATTCCGCTGGCCGCATGCAGCCGCGATGCGGCCGAGGCGGTCGCGGTCGATTGCGCGGCGGTGTCAGGCGCACCGGATGCGCCGCTGCTGCTGTTTGGTGAGATGCATGGTTCGCAGGAAGCGCCGGCATTGATCCACGGGTTGGCCTGCTCGATTTCGGAAGCCCGGGAAGTCGCCGTTGGCCTGGAGATATGTTCGCGGGATCAACCGTTGCTCGAAGCCTTCATGGCCAGTGCGGGCGCTGCGGACGACGTGCGCAAGCTGATAGCCAGCGATTTCTGGCAGCGGGGCAGGGATGGCCGGTCAAGTGTGGCGATGCTCAGGCTGATTGAGGATCTGCGCGCGCTGAAGCAGGCGGGCCGACCGGTCTCCCTGTTCGCCGTCGATGATCAACCGGGTACCAACCTGGAGCGGAATGTGGCCATCGCCAATGGTCTGCGCCGATTCCATGACGCGCATCCGGACGCGCGGATCATCGCGTTGATGGGCAATGTCCATGCGAGGCAGGAATCGATGTGGGCCGGCGATGCGATGCTGACGCCCAGCGGCAAACTGTTGGCCGATCTGCATCCGGTGTCGGTACTCGTTTCCTATCCCGCCGGCACCATCTGGGCATGCGCGCCCACGTGTGGCATCCAGACGCTGACGGCGGCAAGAGGTGAAGCGGCGCCCGGTTTCCACGATGGTTCGTCGATGGGCGGATATTCCCGCACGTACCGGCTCGCCTCCATCACTGCGTCGCCGCCCGCGGTGGAAAGCGAAAAACCCGCGCCCTAGGGCGCGGGTTTTCGATCGGTCGATGCACGTTCGCGGCGGGACATGCCCTGCTGCTAAATGGGACTCAGCGATTGCCGCTGCGCGGGCCGCGGTTGCCACCGCCTGGCCGGCCGCCTGCCGGACGCGGACCGCGGGGGCCGGCATTGCCGCCGGGACGGCCGCCACCGCCGGGCTTGCCGCCACGCGGGCGCTGCTGCTGCGTGCCGTACGGATTGAAGCCGCCGCCGTGGGCATGGTCGGACGGGAAGTGCGGCGCATTGCCCGGGTGCCCGTAGGGCTTGGGTGCGCGCTGCGGGCGTGCTTCGCCGGCACCCTGTCCGCCCTCGCGGCGCGGGCCGCGCTCACCGAACGGCTTCGGGCCGCGGGCGTCGCCACCGAACCCTGCACCAGGACCACGCGGCTTGCCGCCGCCGGGGCGGCCAGCGCCGCCACTGCGTTCGCCATAGGGCTTGTCGCCGAATTTCTTCGGCCCACGCTGGCCGGGGTTGCGGTGGCCGGAGGGGCCGGTGTCCACGCCATCCGGCACGAACCAGGTGCGCATCGCCGCCGGATTCTCGCCACGCTGCTCGCCGGGCTTCATGCGCTGGCCGGGCTGGCGCGGACCCTTCACCTTCAGGCGCTTGTCGCGTTGCGCCGCCGCCATCTCGCCGCTGACGGTCAGGCCACCGGGCTTGCGGGGGGCGCCGCGGCGACCGCGATCCTCGCGGAAGGCGTCGAAGCGGCGCAGTTCGCGGCCTTCATCGGCGGTAGTGTGGCCGCCGACGTAGCCGTGGCTACGGGCGTTGCCGGCGACCACGGTCTTGCCGGCCTTGCGCTGGCCCAGCACCGGCATCAGCGTCAGCGCGGACGGCGTACCGTCTTCCAGCCCGACCGCCTTGCGCAGCGCCTCGACCTCGGCCTGCGGCAGCTCCTGCGA
>DASTMN010000164.1:0-10610 GCA_035714165.1 Rhizomicrobium sp.
CGAGCCGCATTCGGACTTGTGCGCGGTTTCCTCGAAATCGCCCGCCGCATTCACCTTGACGTTCCGCAGGTGGCAGAAATGGATGCGGCCCTGGCCGCCGAACTCGCGCACCAGCGCCTCGACATTGTTTTCCGGTCCCGCTCCCAGCGAGCCGGAGCACAGGGTCAGGCCGTTGGCGGGGGTGTCCACGATCCGCAGCAGCCGCTCCAGGTCGTCGCGGTTCTTGACGATGCGCGGCAGGCCGAAAATGGGGCGCGGCGGGTCGTCGGGATGGATGGCCATGCGGATCCCGCTTTCCTCGGCCACCGGCACGATCGCCTTGAGGAAGTAAGACAGGTTCTCCCACAGCTTTTCGGCGTCTATGGCGCGGTATTCGGCCAGCAGGGCCTGGAGTTCCTCCGGCTTGTAGCTGGAGTCCCAGCCGGGCAGCGAGATGCCCTGGGAGACGTCGATGCTGTCCACTTCCTCGGTGCTGAAGGTGAGGGTGGTGGAGCCGTCGGGCAGCACCTTTTCCAGCGAGGTGCGGGTCCAGTCGAATACCGGCATGAAATTGTAGCAGATCACTTTCACGCCTTCGGCGCCCAGGTTGCGGATGGTCTGCTGGTAGTTGGCGATCAGCCGGTCGCGGCTGGGCTTGCCCATCTTGATGTCTTCATGGACGGGCACCGATTCCACCACCTCGAAGGCCAGGCCGTGGGATTCGATGGTGGCCTTCAGCGCCTTGATCCGCGCCACCGGCCAGGTTTCGCCCACCGGCACGTCATAGACCGCCGAGACGATGCCGTGCATGCCGGGAATCTGGCGGATATAGGCCAGGCTGACCGGATCGGTTTCGCCGTACCAGCGGAAGGACATTTTCATCGGCGGTTCCTCGGCATTCTGCGGCCCGCGGGGCCTTTGCGGGTTGCAGGCTAACGGCAATGCGCGCGGAAAGGAACGTGGTTCCGCACAGGAAACAGGCGGGTCGCGCCTAGGCCCATGCCGGGCAGGCCGCTAAGGTCATCGCCATGCCGACCGGGGGCTGTCATGCTGACCAGAGCGCAGATCGACGAATATAACGAAGTCGGGGCCATCGTCCTGCCGGGGGTGCTGACGCAGCAGGAAGTGGCGCGGCTGCGGGCGGTGACCGACAGTTTCGTCGCCCAGGCCAGGGGCATGACCGGGCATGACGATGTGCTGGACCTGGACGAGACCCATACCCCCGACGCCCCGCGCGTGCGCCGCATCAAGCGGCCGCATCTGCGGCATCCCGAATATGCCGCCTATTGGCGCCATCCCGGCATCATCGCGGCCCTGACCGACCTGTGGGGGCCGAATATCCGGTCCGACACCAGCAAGCTGAACATGAAGCTGGCCGGACACGGGGCGGCGGTGGAATGGCATCAGGACTGGGTCTTCTATCCCCATACCAATGACGACCTGGCCGAGGTCGGGATCATGATCGATGCCGCCACCACCGGGAATGGGCCGATGCTGGTGGTGCCCGGCAGCCACAAGGGGCCGCTGTTCAGCCATCATGTGAATGGCCGCTTCTGCGGCGCGATGGACCCCCACGAACCGGGGGCGCATTACGAGCGGGCGGTGCCCCTGACCGGCCCGGCCGGTTCCATCACCATCCATCATGCGCGGGTGATCCACGGTTCCGGCCCCAACCGGTCCGATACCGACCGGCGTTTCATGCTGTTGCAGTTCCGCGCCGCCGATGCCTGGCCGCTGGCCTGGGCGCAGCCCGACGGGGCGGCCGATATCGAGGCGTTCAACGCGATGATCGTGGCGGGCGAGCCGGTGATGACGCCGCGCATCGAAAAGGTGCCGCTCTATATCCCCTGGCCGCGCGCCGAGCGGCAGGGGTCCATCTATGAGAACCAGAAAGCGATGGCCGCGCGCTATTTTTGACCGTTCGGCGATCCTGTTCTTGACCCGAAGAATCGGCGTGTGATTCCTTGGCAAGGTGCGAATCAGACGCTCCCTTGCCCTTTCCTTCAGTGTGCTTGTCCTGCCGGCGCTGGCGCTGGCGGCGGTCTGCTATTTCGGAACCTGGGCGGTCTGGGGCGGGCGCGGCCTGCTGGCGCTGGAAGGGGCGCGGGCCGAACTGGCGCTGAACCAGCAGGCGCTGGCGGCCCTTCAATCCGAGAATGCGCGGATGCGCCACCGCATCGCGCTGCTGCGGGGTGAGGCCGATTCCGACCTGGTGGAGGAACTGGCCCGCACGGTGCTGCTGGACGGCGCGCCGCGCCAGGTGGCGATCCCGCGCAGCGTCCGGCGCTGAAGCATCCGTCCAGAAACGGCCTGCCGGATGACGGCGACCTGATACCGGCCTCAGGGGCCTTCGGTCGTTCCACCGTTATGGGTGTGGGCCTTCAGGCCCCGCGACACCAGCGCCGTCCAGATGTCCTCGGCGGTGTCGGCGAAGCTGAACAGGTCCAGGTCCTGCGGCGAGATCATGCCTTCGGTGGCCAGCCGCTCGAAATTGATGATGTCCTGCCAGTATTCGCGGTCGAACAGCACCACCGGCGCGGCCGGGGCTTTGCCGGTCTGCTGCAGGGTGATGATCTCGAACAGCTCGTCCAGCGTGCCGAAGCCGCCGGGGAACACCACCAGGGCATTGGCGCGCATCGCCAGGTGCATCTTGCGCATGCCGAAATAGTGGAACTGGAAGTTCAGTTCCGGGGTGATGTAGCGGTTGGGATGCTGTTCGTGCGGCAGGGTGATGTTGAAGCCGATGGTGGGCGCGCCGACATCATGGGCGCCGCGGTTGGCCGCTTCCATCAGGCCGGGGCCGCCGCCGGTGGCGATCACATTGTCGCGCCAGCGGTCGCGCGGGCTGAAGGCCCCGCCGCGCTTCGAGGCGATGGCGCCGAACGCGCGGGCCGCCGCGTACCAGCCGAGCTGGCGGGTCACCCGTTCCGGCGACATGCCGGCGGGCGGGGTCTGCGCCAGTTCCGGCGACAGGCAGCGGGCGCTGCCGAACACGATGATGGTGGAGCGGATGCCCCAGTCGCGCAGCAGGATGTCGGCCTTGGAATATTCCAGGGCGAAGCGCAGGGGGCGCATTTCGGGGCGCAGCAAGAACTCGGTGTCCAGCACCGGCAGGATGCTGCTGCGGGATTCGATGCCTTCGATCATGTCTTCGGCGATGGGGCCTTGGGCGATGGGGGCTGGGGCCGGAGCGGGTGTATCGGTGCGGTCGGTCATGGCCTGGTTCCCTGCTGTGGCGCCTGGAACCATGCGGTCCGGGGGCGTGTCCGTCCGGTCTATCGCCTGGGAGAGGTTTGCGCTATCCCTTCCGTCAGGCTCTGTCGGCAGGCGTCATGCAAAAGCTGGAAGATCATGCCTTCGTCCTGCTGGTCGTGCTGGCGACGGTGGCGTTCGCGCTGGTGTTGCGGCCCTTTTTCGGCACCGTCCTGTGGGGGCTGGTGGTCACCATCCTGTTCCATCCCCTGTTCCTGCGCCTGAACGCGTCGTTCGGCGGACGGCGCAGCCTGGCCGCGGCGGTCACTGTGCTGCTGGTGATCCTGATCGTGATCGTGCCGCTGCTGCTGGTCAGTGTCGCGCTGGGCCAGCAGGCCTCCGACCTGTATGGGCGGGTGAGTTCCGGCGAAATGGATTTCGGCCTGTACCTGCAGCGCATCCTGGATGCCATGCCGGGCTGGGCGCGGCAGGCATTGGACTGGTTCGGCCTGTCCGACATGGACACGGTGCGCGAAAAGCTGCGCGGCCTGGCGACCCAGGCCGGGCAGGCGGTCGCGGGCAGTGCCATCGGCATCGGGTTGGGCGCTTTCGACTTCGCCCTGGGGCTGGGCGTGATGCTCTACCTGCTGTTCTTCCTGCTGCGGGATGGCGAGGCGCTGCTGAAAAAGGTCAAGGCGACGGTGCCGCTGCGGGCCGAGCAGAAGAGCATCCTTTTGAAGCGCATTTCCCAGGTGGTGCGCGCCACCGTGAAGGGCGGCGTGATCGTGGCGATGGTGCAGGGCGCGCTGGGCGGGTTCGCCCTGTGGGTGCTGGGCATTCCGGCGGCGCTGCTGTGGGCGGTGGTGATGGCCTTCCTGTCGCTGCTGCCCGCCATCGGTGCGGCGCTGGTCTGGGGGCCGGTGGCGCTCTACCTGCTGGCGACCGGTGCGGTCGGACAGGGGGTATTCCTGATCCTTTTCGGCGTGGTGGTGATCGGGCTGGTGGACAATCTGTTGCGGCCCTTCCTGGTGGGCAAGTCCACCCGGCTGCCCGACTATGTAGTGCTGGTGTCCACGCTGGGCGGCATCGAGGTGTTCGGCCTGAACGGCTTTGTGGTGGGCCCGCTGCTGGCGGTCATCTTCCTGGTGAGCTGGGACATTTTCCGCCGGAGCGGAACGGACGAGGCGGCTTGAGGGGCGGCCAGGTTTCAGGCGTCTGTTTCTTCGCCTGACGCGCGCCTTCATTTTCCGCCACTTTCATCGAACACCATTGTACAGGTGTCATGATGCTCTTGCGGCAGGACGCAAGCCCGGCGCGCTCGGTGACGCACTTGACCGACGTGGCGGGAAACCCAGAGCACGACCCATCGCGAATATCGGCGAACGGTGAGATGGTGCCCAGGGACAGAATCGAACTGCCGACACGCGGATTTTCAATCCGCTGCTCTACCGACTGAGCTACCTGGGCACGCCGGGCCAAACACTTGGCGGACCGGCTTATTAGGGGATGGGCCGCGCCCTGTCCAGCCCGGCCGGATCAGTCCTCATCCGGGTCATTTGCCGAGGGATTCCCGGCGCTTGCCGGGTCGGCCGGAGCGCCCGGAATGGCGTATCCGCCCTTCAGCCAGGTCCCCAGGTCGATGTCGGCGCAGCGTTTCGAGCAGAAGGGCCGGAACCGGTCCTGGGGCGGCTTGCGGCAGATGGGGCATTCAGCTTTCGACATCGAAATCCTCCCGGTCCTCGGCCAGAAACCGCACCCGCCCCACGCCACGCCGGTCCAGCCCGGCGCGCACATCGGGCTGCGACAGCCATTTCACCCACGCCGGCGCGGCGCGCACGGTAATCTCGCGGCCCGGCGCGGCGCGGGCGGCCCGTTCCACGGCGCGCAGGATTGCCTGTTCGGGGCGCGGCGCGGCCAGCGGCGCATCCCGCCGCTGGCGGGCGATGCTGACCACGCCATGCGCGTTCATGGGCGCGACATCGGCCGTCGCCGGATGACGCGCCAGCGTATGCGTCAGAGCATGCGCCAGCGCCTCGGTCACCGCCTCGCGCCCCCGCTCCATCTGGATGAAGTCCAGTACGATCAGCCCGCCGATCCCCCGCAGCACGATCTGCCGCCCGGCTTCCCGCGCCGCTTCCAGATTGACCTGTCGCGCGGTTTCCTCGCGCCCGCCGCTGGCGGCAAAGCTGCCGGAATTGACGTCTATGGCGGTCAGGCCCTCGGTCTTCTCCAGCGTGATCCAGCCGCCGCAGGGCAGGGCCACGCGCGGGCGGTACAGCGCCGCCACCTGATCTTCCAGGTCGTGCCGCAGGAACAGATCCTCGCGGGCCAGGGTCACGCCATGCCGCGCGGCAAGCCGCGCATCATCCGCCAGCACGGCATCGGCGCGCCAGTCGCGCAACAGCCGCTCCACCAGGCCCGGTCCCGCCTGCAGCAAGGCCGGCGGCCTGGCCATGCGGGCGCGTGCCGCCAGTTCGCCGTTCAAGGTGATCCTGCCCGTCAGCTTCGCGCCTTTTTCGCCGACGGTTTCGCGCGTGACCTGCACGGGGATGGCCTGGCCCTCATGCACCGGACCCGCCGCATCGCGCAGCGCCAGGAAGCCGTCACGGGCCGCGCCGATATCCACGAAGGCCGCCTGCATCGCCGCCATCACCCGCGTGACGCGGCCAATATAAATGTCGCCAGCGCGGGGACCCTCGGCAAAGGCGCTTTCCACTGCATAGCCCTGCAGCACGCCATCCTCGACCCGCGCCGCGCGGGTTTCGCCCGCGCCCGCATTGATCAGGATTTCAGACGGCATGGCCCGCGCCCGCCAGCAGGGCCACGGTCAGCGCCAGCGGCAGGCCGACCACGTTGGAATAGCTGCCGGAGATTTCTTTCACAAAGGCTTCGGCCCGGCCCTGGATGGCATAGCCCCCCGCCTTGCCCACGCCCTCGCGGCTTTCGACATAGGCATTCACCTGCATCGCCGTCAGGCGCAGCATCGAAACGCGGGTCTGCGCCAGCCGTGTCCGCAGCCTGCCATCCGGCGCGATCAGCGCCACCGCCGTCATCACCTGATGGCGGCGGCCCGACAGCAGCGCCAGGCAGCTGCGCACCTGATCGTCATCACCGGCCTTGGGCAGGATGCGGCGGCCACAGGCCACCACGGTATCGGCGGCCAGGATAAAGGCGGGGGCGCCATTCCATTCGCTCTGCACCCGCCGCGCTTTTTGGGTCGCCAGCCGCAGGGCATGGGCGCGGGGCTGCTCGCCCCGGACCACGCTTTCGTCAATCTCGGCGGGAAGAACCCTGTCCGGGACGATGCCTACCTGCGCCAGCAGCTGCAGGCGGCGAGGGCTTTCGCTGGCGAGGATCAACTGGGCCATACACCAACCTTAGCACAAAAGCGGCGCGTGGGATTTTGGGACGTGAACAGGAGCGCCAAGCGAAGTGTACAAGACGTACACGAGCGATGGCGCGACGCCTTCACGGCGCAAAAGCCAAGCGCCTAGCGGAAGCGATAGGTGATGCGGCCCTTGGTGAGATCATAGGGCGTCATCTCGATCATCACCTTGTCGCCGGTCAGCACGCGGATGCGGTTCTTGCGCATCTTGCCGGCGGTATGGGCGATGATGATGTGGTCATTGGCGATCAGCTTCACGCGGAAGGTCGCATTGGGCAGGAGTTCCTCGACGATGCCTTCGAACTCCAGCAATTCTTCCTTGGCCAATGGGTCCTCATTGAAGCTTTCGCGAGGTGCGGGAATAGGGCGGGCAAGCCCGAAAAGCAAGGCTTTCCCCCTGATTTTCCTCAGGCTTCGGGGGCCTGGGGGCCGGAAAAGCGCCGTTTCAGCCGCTCCAGAAGCTGATCCCGTACCGCCCGGTAGGCGCCCAGCCGCTGCTCGCGCGACCCTTCCACGGCGGTCGGGTCCATGATGGGCCAGTATTCGACCTCGGTGGCGGCGCTGCGGGTCATCTCCACCGCCTTGTGCTGGGCCTCCGGCGACAGGGTGATCACCAGGTCGAAAAAGCCGTCTTCCAGCTCCTCGAACCGGCGGGGCTTGTGCGCCCCGATGGCCAGCCCGATCTCGCCCATCGCTTCCACCGCCAGGGGGTCCAGGTCGCCCGCCCGCACCCCCGCCGATTCAATATACAGGCTGCGGCCCGCCAGCCCCTCCGCCGCCAGATGGCGCATCAGCGCCGCCGCCATAGGCGAACGCACGGCATTCATGGTGCAGGCGAACAGGATGGCGGATGGTCCCATCGTCAACCCCGCATCTGCAACACGCAGACCAGCGTGAACAGCCGCCGGGCGGTGTCGAAATCGGTCTCGATCTTGCCGTTCAGCCGTTTTTTCAACTCGGCGGCGCCTTCGTCGTGCAGGGTCCTGCGCGCCATGTCCAGCGCCTCGATCTGGTGCGGGGGCGCGGTGCGGATCGCCTTGTAATAACTTTCGCAGACCACGAAATAATCCTTCACCACCTTGCGCAGCGGCGTCAGCGACAGCATCACCTTGCGATGCGCGGGCGCTTCGTCCGGCGGGGGGCTTTCCAGCCGGATGTCCAGCACCAGCCGGTTCTCCTCCAGCCCCAGCCGCAGGTGATACGGCCCGCCGCCGCTGCCTTCCGGCCGGAAACTGTTGGCGTCCAGCAGGTCGCTGATGGCGACCTCGCATTCCTGCTCGATGGCGCGGCTGCGATAGACGACGCTGGCCTGATCGAGCGCGATCTGGGACAGCCGGAACACCACCGCCTCAATCCCGCCGGTTCAGGCGGGCGGAAATGGAGCGGGCATGCGCGTCCAGCCCCTCCGCCTCGGCCAGGGTCACGGCCTCGGGGCCGATGGCGTTCAGGCTGCGGGCATCCAGCCCCAGCAGGGTGGTGCGCTTCATGTAATCCAGCACCGACAGCCCCGACGAAAAACGCGCGGTGCGCGAGGTGGGCAGCACATGGTTCGGCCCGGCAATGTAATCGCCCATCGCTTCGGGCGTGTGACGGCCCAGGAAGATCGCCCCGGCATGGCGGACTTTCTTCGCAAAATCCTCCGGCGCGTCGGTGGCGATCTCCAGATGCTCCGGCGCGAAACGGTCCGACAGCGCCGCCGCGTCCTCCAGCTTTTCCACCACGACGATGCCGCCATAATCGCCCCAGCTTCTGGCGGCGATCTCCTTGCGCGGCAGCAGCGCGATCTGGCGTTCGGCGGCCTCGGCCACCCGGTCCGCGAAACCGGCGTCATCCGTGATCAGGATGGACTGGGAACTGGCGTCATGCTCGGCCTGGGACAGAAGATCGGCGGCGATCCAGTCCGGGTCGTTCTTGCCATCGGCGATGACCAGGATTTCCGACGGTCCCGCCACGCTGTCGATGCCCACCTGCCCGAACACCTCGCGCTTGGCGGCGGCGACATAGGCGTTGCCCGGCCCCACGATCTTGTCCACCGCCGCGATGCTCTCGGTGCCATAGGCCAGCGCCGCCACCGCCTGCGCCCCGCCGATGCGATAGATGTCGGTCACGCCCGCGCGGCGCGCCGCCGCCAGCACCAGCGGATTGATGCGGCCGCCGCTGGCGGGCGTTACCATCACGATGCGGGCCACGCCCGCCACGCGGGCCGGAATGGCGTTCATCAGCACCGAGGACGGATAGGAAGCGGTGCCGCCCGGCACATACAGGCCCACGCTGTCCACACAGGTCCAGCGCCAGCCCAGCAGCGCGCCGGTCTCGTCGGTGAAGCGGTCGTCGGCCGGAATCTGGCGGCGGTGATAGGCCTCGATCCGCGCCGCGGCCGTTTCGATGGCGGCCAGCTGTGCCTTGGTGACGGTCTTGAGGGCTTCGTCGATCTCGGCGGCGGTCAGCTTGAGGGTCTGCGCCGTGACGCCCGCGCGGTCGAAACGGTTGGTCAGTTCCACCAGCGCCGCGTCGCCGCGCTTGCGGATGTCGGCGATGATGCCGCGCACCACCTGGGCGACGTCTTCCTCCTCCTCGCGCTTGGCGAAGAGCAGCGCCTCGAAATCGGCGGCAAAACTTTTATCGGATGCATTGAGGCGGCGCGCCATCACGCCGCTCCATGGTCGGGCCGGGCGATCGCCGCCCAGGGCTGGGTGAGGTCCGACAGCCCGCCGTCAATGCATTCCACGGTCAGGCGGATCGTGCCGCCGCCCGCCAGCACCAGCTCGATCACCCCGCCCGGATCGGCGTCCTCGCCCTGCGGGGCGGCATTGGGCGTAAAGCGCAGCGCCAGGATGGAGACCACCGCTTCGCCCGCGCCCAGCTTGACCTGCGACGACTGCACCTTGAGCACGCCGTCGAAATGCAGGCCCGCGCGCACCCGCGTCTTGCCGCCGTCTTCCCATTGCAGGCGGTTGACGATGGCGGCGAAGCGCCGCTTTTTCGGCAGCCAGGAGATGTCTTTCAGCTTGGCCACGGCATCCTGCAACCGCGCCGACAGCAGTTCCAGGTCCTGCGCGTCCTCCGCGGCAAGGGTCATGCGGCTCGCGGCGGGCCCCGTCATTTCGGCACCCATTATTCCGGCACCCTGGCAATGTCCGCGCCGACGCGGCTGAGCTTTTCCTCCAGCCGGTCGAAGCCGCGATCCAGGTGATAGATCCGGCCCACCATGGTTTCACCTTCCGCCGCCAGGCCGGCCAGAACCAGCGACACCGAGGCGCGCAGGTCCGTGGCCATAACCGGCGCGCCCTTGAGTTTTTCCACGCCGCGCACCGTGGCGGTGTCGCCGTCGATCCGCACCTGCGCGCCCATGCGCGCCAGTTCCGGCACATGCATGAAGCGGTTCTCGAAAATCTTTTCACGGATCACGCTGGTGCCGTCCGCCACCGTCATCAGCGCCATGATCTGGGCCTGCAGGTCGGTGGGAAAACCCGGATAGGGCGCGGTGGTGACATCGGCGGCGCGCGGCCGCGACCCGTTCATGTGAATCTTCAGGCCGCGCGGCGTGCCCGACACCTCCGCGCCGCTTTTCGCCAGAAGCGCCAGCAGCGAGGCGATGGTTTCCTCGGACGCGCCCAGCAGTTCCACCTCGCCGCCCGCGATGGCGGCGGCAATGGCATAGGTGCCCGCCTCGATCCGGTCGGGCATCACGCGATATTCGGTGCCGTGCAGGCCGGCGACGCCTTCCACGGTGATCTCGCTGCTGCCCAGACCCGACACCTTCGCGCCCATCGCGTTCAGCAGGTTGCCCAGGTCGGAAATCTCCGGCTCGCGCGCGGCGTTGACGATGCGGGTGGTGCCGTTCGCCAAAGTCGCCGCCATCATGGCGGTTTCGGTCGCGCCCACCGACACGAAGGGAAACACGATTTGCGCCCCCTTCAGCCCGCCCGGCGCGGTGGCGGTGACATAGCCTTCGGCCAGGTCGATCTTGGCACCCATCGCCTCCAGCGCCATCAGGTGCAGTTCCACCGGCCGCGCCCCGATGGCGCAGCCGCCGGGCAGCGACACCTTGGCC